>NZ_CP022221.1:5363511-5669550 GCF_004114935.1 Bradyrhizobium zhanjiangense
GTGTGACTGCCGATAACGTCTGGTGGTTTTTGGTCTTGGGGGATTTCAGTGCGATATTTGGTGAGCCTGCCCTTCGCGGCAGCTGTTTTTGTGACGCCCGCGTTTGCCGCTCCGCCAGCAAGCTGTGCTTCTAAGTTTATCGGCGAATGGCGGCATTCCGGAGGAAATAAGGGCACGCTCACTGCCGACGGGCGAGCGATCTGTAGTGAGCACGCGGCGTGCCAGGCCGAAGGCACCTGGACTTGCTCAGGAAACAACATGACCTACACGACCAGCCTGGGCTCGTGGGTGTACACGCTACAGCCGGACGGCTCGATTACGGCCAACGGTGGCATCGCACGGGCCGTGCGAATCGGTCGAGCGCCCGCGGCGCCCGCCAAGCCGGCGGAGACCGGTTCGAAGGACGCGACACTAGTTGGCAACCAAAATGGAAAACCGGTTAGGCCGACGAAAGATTGTAGCGGCGTGAGCGGCAAGATAGATGGCGTCGAGCTAAAGCCGATGAAGTGCGACGACGCACCACCAAAAGCCGCTGCAACGGCTCCCGCTCCAACCGCTCAACCAGCCAAACAAGCGCAAGTTACCTCCAGCACAGTGGCCGGATCGAAGCGCGCACTGGATGCGATCGCCGATATTTCATCCGAGTTCAAGAAGGCGCTCGAGAACGCTTCGCTCAGCATGGAGCATGCGAAGATCGACCCTTCGCGCATCAAAGAATCGGTAGTGAAAGAGCCGGTAGTCAAAGAAGCCGAGAAGAGCCCAACTCGATTGGAAGCGAAGTCGTCTTCCGATAACGGGCCTTCCCAGGCAGCCGACGACCCTCAAGATCCGCCGCGAGAAATCACCGACCTTGACCCGGAAGATTACGCTAAGAAGTGCAGAGATGAATCCTTCGAAAGCGGCCTCAAGAGCCTAAAACAGGATATCGCTGCTGCAACCAAAAACGTAACGTACGAACGTGATCCGAAAAACACGAAGACAGCTCGCGGGCTCAAGTTCTACTTAGAAAAGTACAAGCTGGTGAAGAAGGTTCTCAAGAGGTGCGCCGTAGAGGTCCTCAACAAGCAAGTGATCGATCCTATCGAACGAAGCGGAATCTTAGCCGACATCGCCGATGATCCTCAGTGAGCGCGGTCTCGAACTTTTCGGAATCAAAAAATTAGCGAAGCGGCTTTGCGGCCTTCGGACGCCAAGTGGGCGGCTCCCCCAAGGGGCAGGGTCCGGGCCGGGGGTGGATACCGCCCGGTCTTAGGCATCACATGCAATTGCTTCAACGACCTTGCCCGTAGCCGCGGGACCTCTGCCCCTTCGAGAACAGTTACCATATCGCTAAGCCGTTGACGTTCTTCGATTCTTGGACTCACAAACGCGCCTGCAACCCGGGCATTTCTTGTTTGATGTTGCGCGCTTTCGAAACCCGACAAAAGCGCTGAAATCGATAGAATGCGCAAACCGATCAAGCGCTAACTTGTCTGGTTTTACGTATTAGACTTTTCCCGACAAAATATTCGTTGCTGATTTTTCGGCGGGCCTCATCCTGATCGCGGGTCGAAAGCCCGAAACACTAGCCGAGAGCCAATCCGGTGAGCGGCAATCACAAATCTTGTCCAGGGGCCGCGCGCGTATGTCCAAGGCGCACGCCCAAAGGTGCGCGGGGCCGCCTAGTGTCGGTCATTTCGCCCCTGGACTCGCATCTTGCTCGAAAGGCAAAACACTATGCGCAACTCAACCGCCCCCCGCACCTCGACCCACTCGACTGATCTTGGCGCCCTGCTCGCTCGCCGCAGCACTGATCTGATCCTAGCGATCGAAGATGGAAACGTTTTGGTCCGCTGTCAGGTGAGCTCGGCGATCGCCGCCGCGATGCTGGCGCCCCTCAAAGGCAAGGGCGCCGGCCAATTCCGCGCCCTGCCTGGCAACCTGGTCGAGATCGATGCGGCCGTGACCCTGCCGACGGCGCTACAGATGATGGAAGCCAAAGCAGCAATAGAGAACACGCTGCATTGAAAAACGACGTTGGCGGGCGGTGACAAAGCCGCCCGACAGGCTCAAAATCCGCGCTCGTGCTTCCCCGGTGCTTCCCCGGGGTTAGCACGGGCGCAATTAGCATGGAAAAGGAGAACAAATGTCGCCGCAGTTTCAGCGGGTTAGTTGGTCGGGGCAGCTGGATTCGAACCAACGACCTGCAGTACCCAAAACTGCCGCGCTACCAGGCTGCGCTATACCCCGAATGTCCGGCGAGCCCCGTCGATACACGCTTCCCGGCGCGCCAGCAAGGCGCCAATGACGCCGTTCCCGGGCGGCTATTTGCTGCCGAACAGCGGGTGGGCGACCCGGTCGCCAGGACGGATGCCGTATTTCTGCGCCGTTCCCGCCACCACCTCCAGCACCGCCCGGGCCGGCCCCTGGGACGAGATGATCTTGGTCGACATCGGCTCGGTGTTTTCGGCGATGCGCAGGATGCGGCCGTCGGCGCGGATGAAGATCATGTCGAGCGAGACGTAGGTGTTCTTCATCCACATCGACACTTCCTGCTCGGGATTGAAGTCGAACAGCATGCCTTTGCCGTCGGCCAGTTCCTTGCGGTACATCAGGCCGGTCTGCTTCTCCTGCTCGGTTGTCGCCATCTCGACCGAGAACACCTGCACGCCGTTTCTGGTGACGATCTCGAGCGGCTGGAAGCTCGCGGCGCGGACAGATCCGATTGCGACCGCCATGCCGGCAACGACGAGGATGGCGGCAAGACAGCCCTTCGCAACGGACCAGACGGCCTTTCGATCAGAATTCATGGGGACTCTCGGGGCGTGGGACTGGAACAGTCCTTACGCAACGGTCGCCGGAAAAGCCAGAGGCGCGCTGGCTGGCCGGCACGCCTCTGCTCACGATTGCGGGAATTGATGCCTTTAGAGCGTTTTCGAGCGAAGTGGATACCGGTTCGCGTGAAGAAAACGCGTCAAAACAAGAATCTAGAGCTTCGGTTCTGAATCAATCAGAACCGATCAGGCTCTAGTGCGACTGCAAGCCCGGCGACCCGGTCTCGGGATGGATCTCGGCCGCCATCATGCCCTTGGAGCCGGGCCCGAATCGGACCAGCACATATTGGCCGGGGCGCAGCTCAGTCATGCCGAAGCGGCGCAGTGTCTCCATGTGCACGAAGATGTCGGGCGTGCCCTCGCCGCAGGTCAGGAAGCCGAAGCCGCGCAGCCGGTTGAACCATTTGACCTGGGCCCGCTCCAGGCCGCTGGTCGGGGTGACCGTGACGTGGGTGCGCGGCGGCAGCATCTGCGCCGGATGGATCGCGGTGGATTCGTCCATCGAGACCACGCGGAATGCCTGATAGCCCTTGGCGCGCTGGACGCACTCAACGACGATGCGGGCGCCCTCGTAAGCAGTCTGGAAGCCGTCGCGCCTGAGTACGGTGACGTGCAGCAGCACGTCGGGCCAGCCATTGTCGGGCACGATGAAGCCGTAGCCCTTCGAGGCGTCGAACCATTTGATGACGCCGTGAACCTCGACGAGGTTGGCGCTGCCTTCACCCAGTCCGGTGAAGGGGCTGAGCGCGCTGTCGCGACCGCTGCCGTGCTCGCCCACGGGAACTCCGACCTTCTTGGACTCAAATCCGTCCGACGACCCCATAACCCCGGACCCCACACTGCCATGCAACCCGCCACTTTGGCGGCGCTCGAATCACGCGTCTTAAGAGAATGTTCTCAATTCGACGCGACGCGAATCTTTCGACTCAAAAGATAACACTCCCGGTTGCGAGGCATAGACAAAAAAGAGATTCGCCGGAACCTATGAACAGCTTGCACAGCCGCGAATCAAATTGATGCCTCAATTGCCGGCAAAGGGCCCAAGCGCTTCGCCGATGTCGTGATGGATCACGAGGTCGGCGATGTCGTCCTGCTCGGTCGGCTCGCGATTGATGATCACAAGTCGTGCGCCGGCGTTCTTCGCCATCATCGGAAAGCCCGCTGCCGGCCACACCACCAGCGAGGAACCGATGGCGATGAAGAGGTCGCAGGTCTGCGACAGCGCAGCTGCGCGCTGCATTTCATCCTCGGGCATCATCTGGCCGAACGAAATCGTGGCGGTCTTCACCGGCTCGTCGCACATGGTGCAATTGGGCGCGGCGCCCTCCGCATCGAACCGGCGCTTCACCCAGTCGAGTTGATAGGCCTGCCCGCATCCGATACATCGCGCATAAGTAGTATTTCCGTGAAGTTCAATCACGTGCTCGGCAGCCAGCCCCGAGGCTTGGTGCAGATTGTCGATGTTCTGGGTGATGACGGCGGGAACCTTGCCGGCGCGGTAGAGCGAGGCCAGTGCGCGATGGCCGCGGCCCGGCTTTGCCGCCGCGAACACCTCCTCCATCGCAAAGCGCCGGCGCCAGGATTCGTCGCGCGCCTCCTGGCTCGCCACGAACTCTTCGAACGGGATTGGACGGTTGCGCGTCCAGATTCCGCCCGGCGAGCGGAAATCCGGGATGCCGCATTCGGTCGAGATGCCGGCACCGGTGAACGGCACGATTCGCTTGGCTTCGGCGATCATGTCGCCGAGCCGTTCAACGCCGCTGCGAAGGTCCGATGCTATCACGTGCTGCTCCCGATGTGTTTTGCGCTCACTGCATGGCACAAGCGCCAAGATTATTGACGCTCTTATCCACCGTGGCGAAAAGAGCGAAGAGAAACAGACTCGGCAATTCCTGCCGCCCATCGCATATCACAATCCTGCAATGCCTCCTCCCCATTGACGCCCCATTCGGGAGCCCCAATGGATGTATCGAATCCGACTCGCGGCGCGATGCGGCGGCAGTGCTCGAGGTCAGTGGAAACAGGTGCGAACAGAGGGGATGGATATGACCGAAGATGAAGAACGCAAAGCGCGCGAACGCGAGGAGATCGCCACCCGTGTTGCCGCCTTCCGCGCCACCCAGGAGAAGTTCAAGCGCGAGCGCGAGGAATATTTCGTGTCGACGCTCGAGAATGCGCGCAAGGTCGAACGTCCCTCGCTCTGGCCGTAGGGCGTGACGTCACGCGCACACGAACGAAAAAAGCCCGGAGCCTCGCTCCGGGCTTTTCGCTTTAAAACTCGCTACCAGTGCCGCCAGTAGTGGTGCCGGTAGTACGGTCCGCCGCCATAATAGGCGTAGGGACCCGGTCCGTAATAGTAGCCCGGGTCGTCATAATAGCCGTAGCCCGGCCCGTAATAGCCATAGGGATGCGATGCTGCGACTGCGCCCGCCGTAATTGCGCCGGCGGCAAGGCCGAATGCGAGGCCCGGACCGATGCCGCGGCCGCGCGCCTCGGCTGGCGCAGGCGCCGCGACCGCGGTTACGCCGACGGCTGCGACGGTGGCCAGAACTGCCAGTGTCTTCTTCATGATTTTCCTCCTTCGCGCGTCTCGCGGGACAACTGCGAGGGCCTGCGATGGTTGCGCGCAGTGCGGAACCGAAAACGGTCAAAAAAAACCGTGAACCCGCGGGAACGAACGCTCGCTGCGCCGATTGACATCGTAAGTGCGGAAGCCTCCGCCATCCGGGTTGAGGCGACAGCACGAAGACCTCGTCAGCATCCTCCGCGGTGCTGGCGGGGTTTTTTTAGTTTCGCAGGAGAGATGCAGCAGACCATAGCGGCTGCCAGCGTTGCGGCCTTCGGCCGGCAGTTCGATCCTTCCTCGCGGCACCGAAAGACGTTTCTTTTTGTGAGCGCGGAACAAGATTTTCGCGCACACGTTGAAGTCGTCTTCAGGCAGAAGAGGCCCGACATGCCCGCGTGGCTCGAAGTCCTGCTCAACCTGTGCGGCTATGCCGGTTTCGTGGCGCTCGCGACGCGCGGCGGCACGTTCCGGGATACGTCCGCGAACGACCGGATCTGCGGCGAGAAGCGCTAGTTCGCGTGCAGCGCCTGCCCTGCCGTGCGCACCAGCCGATCGGCCTTGACCGCGACACCGGTGTCCTCGGCCTGCGGCCGCAGCGAGAAGCTGATCCCCACGAAAGCGAGACAGAAGAGCGTGCCGACGATGGCGACGCGCCGGTAGGTGTGGCGATCGCCTTGATGAAAGGACGGCTCTGAAAATGGCGTCATGACAAAATGGCTTCTTCGCAAAATCGCTTCTTGATTGTCGTTGCCACACACCTATCCCAAGTAGCGGCAAGCGCAACGCGATTGGGCTTTTAACCTAACCGAATAGGGTTATCGGCTTTCGGACAAGGTTTCGTTAGACGTTGCGCCAAGATCTCGGTGCGCCGCGCCCGACCGCCTTTGTTCCAGCTTCGACTCCCTTTCGTTCGCGAAGAACGAATCGGAATCGAAGAAATCGGCGCGGAGCAACTCTTAACAAGTGGTGTGAGCGCGCGCGGCGAGTGCCCGATCACGTGAGGTCGATCGCTGCGGCACCAACAGTTTGTCCTGGCGCAGCCGCGAGTCGCGGTCGCAACAAACGACTGCCTGCAAAAGCCAGCCGTGACCGACATGTCCCGCATCGATACAGAAGGCACGGCTTGTTCTGCATCCGACTCCATTTCGTTCGCAAAGAACGAATCGGAGTCGGAAAAATCAGAGAGACGCGAATCCTAACGATCGATGAAAGCGGGCGCCGCCACCGGCACAGGACTCTTCGGCGGCAAAATTTTCGGCGGCAAGAATTTAGAGGCGATTGTGAACACGATGACGATCTCGCGGCACGACTCGCACCGAAAGCTGTTGGGTGAGTTTGCCGTCATCGGCTTGGCGCATTGCGGGCACGTCATGCTGCACGAACGCGTGACTTCACACGTTCGTTCCGTCGCACGTTGCGTCCACTCTCGCCGATCCACTCACGCCGCCCGCCTTGCTTTGCCCTTCTCCGAAAAGCATTCCAGGATCTGGATGCGCAGCTCCTCTGCAGCCGGGCCTTCGAGCTTCCTGAGCTCGTTCCAGAGCCTGATCACTTCGCGCTGTTTCTCGACGGTCATGAATCACCTCCAAGAGAAGATGATTGACTAGAACAAAATGAGAACAAAAAGTCCAGCCCCTCCCCGAAATTCCACAGGGGCACGGCGGCTTGAACCTTTTCCGCGCTGCGCGGGACCCATGGAGGCTGGGGATTTCAGGGCCCAGTCATACGGCAGCGCCGCCTGACGAACATACTCCGTCATCGCGGCGCTGTTGCTTTTTGGATTTTCAACCTTACGTTACGAACGTAGCCGGCGGCCAGGCGCTGAAATCCCAACGCCGTCGGCCAAGAGAGCCCCGTGCGAAAGCGCGGGGTTTTTCTTGTCAGCCGCGGTTGCGCGGCAGGCGACGGCCGGCGGGCCCTGTGGTTTCTCCTGATCGTCGTGGTGATGTTCGGCATTGCCGTCGCCGAGCACCACCTCGACTTCAGCCGCTGATCCGTTGCGATGCTGCGCGAAGTGGCCCCGGCATCGCCGGCGCCTTAGACGGCGTCCTTGGCCACCTTCAGCGGCGAGGCCTTGACCGACTTGCTCGCCGGCTTGGCCGCAAACTGCATCGGCTCCTTGGTGAAGGGATTGATGCCCATCCGGGCTTCGGTCGCGGGCTTGTTCACCACCGACATCTTGACGAAGCCGGGAATGACGAACTCGCCGGACTCGTTGAGCTCCTTGTAGCCCACCGTCGCCATGTATTCGATCACCGACTTCACGTCGTTCTTCGACAGCTGCGTGCCTTCCGCAATTGCATCGATCAATTGGGTCTTCGTCATCTTCGCCATGTTCTGAATTCCTTTGAAGGGATGCGCGTGCGTAAACTCTGCTGTGGACGCGGCCGGACCGCGGAGGCGCGCTTCTAATTCATGCCAGAGGTCATGAAGTGACCGGGCTTAGAGCCTATCGAGGCCCAAAACGCAAGCAGGGGTTCTCTAGGGTTCCCGACTTCCTGTGAAAGATGTTGCAGCATTTGCCGATTCTTTTTGAACCATTTGCCGCCTGGCGCGTCTTACTCGTTGAAGTCCCTAAGCTTCACCCCACCAGAAAGCCCCGCTTCCCCCAGGCGGGGTTTTCGCTTTTGCCGGCCTGATAGAGCGCCGCGGCTGCTATATGGTCGAAAGGTTTCTCGTGGGGGACTCATGAAGGTCGCTATCGTCATCGCCGGCTTGATCGTTGTTGCAATCGCCGCCCTCGTCGCCATCCAGCCGAGCTTCTTGAAGCCCGCGTCCCTGGCCCTCGTGAAGAAATCCGACATCTTCGGTTTCTCGCCCGGGATGACATTCGACGAGACCAGCAAGCTCGTCAGTCAACGTCGCTACCTCTGCCGCCAGATCCGGGGCTCGTACGTCCTCGAATGCGAGATCAATGGCGCCAAGGTCACGGTCGATAGTGACGACGCTGACGCCAAGCATCCGATCTGGCGTGTCCATGCGGAGTTGAACAATCCGGGGCCGCAGGAAGCCGCCGTCAAATCGATCTCCGACCAGTTCAACGCCCAGCCGATCAAGGTCCGCGCGGGATGGACATGGATCGTCGGCCGTGAGCTCAAGCTGAGCTATGACGGCCTCGCCTTGAACCTCGTGGACGAGGCTGCGGAGGCCAAGCTTCGCAAAGACGAAGCCAGGCGCTAGCGAGCACGACGAGTCACCTCATCGTGAAACTTGTGACTGGGCACGCCTTGTTGAGACTTCGGTAACCTAACGCCTCCAATCTCGCATCAGTATCGTTGCGTTGGAGTATCCTCACAGTGCTGGATTTTAACGAGCTGCGTGAACTCGCGGCTGATGTACGCGTTTTTGTCGATATCGCCGAGGACAAGGCCGAAGCGCTGCGAGCCGTCATCGCAGCTTATGACGTCGTGCTCGCGATCTTCCCCTCTGGTGACGGCATGGGCCTCCATGTCATCAAAGGCAAAGAGATCCTGGACAAGATCGCAAACTCGCGGAGCCATGCGATGTACAGCCACACGGCCATCGCGGTCCCCGACCTCGAGCACGCAGAAGTGCTCAAATACCTGACGGCGCCGGTCGAGCAACGGATCGCAGCCTGAAGCGGATGCGTTTTGATTGAATCGGTGCGGGCCGTGAGCACCTCTCCCCTAGGGAGAGGTCGGATCGCATCGCAAGATGCGATCCGGGTGGGCGAGCCTTCCCACATTCACTGGCCGCCCAGCACGAACACCGTGAAGCCAATCACGATGCAGCCGAGCCCGAAGACCGCCGTCACGATTTCGACGACGTTTTCCAGACCGAAGAATCTGACGATGGCGCTCCATGCGGCAGACAGGAGCATCTCCGCGATCGCGCAGAGCAGGCCTTGAAGCATGGCAATAGGTCGCGTCGGTCGTCAGCGGGGTTCAACCGCCGTAACCGCTCGGCCTGTCCCGCAGTAGAACCGCCCCTCACCGAACGTCCCCGGCCTTCCGGCTCTCACCAATTGAAACCGGCTTGTTCAGGAAATAGTCGCGGTTACCGGTCGCAGCTTCCGCGTACTGGTCGATGG
Organism: Bradyrhizobium zhanjiangense; assembly: GCF_004114935.1. NCBI lineage: Bacteria > Pseudomonadati > Pseudomonadota > Alphaproteobacteria > Hyphomicrobiales > Nitrobacteraceae > Bradyrhizobium > Bradyrhizobium zhanjiangense. Next base: position 5,372,942 of record NZ_CP022221.1, read on the forward strand.
CCACGATGATGGCCTGGACGTGGGCATAGCACCACCCTTCCCGCGTCGCTCTTCGGCGAACGTCCTCGAGCGCGGTCAGGAAGGGCGATAGCTCTCTCTCATCGTCGAACCAACGCCTGCTCACCATGTCCTCCCGCCGAGCACCCTGCCCTTGGTCTGGCGCGGCTGCGCGCTCTTCAGCGCGTCCCGCTGGGCGCAAAGACTTTCAATCTTCGCTTCCATCCGCGACAGCAGCGCTTCGGCCGAGGCCGTCCCGACTCCCGCCCGCTGCAATTGGAGGATCTCCTTCCTCTGCCTTCCCATCCGGATGCGCATCCGTTCGATCTCCCGCCTGACAACGTCCAGGTCCGGCATGTTCAGCCCCGCGATTTTGAATATGGTCCATGAGAACAAAAACGGAACGAAAAGTCGAGTCCGACGTTGGACTGAGAAGGAGGAATTGTGCCGCCTGCGCCGCCCTTACGTCGCACCCGCCCAGAAGGGATGCACGCGTGCGAGTGCGCGGGTAGCTCTACCTTCCATAGGGAACAGACGATCGCCGCTCGTTTTGACTAGGCTGACCCAAATGCTGGAGGAGCCGGGATGCCGTACTTCATGCCCAAGCAGGACCAGGCGCAACGCACTTACAAGGTGCTTGCCGACGTCTTCTGCGCGATCATGCTCGCGACCTTCTCGATTGTGTTCTTCGGACTGCTCGGCGGTGTTGTTGCCTTCGTTCTACTTGAGGCCGGCCTGCTTGCGATCGATTGGCTCTTGCCGAACGAGGATGACGATGCGGCAGGCGTTGTTCGCTAGCGGACTTTCCCGTGGTAGCCCCACGCCGACTTGCTCAAACCCATGTTGCTCGAACTCATGAGGTCGACGAGCACGGTGCAAGTCCGGCCGGCTCCCGCTTGTTGGCCAGCGACCACTATTAGAGGCCTAGAAAAGGACTCCGAGCGCGACCGGGATGGCTCTCGCACACAAAGCCGATGCCAAGCCAGATCGGGCAATCAGGCTTTGTCAGAACAGATCGCCTATGAGCTTGAGGATGCTGACGATCAGGCCCGAGAGACATGCTGCAGTGCCGAGGTCGGCCAGATAAAGCAACACGTCACGTTCGTCCTCACTCAGTTCTGCCAGTGCCTTGCGCATCTTCCCTCTCCATGGCCTCGATCAGCTCTTCGTCATCGAGAACATCCAGCAGATCATTGATTGTCTTGTTGCCGTCGCGCGCCCCCGGCTCGACATAGCTTGCGAGAATGGCCTGGGCCTGCTTGACGGCTGCCCTCACGCGATCCGGTTTCACGGCCGGTACTCCACGCATACTGTGGAAGCTAAAACGCAGCTAGGAACGGCGCGTTCCTTTGCTCAGCCCCTTGAATGAGCTGGCGCGCAACAACCCTTCGGATGTGATGTCGCGATACTCCACGTCAGCGTAGAACTTCGGCTCGACCCAGGTGGCCTTCGGCTTACTGACGGGCTTGGTGAGCTTGGTTTTGGGGCTGACGACGGTCTCCAGTGCCTTGCGGATCTCCGCGGACTTGGTTCGAGACCAGCCGGTCCCGACTTTGCCCATGTAGCGCAGCTCTTTGCCCTCCCGCTTGCCGAGGTATAGCGCCGCGACGCCGGAGGGATCTTTGATGAACCCGACCACGGGAAATTTCTCGCGCTGGACAGCCTTGATCTTCTGCCAGGCTTCGACCCGGTCCGACCGGTACGGCGCGTCAACCCGCTTCGAGATGATGCCTTCGTAGTTGAGCTTGCTTGCAGCCTCGAACAACGCCTGCCCGTCCCCGACATGGTGCTCGCTGTAGACGATCGGCTTCTCCAGCTTGTGGCTCTCGATCAGCTGCTTCAGCAGCTCTTTGCGGGCAAGCTGGGACAAGTTCCGAAGGTCTCGCCCATCGAGCCACAGGAGATCGAAGGCGAAGTACAGCAGGCGATCCTGATCGCCCCTTGCGAGATCGGCCTGCAGCTCGGCGAAGCTGGGACGATCCTCGTGGATGACCACGACCTCGCCATCCACGATCGCCTGTCCCTGGATGTCGAAGGCGCCCGCAATGGTGGAAAACTTGTTCGTCCAATCCAAACCTTTCCGCGTCAAGGCTCTGCGGTCGTCGCCGTCAATGCGGAGCTGGATGCGGTAGCCGTCGTATTTGATCTCGTGAATCCACTGAGCCCCCGAAGGCGGCTTCATCTTCGGGACCGCCAGCTGCGGGCTGATGAAGCCCGGCATGGGCGCGGCTTCCGGCGCTTTGGCCGGAGGTGCCTTGGTACGCTTCGCCACTGACGCAACTCACGAGAGCCCGCCGCTGGCGTTGAGCGCTGAGGCGGGCAGTGCACCTGCCTTACTCACGTGTCGCAAACGCGGAGGCGTTCTCCGCGTTCCGAAATTCTGGCTGAGGTTGGGTGGGGCCAGGCGATCTACTAGGACGCGGTCTCCCGCGCGGCCGACTTGACCAGGGAGCTGCGATGCTCGTTGCAGAATCAACTGCTGGGACCTGGGATCGGCTTCTTCTCGGAGCTGACAATGATCTCTCGAAGTACTGCTCTGGCAGCCTGGAGATCCGCTGTCTCAAAGCCCTCAGCGAACTGGCCATAGAGCGGACTGAGCAGGTCGTGAGCTTCGCTGCGCCGGCGCTGTTCTATCCAAAGTCGCGCGAGCGATGTCGCTGCGCGCAGTTCCCAGAGCTTGGCGCCTTGCCGGCGCGCGGTTGCAGCGGCATGGCAGAGCCGTGCTTCCGCGGCGATCGGATCGGGCCTCGGCAGCCGCAGCATCAGCTCGCCCATCATCCGATGGAGTTCGGCCTCGAACCACCGCTCGCCGGTTTCTTCCACGCGGTCGAGCGCCTTTGCAATCAAATCCAAGCCTTCCTCCACTGCGCCGGAGCGGCCAAGCGCCTCGGCCTGGAGGCCGAGAAAATGCGGCTCATAGACATTTGCCCCGGTGGCACGCCAAGCCGGCAAGCCCTGCCGAAGCTGCGCCAGCCCTGTCTCTAACTCACCTGACTCGGTCAGAGCCCATCCGCGGATCACGGTGGCAGGCGCAAGGAAATGCGGAAAACCCTGCTCGGTCGAGAGCTCAACCAGTGCCTCGGCTCGATTCCGGGCTTCGGGCGCCGCCCGGCGGTACTGCTCGAAGAGACACGCGAACAGGAGAGCGTACGCCAGCGTGTTGAGGTGATTGAGATCGTTGGCGGCATCGAGCGCTTCGCGGCTCCGTGCCAAGGCCTGTTCCGGATAGCCCAGCGCCAACAACGTCCATGACAGCGCCGACAGCGCCGCCACCCGAGGATCCTGCACGTAGAAAAAGGCGAGCGAGCGATGCCGCTCTGGGTCGTAGAGCGCGAGCGTCCGCTCCAGATGGAGGCGGGCAGCGGCGATCTCGCCGCGCCACAGGGCACCGGTCCCGCTGACGCGGTGAGCAACTATGGTTGCGGAAGTTTCCTGATGATTCTGCGCCCGGCGCAAAAACTCGTCTGCCACGTCGCGCGCCGCGTTGTGCTCGGCGCGCACGCCGTGAAACACCCATTGACCATAGAGCACGGGCCAGAGCTGGGCGGTGGCTCCGATCTGCTCGCAGAGCTCGCGGGCACGGGCGTTGGCCCGTCCAGCTTCCGGCGACGCCCAGCCTTGCGTGGCCATCAGCGCGACGCCCAACGCAACCTGCAGGTCAAGTTCGCGCCGCCTTCGATCGGCCTCGGGCAACCCCGCGGCAAGATTCAATCCGTTCCGTAACTGCGCAAGCGCTTCAGCCATAGCCGATCGGGCGATGGCTCGTTGTCCCGCCTTCAACCAATACTCGGTCGCCGGCTCGATCAGTCCGCCCTCCGTGTAGTAGTGGGCCACAAGTTCGGGCTGCGCCTGCATAGTCTCCGGAAAATGCTGCTCGATCGCAGCGGCGATGCGGGCGTGCAGGCGCTGTCGCTTGACGCGCACCAGGGTCGCATAGGCGGCGTCCTGCACGAGCGCATGCTTGAAGCTGTAGGTTGCCTGCGGCGGCGTCCCGCGCCGGAACACGAGGCCCGAATCGACGAGGTCATCCAACCCCGCCTGCAGGTCGCTCTCCGGCAACTGCGCCGTCCTCGCCAGCAGTTCATAAGAGAATTCCCGCCCGATCGCGGCCGCGACCTGGGCCACCTCACGAGCGGGGGCCAGCCGGTCAAGCCGGGCCAACAGCGATTCCTGGAGTGTGGTTGGGATTGCCATGGGCTGCAGCGGCCCCGCGAGCGCGTAATGGTCGCCCTCATCGCGGAGTAGATTGGTCTCCAGCACAGTCCGCGTCAGCTCCTCGACGAACAGCGGCACGCCGTCGGTCTTCGCGACGATCTGGTCGAGCACCGCAGGCGGCAGCGCCTTGCCGCCGCTCAGCCGCGCGACCATTGCCGCGCCCTGCCGGCGGCTCAACCGGCTGAGGGTCAGCGGGGTCACATGGGCATAGCGCGTCCAGCGCCGCACGAACTCGGGCCGGAAGGTGATGAGGACGAGCACGGGGGCGCCTTGCACCCGGTCGACCAGCAGATCGAGCAGCTCGAGCGAGGTCGGATCTGCCCAGTGCACATCCTCAAACAAGGCGAGGACGGGCCGGCGCGTCGCAAGCCCCAGGACCTGATCGACCAACGCCTCGAGCGTCCGCTCCTTCTGCCGATGCGGGCTCATGTCGAGCGGCAGGTAGCGCGCATCCGTCTCGAGCGACAGCAATGCCGCGAGCAGCGGAGCCACCGCGGCGACATGTTCGGTCGATAGCGCGAGCAGCGCCTCGAGCTTGTCGAGCCGCGTTGCAGCGGGATCGTCCGCAGCAAAGCCCGCCGCCCGCTCCAGATGCCCGATCACAGGATAGAGCGGGCTGGTCTGATGGTGCGGTGAGCAGTAGTGGCTCAGGGCCGTATGCGGCTCATTCTCAAGTCGCCCGCGCAGCGCCCGCAGAAGGCGCGACTTGCCGATGCCAGGCTCGCCCGTCAGCAGAACCACCTGGCCATCTCCCTCCTTGGCCCGCTCCCAGTGCTCGAGCAACAGGCCGATCTCATGGTCGCGACCGACCAGCGGCGTCAGGCCAGCCCCGTGCAACGCCTCGAACCGGCTCTCGGCGGCGCCTTCCCCGACCACGCGCCAGGGCCGCACCGGAACGGGAAAGCCTTTCAAGATCTGCATGCCGAGCTCGGTAAGCTCGAACAGTCCGCCGATGAGCTCGCGGGTGCGGGCGGAAATCACCACAGTGCCGGGCGCGGCCATTGTCTGCAGGCGCGCCGCGAGGTTCGGCGTGTCACCGACCACGGTCTCCTCGCGCGCCGCACCTTCGCCGATCAACTCGCCGACAACCACCGGACCGGTCGCAATGCCCACACGGGCCGCCAGCGTGTCGCCATCCGCCGATGCCAGGCTGTGTACCGCCGCGACAGCCGCGAGGCCGGCGCGCACCGCGCGTTCGGCCTCATCCTCATGGGCGCGCGGATAGCCGAAATAGGCCAGCACGCCATCGCCCATGTACTTCGCCACGTGCCCTTCGAACCGCGCGATCGCGCCCGCCACTGCACTCTGATAAGACCGCAGGACTTGCGCCATTTCCTCCGGATCGAGCCGCGCCGCGAGCGCGGTCGAGTCGACCAGGTCGACAAACATCACGGTGAGCTGGCGGCGCTCAGCCTCCGGTGCAAGCGCAGCGCTGCCGGAGGTGACGGTGGGTACGGCCGTAACAGGGGTGGTTGCCGACATCGAGCCGGCGCGCAGTGCAGCAATGGCGGCAAGCAGCTTGCGGCGATGGCCGATCGAGACGATCCCGAGCCCGACCAGATCCTCGGCCGTGAGGTCCATGAGGACCTCGGGATCGATGTCGTTCTCCCGGAACGCCTGTTCGTACTGTCCCAGCCCCAGACCACATAGCCAGGTCCCGATGTCCATGGGCTCCTCCCGGCTTTGGTATTCAGCGCTAAGGTGCTCCAGTCTATCTCAAGATGGCGTGCGCCGGGCGCGGTGAAACGTCACGAGTAGAGCGCGGAGGGAGGGCAGAATTTCGGTGACAGTGCACCAAATTCATTCGCCAGACGCCCTGCGCCCCCGCGCCTTCGATCAACGCTAGCGGCGCCTGAATTGAGTGCACTGTCACCGCAACTCCGTAACTCCAGCTGCCGCTGTTTCCACGCCCTAACGTCGGCTTGCGGGGGCGAACGGACCAGGACGAATATGGCGGCGACGTCCCCCATGTGACCTCCAGCAGACGTTCGCTGGGTCGACTTTTGTTCTGGCGTCGCGCCGGTTCCGGGTGCACACTGGTTCTATCACCGCACGGCGCTGTGCTTTGATCGGTGATGAGAACGCCGGTATGCGCTCCCTCCCAATTCAGCAGGGAAAGGAGAGTGCCATGGGAAGACACTCACAATCCCACATTGACGACAACCTGAACGCGGAACGTGCCCGCATCATAGCGGAACTGGAAAATGCGCAGCCAGGACCACAGCGTGATCTTCTAGAAAGCAAACTGCGCCAGCTCGAAACCGCTTCTCATATTGATGAATGGCTGACGTCGTCGGGTCTGCAACCCCCCGAGGAATAAGGCCGTCTCAGGCCGACCGAGCGCGTGAGGGTCAGCAGATAGCGAGAGGGTCTTTCGATGACTATCACCCTCAACCACACCATCGTCCCTGCCCGCGACAAGAGGGCAGCGGCGCAATTTTTTGCGCGCATTTTTGGCCTCCATGCCGATCCGAAAGACGGCCATTTCGCGCCGGTACGTATCAACGACACGCTCACGCTCCTCTTCGACGACGACGAGGCGTTCGAGAGCCACCACTACGCCTTCCACGTCAGCGATGCCGAGTTCGATGCCATCTTCGGCCGCATTCGCGAGGTGAATCTCGCCTATGGCAGCGCACCGTGGAGCCTCGACGACGGTAAGCTCAACGACTGGAACGGCGGCCGCGGCGTCTATTTTCGCGACCCTGACGGCCACGTGCTAGAACTCATGACCGTACCGCAGTGAGCCGCTACAGCGATGAGGCGATCGAGGAAATTGTCGTTGTGTCGTGTGTGAGATTATCTGTAATTACGGCGACAGTGCACAAATTCATTCCCAGATGTCCTGCTCCCCGCGCCTTCGTTCGACGCTAGCGGCGCCTGTCAATTGAGTGCACTGTCACCGTACTTCCGAGGGGTTGACATTGAGGTCAACAAACTCCGAGATGCGGCGCAAGAGCGGGACTTTGGTGAGCCGGCAGAGCTCGTAGGATGGGTAGAGCGAAGCGAAACCCATCGAGGGCCTCGTTGCCTGACGAAACATGATGGGTTTCGCAAGTGCTCTACATCCTACGAGCTGCGAGTCCGGCCGCTAGAGTATTGGGTCTATCCGCAAGAGGAACACCCAAGAACCAAGTGCGTTTACGCGCGGAGGGCTTTGGAATGAAGCCGACGAAGCAGCTCAAGCAGCAGGCCCTGGTAGCCGAGCGGGCGGCTCGGGAAACCGCAGACGAGTTCGTGTCGCGGCAGTTGAAGGCGTTGGCCTCAGGCTTCAGGGCCCAAGCAAAGGTCATCAAGAAGAAAAAGAAGAAGGGGCCTAGCCGCCACGCCTGAGGCGCTATTGAAGACCCCGTCCACCCGATGGCTGGGTCAGGTCAGTGGCTCTCCAATAGACACTGGCAACAACAGGCACCGTCGGGGTCTCGACGCAGCGTCCCATAGGAACAGGTCGACAGGTCGGAATCAATGATCAAGCGGTGCCGGCATGCTCCTTCTGCATGTTGGCACTGAAAGCCCCGTGGCGTCGTCGCTGCGGGGCTTTCCTTGAGGAGGCCGTCATGAGGATCGCGCAGGCGATGAGCCCGCACCTCTGGTGCTTTTCGGCATGGCCGTTCTCCCTGTCATCGCGGTGCTGGCGTGGTTCGCGTTCTGACTTCAATTGACGATATTCCGAGGCGCACTTCGGCTCGGCAGGGCCACTTAAGCCCCTTTGCCGTTCCTGTTGAGCTAAGAGCGCCGGCACGCGGAGTCGAGATGACTTAGTCTCTCAATGTTGCGAGTTCGTCGATGGAAAGGGGAATCGATTTGTATGGCCTCCTGAGATGAGGAAGCACTCACGCAATCGAGAGCGCAAAGGGAAGGTGGCACGCAATTGTCACGCGAACCCCTGCACCATGTTTGAATTTGCTGCTATTTAATGCCCGTCGTGTCGAAACGGGCGGAAACTTCCTACAACGTTCTGAGAAGGATAACAACCATGCGATATCTCCACACCATGCTGCGCGTGCGCAATCTCGATGTCGCGCTGAAGTTTTACCAGGATGCGCTGGGCTTGAAGGAGGTGCGGCGGATCGAGAACGACAAGGGGCGCTTCACGCTGGTGTTCCTGTGCTCGGCGGATGATCTCGAAGCGCTGAAGAAGCAGCCCTCGAGCCGCGGCGCGCCGCTGGTCGAGCTCACCTATAATTGGGACGAGGAGAAATACGGCGAGGATCGCTTCTTCGGCCATCTTGCCTATGAGGTCGACGACATCTACGCCACGTGCGAGAAGCTGATGAAGGCCGGCGTCACCATCAACCGGCCGCCGCGCGACGGCAACATGGCCTTCGTCCGCTCGCCCGACCTGCACTCGATCGAGCTGCTGCAGAAGGGCGAGCCGAAGCCGCCGCAGGAGCCCTGGTCGTCGATGCCGAATACCGGCCACTGGTAAGGCGCTCGGCAGGAACAAGGCCCCTCGCCCGCCGTTCTCTTCGCAACGAAGCCGATTGGAGGAGGATGCGATGGCGAGAGGGCTGTTGCTGTGGCTGCTTGGCGTGCCGATCCCGGTGATCATTCTGTTGTGGTTGTTCTTCGGCCGCTGAGCGCCGCGTTGAATTTGCAATGAAGGCTCCGCCCCGGGCGGAGCTTTTTGCATGAGGGGCTCGGCGCAATCGCGCATCGCTCGATGAGGCGAATTCCGCTATCAACCGCGCGAGGTGGACTTGTAGCCCGGATGGAGCGCAGCGTAATCCGGGACCGCCGCGGTCGAAGCCCCCGGATTGCGCTTCGCTCCATCCGGGCTACGACACCGAAGAACGCCGCAGGAGACGCCTCATGCCTGACACCAAGCTGACGATCTGGGGCCGCGCCAACTCGGTCAACGTGCAGAAGGTGCTGTGGTGCCTCACCGAGCTCGGCCTGGCTTACGAGCGCATCGACGCCGGCATGCAATACGGCAAGACCCGCGAGGCCGAGTATCTGGCGATGAATCCCAACGCGCGGATCCCGACGCTGGTCGAGGGCGAGTTCGTGCTGTGGGAATCCAATTCGATCATGCGCTATCTCTGCCTCGCGCATGGACGCAGCACGCCGATCTATCCCGAGGCGCCGAGGCTGCGCGCCAGCGTCGACCGCTGGCTCGACTGGACGCTGTCGACGGTGCAGCCGGTCGACCGCCCGGTGTTCTGGGGCATCGTGCGCACCGCGCCCGCCGAGCGCGACATGCTGCAGGTGCAGCGCGATGCCGATGCCGCCGCCGAGGTCTGGGCCATCGCCGACCGCGTGCTCTCGTCGCGCCGCTTCATCGACGGCGATGCGTTCACGCTCGCCGACATCGCGGTCGGCTCCTATGCGCGGCGCTGGCTCGGCGTCGAAGGCATCAGCCGGCCGGCGCAGCCGCACCTCACCCGCTGGCTCGCCGAGCTTGGCAAACGGGTAGGATTTGCACAATTCGTCGCACCGCCGATGTCGTGACCGCTGGCGCGGCGTAAGTCGCGATGATCGCGGGAGGAATCGCCGTTGTGGCGCAACCGTCCGGCGTCACGGCAGCGCTTGACGGCTACTGTGCATGGGGTTGTTTTCGCATATTTTGTTGTGGCGCTAGAGCGTTCTCGAGCGAAGTGGATACCGGTTCGCGTGAAGAAAACGCGTCAAACCAAGAATCTAGAGCTTCGGCTCTGATTCAATCAGAACCGATAATGCTCTAGAGCCACCCGCGCTCGACCAGCAGCACGCAGATGATCAGCGCCAGCGTCACCGCCGCGGTGGCGAGCCGCGCGGTCCAGCTCAGGCCGCGGCCGACCCACAACAACAGCGCGCCATACATCAGGACGGGGACGAGGATGTCGAGCCGCAACAGGTCCGGCGCCATGGGCCCTCAGCGCCGGATGCTGGTGTCGATGCTGACCGAGCCGCCGATCTTGACGCAGGTCCCGGTGCCCTCGACCATGACGAAGCGCGGGCCATAGGAGGCGCAGGAACCTGCCTTCGCCGTGCCGGCCGTACCCTTCAGCGGCAGCGCCTTGCCGGTCTCCTTGCCCGCCTGCGGCCGCTCGGCGGGCGGCAGGCGCAGGCTCTCAGCCGCGGTGGCGGAGGTGGCCAGCAACGAGATCAGGATGAGGAGCGGCGTGCGCATGGCCGCCTTGTAGCCCGGACCGGCTGCGCGCGCCATCCGGGCCGGCGCGTCGCGATGTCAGAGGAACTTGATGCCGGCCGACTTGCCGCGGCGCCAGACCACCTGGCAGCTCCGCCCGGTGCGCGCATCGCGAGCGAAAGCCATCCGGATCACGCCAGGAAGCTGGCTCGCATCCTCGTCCATCGTGATCTTCGCGCCCGTCGCCGAGATGTCCTGGACAAGGCAATGCCGCGCCGCGAATCCGCCGTCGAGGGTGATCCAGGCGTGCCGCGACAGCAGCTTGCGCTCTGCGCGCTTCTTGGGCGGTGGCATAGGAAAATCTCCTACTACAGCGCTACCCAGGGAACCCTAAGAAAGCGTTGAATTCGCCCCCGAATGATTCCGGGGCCGACGCTTGTCCACCGCGGGCAAAAGACCGTTCCCGAACGGCTTGCCCGGGAGCGCAAAGGCCACTATACGTTCGCCCGCTGCAAGCCGCCGGGCACTGTTCGGCCGGCCAGCGGCCGTGCCGCGGAAAGCGGCGGGGCCCTGCGTTTGCTCCCTTCGTCTATCGGTTAGGACGCCACCCTTTCACGGTGGAGAGAGCGGTTCGATTCCGCTAGGGAGCGCCACATTTCCAAGATATCTTTGATTTGGTTTCGCTTTTTGCGCGATTGGCAAACCACTATCCCGCTCAAGACGCGCGGTTGAGGAAGATCGGCAGCCCCCGCTTGTTGGAATAGAGAGGACGGTACCGCTCCGTGTTGTATGTACCGGCGACGTCCAGTTTGCGCGGCCCGAGCTTGGCGTCAGGGATAGGCACAAGGTCATAGCGCCCCTCGACCAGCGCTGACATGAGGCCGGACTTGCCTTCCAGAATGGCATCATAGGCCATGTTGCCAAAAGTCAGGGCGACGAGCTTGTCGATGAAGTCAGGATCGCCCGATCGCAGATCGTAAGTGAGATCAGAGACGATGGTCTCCTCGCCGGCGCGCCCCTTGATCTCGTCGGCAAGGGCTTCGGCCACGTTCGTCCTTTTGCGGTGACCGTAGGCGTCCGGTTCGCCGTATTCCTGCATCTTGTAGCCCTCCCACTGGGCGCCTTCGCTCAGCACGATCAGCGCGTAGTTGCTTGGGTTGGCGCGTTTCTCCTCGAGCAGCAAACGGATCAGCTTGTCGAGATTGACTTTGTACTCCGGGATCACGCATCGGATCGAGGTCGCGTACGCCGTGTAGAGTGCCGTAAATCCGGCATCGCGGCCAAAGATGCGGAAAATGCCAATTCGCTCGTGCGAGCCGATAGTGGTGCGCTGGCGCTGGACGGCATCGCTGGCGCGGGTGATCGCGGTCGAGAAGCCGATGCAATATTCGGTGTTGCGGACGTCGTTGTCCATCGTCTTCGGGATGGCGATGATCTTCACGCCGAGTCCGCTGAGCTTGTCCGCATAACTTAGCGTGTCGTCACCACCGATGGCGATGAGGTGTTCGATGCCGAGCCCCGATAAGTTCGCCAGTACCCGGCTGGTGACGTCCCAGCTCTTGGTTGCGACGCCGCCCTTGGTACTCTCCGACATTGGAAGGTCTTGGCCAGCCAGATGATCCGGCAGCTTTTTCATTTTGGAGGGATTGGTGCGGCTCGAGTGCAGCACAGTCCCGCCGCGTCGATCGATGATGCGCGTGTTTTCGCGGTTGAGTGGGATGAGGTAGTGGGATTTGCTGGCGGGGTCGTCGAGGTTCAGGTGCGTGAGGGCCTCCCAACCGCGGCGGAGACCGATGACCTCGATGTCGTCCTCGGTCCCGCGATAGGTCACCGTCTTGATGATTGCGTTGAGACCGGGGACGTCGCCGCCGCCGGTGAGAATGCCGATGCGTTTCCTCGTCACGCCCCACCTCCCAGTATGGCATGTCGCAATAGCGCCTGCGTCACACGTTCTCTACGCGGCCGCTTCCGGCTTGCGCTCCTCGCGCAGGCGGAAACGCTTCAGGAGTGCGGATACGGTGTCGCGGAAGCCGCCATACTCCAATTCGGAATAGGGCAGCATTGCAGCGCCGGACCAGCCTTGGCTGCGCATCTCGATTGCCTTGCTTTGCGCGCGCCGGCGTACCTCGTCCCACGCCGGATTGTCGAAGAAATCGGTATAGGACTCGGAAAAGCGGCCTTCCTTGTCGATCGAAAAACCGACGCAGGAAACGATCGGCAGGCAGTACATGCCAGTCACCGGTGTATTGATCGGGACGGGCATCAGCGGCATCACATGCGAGCCGCGCGCATCGCCACCCACGAAGTGTGCCTTGGCGAAGGGAGAGACGATTTCCTCGGGCGCGGGAAAAATTCCCTGGTTCCTGATGATCGCGACCGGATCATCCTTGCCGGTGTACTTGCCTGCGATCGCGTGAAGACGCTGCGCCGACACGGCGGCGGCAACCTCGCCATAGGTTTGAGAAACGATGCGATCAATGCCAAAGCGCTCGTTGTCGCGAAGCAGCGCGGCAATGTGGTAATTGTCCGCGGGCGCGTCGAGTTCGATCACGCTGTCGCCAGCGGTGTGATCCATGTCGATGACATGGAAACGGAAGCCCCTGATCATCGGCGGCAGCATCAGCCCAGCGCAATACATGGGATCGGCGAAGGCGAGGTAGAGCGGCAGGTTGTAGGCGCCGGGGCCGCACTTGTCGGCGGCGAACACCATGAAGGACTCCGCGGGTCTCGGACTCGAGAGGCTGTGGTCGAAGCTGAGCTCGGCGACGCCCGGCCCGGCACCGCGAATGTTTCCTGAAGGTGCATCTGCGAGAAGATCTTGGCCGGCGCCGTAGAGACCGGAAGTCTTCGCAACCGAAGTGGCCGCGAGAAACGCCTTCCAGGCGAATTGATGGATCTCGGAGCTCCCCTCGCCCCGTGTGTGCGTCATGATGATCGCAATGTCGTCGCCGGTGTGGCAGACAAAACCATCGATCAACAGGCCATTGCAGATCGCCTTGGCGACCTCGCCCTCGACGGCCGCCATCATGCGTGTCGACGGCTTCGTATGTCCGCCGACGGAGCCAATGTCAGCCTTGATGACTGAAAGGGTAAGTCTCATGAGCGTTCTCCCCGCGCAAGCTCAACACCTCGGCCTCGGCGCTTGCTGCGCCGGGGCGACGGCGCTGCTCATTCCCGAAAACGAACGCCTAATGTCGGGATTAGGTTCCAGCCCTAGGTCAAATAGCGCTCCGCACTGAGTGCGCGACCTCGCCCTTTTTCGTTGTGAATTTGCGCAGCGACTTATCGCGAAGGCCGGGACCGCGCGTTTACCGGAAATTTACCCCTGCTCCTGAGTGCCGGTATCATTTGCTTAGAATTTGACTGCTACCGTGGAACTACGGAAGCAATCCCCAACATCATTGGCACTTCATGTCCGTCGCAGAGTTCCTCAGGCAACGTGCAGTGGACGTCACCGTGAGCGGCAGCTACTCGCTGCCGCGCTGGTACGATTGCGAGGGCAAGCTCCGCAGCTTCGCCTGCCGGACCAAGCGCGTCTCACCCTTCCGCATGATCGTGGACGTGCCTGTCGTCGGCAAGGTCGGCGAGCGCGTCACCTCCTACTTCGAGGATTTCGGCGAATTCCAGTGCACGATCAGCGCGACGCTGAAGTCGGGCTTCCTGATGGAGCTCGACATGACGCGGGCACGGCGCGCATGGATGTCTGAAAAGCTGACCTGGCTCGAGAAGAAGCAGAAGGACGCCAGCGTCCAGGAGCTGCGGCGCGATGCGCGTTTCGTTCCGCAGGTCTCACACACGTTCCTGACGCTCGCCGACGGCAGCACCCATCCGTGCTTCATCATCGACGTCTCCACCGCCGGGGTCGCGATCTCATGCGAGTACGATCCGCCGGTCGGAACCCCGCTTGCAGTCGGCGCCTGCGTCGGGCGCGTGATCCGTAAGTTCGACCACGGCTTTGCGGTCAAATTCGCCGAGAAGCAGTCCCGGGACGACCTCGTCCGGCTGATTGTCCGCACGCCCTTGCTGCAGTCGGCCTGAGAAAAATCGCTGCCCTATCGCGGCCCCAATGCGGGATCAGCTTGTGGGCCTGCGCCTCGCGCCTGATGTCATCTTTTGCAGACTTGCGATCGGGGGACCGAATGGCAGTCGACAAGATCACAGTTGATAAGATCACTTGGGACAGGGTCGGCCGGGTCACCGAGCCCGGACGCTACATGTACACCTTCGGCTGGCTCACCATCACCGCCGGCGATATCGAGATCTGGAAGCAATATCCGCAGGCCGCATTCACGCTGCTGGAGCAACCGGCGGAGCCGGACGCCCCCATCGGCGGGGAATTTCATCTCGGGGCCTTCGATATCGCCCCCAGCGCGCTGCCGTTCAGCACCCACTGAACGCGGGAAACGCCGTTGCCGGGGGCGATGGTCGCCTTCGCGGCCACGCGTGCATGTGAATCGAAGAAACCTCCGCATTCCCTTGATCTGGCTTATCAATCAGTCCAGATGACGGCGCCCGACTGTTGCCATTGGTGACGAACAGGTTCTGTCATGCAATTGATTGCGCACGTCTTTGACGTTCGGCGGCGCCCCTATGAACGCCGGCTGTCGCGCTTGTTAAGCGAAGCGACAGCAGGCTCATGACACATGGTCGCATCGGTGGACGTAGATTAGCGGATCAAGGGAACCTATTTTCGGCGCCGATGTACCTGATTGAATCATTACCCACCGTCATCGGAACTGCCGCCATTGCCCCGGCGCTGCTGATGCTGTGGCTCGTTATTGCCGCCGAGGAGCGCCCAGGGCCGCCCGCCCAGGTCTGGACCGCCTTCCTGCTCGGCGCGGCCAGTATTTCGCTGCTGGGCCTCGCCCGCGCCCCCTTCTCCAGGATGATCGCAGCGCCCGCCGACCCCTGGGCCGCGCTCGCCATGCATTCGGTCTTCGGCGTCGCGCTGCCCGAGGAAGCCGTCAAGGTGATCGCCATCGTAGTGGTCTCCTCGACCAAGCGGCGGACTTTCGCCAATCCGATGGACACGGTGGTCTATGGCGCCGCGGTCGGCCTCGGCTTTGCCGCTTATGAGAACCTCGCCTACCTCGTGCAGCATGCCGAGATGTGGCGCTCGCTGGCCGCCCTGCGCAGCGTGCTAACAGTGCCCTTCCATGGCGCGCTCGGCATCATCGCGGGCGCGTACCTCACCATCGCTCGGGCCGGCACGGCGCTGGGCGCCAACCGCCACAATCGCGACTGGGCCCGCCTGTCCAGCCGCCTGCTGATCTTCGCGGGCCCGCTCGCGTTGCATTCGGCATTCGATTTCCCGCTGCTGACCCTGCAGCGCATGCCGGATCTGGACCCGACGCTCCGGATGTGGCTGGGCGCGGCGAGCCTGTTGATCGGCTTCAGCTCGATCGCCTTCGCCATCCGTCTGGTCCGGCGGGTCGCGCGCCACCACGCGCCCCGGACAGATATTGCGCGGGAGCGGCTCAGCCAGCTGCGCCGGATGTGGGCGCTGCTGCTTGCCGGCGGCGGCATCGGCTTTCTCGGCCTTGCCTTCGTGCTGACCTCGATCCATCACTGGCTGATTAATCCCGAGCGCAATCTGACGCTGGCCCTGATCCCGATCGGCTTCGTCTCGATCCTGCTTGGTCTTGCACTTCTGATTGTCACGACCGCAATCTACATTCTCGGCCGCAACCGCATCCGCACCAGCGCGGAAGGTTTTTCATCGGCGCCCGGCGGCGGTTGAGCCCGCGGGATGGCGAGCGCGCCGCGCGCATACTAGATTGAGCCCAGCCCTCTCGTTCTGGAGCCTGCCGATGACATCGCCCGAGGAGTTTTCACGGATGCAGTCCGCGATGAGCCAGGCAGTCAAGGAGCATTGGAAGGCCTTTCTGTTCGAAGGAATCCTGCTCGCCGTACTCGGCATTGCCGCGCTGATCCTGCCGCCGCTCGCGAGCCTTGCGACCGCGATCTTCCTCGGCTGGATGTTCCTGATCAGCGGCATCGGCGGATTGATCGTGACTTACTGGGCGCGCAGCACGCCCGGCTTCTGGTGGTCGCTGATCTCCGCCGCGCTGGCGGTGCTCGCCGGCGGAATTCTGCTGGCCCGACCGATCCAAGCGGTGCTGACGCTAACCATCGTGCTCGGTGCCTACTTTCTCGCCGAAGGCGTCGCCACCATCATGTATGCGCTGGAGCACCGCCGCGAACTGAGCAGCCGCTGGTCGTGGCTCCTGATCGCGGGCTTCGTCGACATCGCGATCTCCTTCATGGTGATCGCCGGCCTCCCGAGCTCGGCTGAATGGGCGATCGGCGTCCTCGTCGGTATCAACCTGCTGTTCGGCGGCGCCACCCTGATCGGCATGGCGCTGGCAGCACGCAAGAGCAACACTTGAGACGCCTCGTCGCGTCTTGTGCCGTTTGGGGGGTGACAACCCGCCAACGGCGCGCTATATGGCCTGTCATGATCACCGTCGCCACCAGCTATTTTTGGTACTTTAGCTACGACAGCTCGCTGGCGGCGGGAGGATCGCGCTCAATCTGACACATTGCAGCAAACATCCGAACAAGCCGCCAGACCTGGCGGCTTTTTTGTTGGCCGGCAGGTTCTAAACACAGACAGGAGCCCGCCGTGCTGAGCACGACCGACGATCTTCGTATCCGCGAACTGAAAGAGCTGAACACGCCGGAAGAGGTGATGCGGGAAGTCCCGCGCACGCTCACCGCGACGCGTGTGGTGATGGCGGCACGTAACGCCATCCATGCGATCCTCAACGGCCAGGACGACCGCCTGCTGGTCGTGGTTGGCCCGTGCTCGGTGCATGATCCCAAGGCCGCGCTCGACTACGCCGAGCGCCTCGCACACTTGCGCGAGGACCTCGCCGACCAGCTCGAGATCGTGATGCGGGTCTATTTCGAGAAGCCGCGCACCACGGTCGGCTGGAAGGGACTGATCAACGATCCCGATCTCGACGGCAGCTTCGACATCAACAAGGGCCTGCGGCTGGCGCGCAACGTGCTGTCGGCGGTGAACAATCTCGGCCTGCCCGCCGGCACCGAATTCCTGGACATGACGACGCCGCAATACATCGCCGACCTCGTGTCATGGGCTGCGATCGGCGCGCGTACGACCGAGAGCCAGATCCATCGCGAGCTGGCGTCGGGACTATCCTGCCCGGTCGGCTTCAAGAACGGCACCGACGGCAACGTGCGGATCGCAGCGGACGCGGTGAAGTCGGCCTCGCATCCGCATCACTTCATGGCGGTGACCAAGCTCGGCCGTTCGGCGATCGCCTCGACCGCAGGCAACGAGGACTGCCACATCATCCTGCGCGGCGGCAGCAAGCCGAACTATGACGCGGCAAGCGTCGCCGCCGCCTGTAACGAGCTGACCAAATCGGGCGTCGCGCCGCTCGTGATGGTGGATGCGAGCCACGCCAACTCGAGCAAGAAGCCGGATAACCAGCCGCTGGTGATGACCGATATTGCCGGCCAGATCTCAGGCGGCGAGAACCGCATCATGGGCGTGATGATCGAGAGCAATCTCGTCGCCGGCCGTCAGGACGTGGTGCCGGGCAAACCGCTCACCTACGGGCAGAGCATCACCGATGGCTGTATCGACTGGGCGACCACGGCGGGCGTGCTCGAGCAGCTCGCCGACGCGGTCGAGATCCGGCGCAACACCCAGCGCGCAGGGCTGCACGAGCGATCGGCCTGAGGCGTGACGAGGCGAAGTGTCAGTCGCTTGCTCAGTTCCTCACCTCACCCCAGCGGGGAGAGGTGAGAGAGATCAGCAGCCGCGGCAGATGCTCTTGATCTTGCGATCGAGCTCAGCGTCTTCCTTATTCGCGGGAGTATTTGGATTGCTCAGATTCTTCTCGCTCGGCACGTCGGCCGCGCGCGGCTGGCGGTGACCGACGGGGGCCGGCAACACCGTTCCAGGGGTCGCGCCGCCCGATGTCGATCCTTTGGAGCCGCCGGTCTGTGCAACCGCCCCGCCCCCGAGCAAGACCACGAGCGATGCTGCCACCATGATCTTTTTCATGTCCGCTTCTCCATTCTCAACCGGCGCACGCTCCAACACCGCTCAGGTTTCGGGCGGATAGAGATGAACGTCGCCGCAATAGTCCACGATACGATAGCGCGTTTCGGCTCCCGCTTCACGCGCATCACCTGCGGTATTTTGTGCCACCGACACATAATTCGGTCCGACCGGCGACTTGCCGGCGCCGCCGGGAATATCGATGACATAGTCAGGCTGACACAACCCTGACACCCGCCCGCGCAACTGCCGCATCAACTCCTGTCCCTGCGCTAGCGTCGTTCGCAGATGCGCAGTGCCCGGCGCGAGATCGCCGTGATGCAGGTAATAGGGCTTGATCCGGCATTCGACGAAAGCTCGCATCAAATCCGACAAAGCGGTGACGCTGTCATTGACGCCGCGCAAAAGCACGGACTGGCTCACCATGGGAATGCCCGCGTCGACGAGCCGCGCGCAGGCGGCACGCGCCGTAGTGGTCAGTTCCCGCGCATGGTTGGCATGCAACGCGACCCAGGTGGTCGCTCCGTCGACCTTGAGCGCGGCGACCATCTCGTCGCTGATGCGCGCGGGGTCGGCCACGGGCACGCGGGTGTGAAGACGGATGATCTTGACGTGATCGATCGCGGCCAGATCGGCCATGATCTCGCTCATGCGGCGCGGCGACAGCATCAGGGGATCGCCGCCGGTCAGGATCACCTCCCAGATTTCGCTATGCGCGCGGATGTAGTCGATCGCCGCACGATAGGCGCTGTCCGAGAGTGCGTTCTCCTTGCCGGGCCCGACCATCTCGCGGCGGAAGCAGAAGCGGCAATAGACCGCACAGACGTGAACGAGCTTGAACAGCACGCGATCGGGATAGCGATGCACGATTCCGGGAACCGGCGAGTGCGGATGATCGCCGATCGGGTCGGCGTTTTCGCCCGGCTGCGCGTCCAGCTCGGCTGCGGTCGGAACGAACTGCCGTGCGATGGGATCCTCGGGATCGGCGGTGTCGATCAACTCGACCAGCGCCGGCGTGATCGCCACCGCATAGCGCGCAGCAACGCGTTCGAGCGCCGGCAGCGTCGCTGCGGGCGCCAGACCTTCGGCGACGAGCTCGGCCGGCTCGCGCAAGGTGCGTGCAAGATTTGTCGTCCTCATGTCTCACTTAGCGTTTCATTTACAGGCGGTGTCCAGACCACCTGATCAATTCGCGATGCGCCGCTCGCCAGCATGACCAACCGGTCGAAACCGAGCGCGACGCCGCTCGCCTCCGGCATTGCGGCGACTGCGGCCAGAAAGTCCTCGTCCAGAGGATAGGCCTCGCCGTAGCGGCGCTGCTTCTCCGCCATCGATTCCGTGAAGCGCTTGCGCTGCTCCTCGGCGTCGGTGAGTTCGCCAAAACCGTTGGCGAGTTCGACGCCGCAGGCATACACCTCGAACCGCTCGGCGACCCTGGGATCGTCCGCCTTCACCCGTGCCAGCGCCGCCTCTGGAGATGGGTATTCGAACAGAATGGTCAAACGGCCCTGCCCCAGCTGCGGCTCGACATGCTCGACCAGAACCTTACTGAAGATGTCAGACCAGGTGTCATCCTCGGCCACACGGACCTGCCCGCCGGCGGCCACGGCAAGCGCGGCACGGTTACCCTCGCCGCCCGAGATCGTCGACAGCAGGTCGATGCCGGCGAAGCGCTCAAAGGCGCCGGCGACCGTCATAAGCTCCGGCTCGGCGAAGGGATCGGCGGTCCGGCCCCGGAACGAAAAGGTCCCTATGCCGGTCACCTGCGCCGCGCGGGCGATGATGACGACGGTATCCGCCATGATCGCGTCATAGGGGGCACCCGCCCGGTACCATTCCAGCATGGTGAATTCGGGTAGATGCAGGTCGCCGCGCTCTCGGTCCCGGAACACCCGGGCAAACTCGAAAATCCGCGTCTCACCCGCCGCCAGCAGCTTCTTGCAGGCGAACTCCGGCGAGGTTCGCAGGTAGCGGCTCGCCCGGCTGCCGTCCGGCCGCATGATCTCGGTCCTGGGGGCGTGCAGATGGGTCTCATTGCCGGGGGAGACTTGGAGCACGGAGGTTTCGACCTCGACGAAGCCCTGCTCGGCGAAAAATCCCCGTAGGGCCCCGGTAATGGCCCCCCTGGCCTGGAGGAACGGCCGCCGGTCGAGGTGCCGCTCGGGCGACCAGAACGGCGAAATCGGCTTGTCCCCAGTCATTAATCGACCGCCCCTCGGAACAGCAAAGTGCTGGCATCCAACGGCAAAATCAGTATGTTGCGGCCCGAAACGGGCGCCGAGGTCTGATTTGAGGCCCCAAGTCCCCCATCGATTTGACCACGTCCTGGCCGGTGCCGGGCCAAGCAAGCAGGAAATACAGCTTTGAGAGTCATCGCCAGTTCTATTCGCAAGGGCAACGTGATCGAGCAAGACGGCAAGCTTTATGTCGTCGTGAGCGCCGAGAACATCCATCCCGGCAAGGGAACCCCGGTCAGCCAGATCGAAATGCGCCGAATCTCGGACGGGGTAAAGATCTCCGAGCGCTACAAGACCACCGACCAGGTCGAAAAGGCCACGATCGAAGAGCGCAACTACACCTACCTCTATGAGGACGGTGACGGCTACCACTTCATGAACCCGGAGACCTACGACCAGGTCCAGGTCTCCAAGGACGTCGTAGGCGACGCCGCTGCGTATCTTCAGGAGAGCATGACGGTCAAGCTGTCCATGCACGACACCAACCCGGTGTCGATCGCGCTGCCGCAGCGCGTGACGCTGGAAGTGGTCGACACCGAGCCCGTGACCAAGGGCCAGACCGCCTCCTCCTCCTACAAGCCTGCGGTGCTCTCCAACGGCGTGCGCACCACCGTGCCGCCGCACATCACGGTCGGCACCCGCGTCGTGGTGATGACCGAAGACGGCTCCTACGCCGAGCGCGCCAAGGATTAACGGGGAACAGAGCGATCGCAACAGGTGCCGCCGGGGGGCGAGACAGTGGTTGGGAACGGTTTCCGCTTCGTCTCGCAACTTCTGGCGTCGCTTTCGCTCCTCATTGCCACCCCGCTGGCTGCGGATGAATTCCGCAGCCCCTCGCTCACGGCCCTGCGCGTCGATTGGCGCGCAGCGCTGGACCAACTCCGCTCCGAGATCACCACTCGTCCCCGCGTCGCGGACGATTTCATTTTCGCACCCCGCCGTTCGGTGCCGCGCTTTGATCCGCGCGCGATGCCTGCGCTGGTGCAGCTCAACGCGATCTCCTCGCAATTCTTCACCGGTATCGCCCGCAGCCCCGTGCCCGTGCTGCTGCCGTTCGACGCCGCCGCGTATCTCGAGGCGCAGCGCAACGGTGCGTCGGCTACAACAGCGCTGTCACGCTACCAGGCTGACTTCAATCCCGTCGATATGTTCGACGCCGGTCCCGCCGGCTACAGCGCGACCTTCTCGTTCGAACCTGGCGCCGGCGAAGGCATGCCGAGCCGGGTGTTTGCAAGGCCGGTCGAGGTGCAGATCACGGGATCGGCGCTCGTCTATGACATCGCCGATCCCTCAGGCGGCAAGGGCGAGCTGATCAAACCTCTCACAACGCTTTATCCGGACCTGCGCAGGTTCATCAGGGAAGGCTATGTGCGTTACGCCTTCACGCGTTTCGGTGTCGCCTATGTGGTGTCGGTCCAGTGCCTCGACAGCGTCGCAAAACCGCGGCGGCTCGCCTGCAAGGAAGCCTATCCGGTCGCAGAACGCTTCCTGAAGGCGCTGCGGGTCGCCGGGGGGCAACGGATGCGGCCTCTGATGGATGTTGCCTCCAGCATCCTCGATCGTCCTGCCGCGCGTTCGCCGGATTTCAGCTATCGGCCGAGCGGCGACATCATCCCGAATACGGGTTATCGCAAGCAAGGCGGCCATCCCGACGTGATGGCATATGCGCAGATCCGCTTTCCGCTCGAAAAGACGCCGGCCTTCGTACGCTCGCAATCCTACAGCAAGCGTGACAAGAGCGACGACCCGACCGTCTATCCCTGGCGCGACAATTTCTGCGAGTCCCGCAGCTTCGAGGTCTGGCAGTGCGCCGGCGGATACGGCCACCAGGGCGAGGACATTCGCGCCGCCGATTGCCCGCCGCCCGGAGAAGGGCGCGAGCCCTGCGATCCCAAGCAGCGCGGTGTCGTCGCCGTGCGCGACGCGATCGTAATCCGCAACGCCAAGGACCAGGCCGCGACGCTGCAAGTCAACAGCCGGACCGAACACATCCGCTTCCGCTACATGCACATGAACCCGCAGGCGATGAACGCCGGTGGCCTGGTCAACGGCCGCATCGTCAGCGAAGGCGAGAAGATCGGCGTGGTCTCGAACTATCTCGACCATCCCGCTGGCACCTCGATGCATCTGCACTTCGATGTGCAGGTGTTCACCCGCGACGGCTGGATCTGGGTCAGCCCCTACATCACGCTGGTCTCGGCCTATGAGCGCCTGATCCGCGCCCGCGGCCGCGAGGTCGGCCCGGAAATCGCAGGCGCTCCGCAGCCCGTTGCACACACGCTGCCCGAGGACGTGATCAAGCCGGACCTGCGCGAGGGATCGAGCGGCGAGGAAAATTGAGCAACTCGTGCAAACGGATTGCTGTCACTCACCACACATTCGGTGTCGTCCCGGCCTAGCGCGCAATTGCGCGCGGGGGGCCGGGACCACGTTGAGGCACTACTCCAAATACGTTGTCAGCTGCGCACCCTCATCCGCCACGAACACCGCGATCAACTCTGCCGGCTCGGTTGCGCTGGCGTTGGCGGATACCAGATGCGTCGAGCCCGGCGGCTCGAAGAAAGACTGGCCGACGCTGAACGTCTCGACCGGGCCGCCACCGAGCTGCGAGCGGATCTCGCCCTTGGTGATATAGGCCGTCACCGAGCCTGCGTGACGATGTGGCCGCGAGAAACCGCCCGGACCGTAGGATACGCGCACGATGGTGACGCGCTTGCCAGGGACGTTCGGTAGCGCGTAGGAGCCGATCGGCTCGACCTTGTCGAGCGGCGAACTCTCCGCAGCGGTGGCGCAGAGCGGCGCCAGCGCGCCTGACACACTGTCGATCGTCACCGGCAGCGCCTTGCCGATCGGAAGCGCGCAGGCAAGCCCTGCCACGACCGCGAGCGCCGTCGAACGCGAGGGCGTCGGACGCTGCACGGCGGAAAAACTCATCGCTGTCATCGTGACCTCCCCTCAGCTTGATCAGGATGCCGCAGCGGTCGCGGCTGCTGGCCGCTTGGCCGGCGTCCAGCGATAGGCCGCACCAAACCGGTTCCAGACGTTGATCGAGGCGATGGCCGAGGTCAGGTAAGTCAGCTCGGTTTCGGAGAATTCGCGCGTTGCCGCCGAATAGACCTCCTCGCTGACGCCACCGGGGAGCAGGGTCAACGCCTCCGCCCAGGCCAGCGCCGCGCGCTCGCGCGCGGAAAAGATCGGCGCCTCGCGCCAGACCGCGACCAGATGGAGCTTGTCGACGGGAAGGCCGATCCGTTCCGACAGCAGGACGTGATGCTGCAAGCAGAAGGCACAGCCGTTGATCTGCGATGCGCGCAGCTTGACGAGCTCGATGAGTTGCTTGTCGAGGCCGGCCTTGGCGGCAAGCTGACCGAGCGCCAGCACCACATCATAGACGTCGGGCGCCAGGCGCTTGAAATCCTCGTATTCGCTGCGGGCGTGTGACATTGCGGTTCACCTCGTATTATTGTAAGTGTTCTGATATCTTATAAGGGCTCTGATATGCCACGCAAGACCGCTGCCATCACAAGATCGAAAACCACGCGCACGGCGCCCGCCGACGACGGCGCCGTGCGTATTCCTGCGCCCGGCGAAGGCAAACGCGGCGAGCAAGGCTATCTCGGCTACCTCCTGCGCCAGGCTCACGCCGCTGTCCGGCTGAAAATGGAGCGCACCCTCGCCGATCTCGGCGTGACCTCGCCGCAATTCGCGGTGCTGACCATGCTCAACGCCTATCCCGGCCTGTCCGGCGCCGACGTCGCCCGCCTCACCTTCCTGACCCCCCAGACCGTTGGCGTCATCATCCGCAACCTCGAACGCGACGGTGCGATCGCGATGACGCCGCATCCGGTCCACGGCCGCATTCAGCAATGGACGCTGACGCCGCGGGGCGCGACGCTGCTGAAGGCTTGCCGCGAGCGGGTGATCGAATTGGAGAAGCGCCTTGCTCTGGGTTTGGATGGCAAGGCGGAAACCACGATCCGGCGCTGGCTCGCCGGCATCGCGGCCGAGTTGCAGGAGGACTAGCCGCCCTTCAACACATTCTTGACCTCACCGTCGGGCCAGGATTCGCCTGCGGCAATCACCCGCACGCGGGTTCGGTCCGCGGCATTGACCAGCACGTGCGAACTTACCCGGTCACGGCTAGGCTCCAGGTGCAGATCGGTTTCGGGCTTCCAGCTCAGCGTGGTTGCAAGATCGCCGGGAAAGATCTGCCATTGCGATCCGTCGTCGAGCTCGACGACATGGCTTTCCGGATGTGCGTGAATCTTCATTCCACCCCGATTGCTATGGCGGCCGGATATTTCCTCATCTTCTCCTCCTCATTGTCGTGGAGGAATGCAGGACTGCGACAGTTGTTCCGACGGAACGGCTGATCCGGCCACGCGGAAATCAGAGGTCAGGAACCGACTCACGCGCGCCATGTTTCGGGCTAGAATGTGCTCATGACGCACGCTGATTCCTCATCTCATCCAACGCGCCGCGCCCTGCTCCACTCGACGTTCGCTGCAGCGGCGCTGTTGCACTCCCGAAACGCGCCCTCGCCGCGCCTCCAGGCTTCGACGAATGGCGCGAAGGCTTTCGCGCACGGGCGATGGCCAAAGGCATTTCGGCCGCGACTTGGCAGCGCGCGATGGCGCGGGTCGAGCCCGACATGAGCGTGTTCAAGCAAATGCGCAACCAGCCCGAATTCCACGAGCAGGTCTGGCAATACATCAACCGCCGCGTCTCCGACTGGCGCATCATCAACGGCAAGATCGCGCTGAAGAACAACGAAGCGCTGTTTGCGCGCATCGAGCGCGATTTCGGAGTCGAGCGCGGCACGCTGCTGGCTTTGTGGGGCGTCGAGTCCGCCTATGGCGATCCGCTGGTGCAGCAGAACCATATGACGCCGGTGTTTCCCTCGCTCGCCGCGCTCGCCTGGAACGAACCGCGGCGCAAGGCCTATTGGGAGACCGAGCTGATCAACGCGCTGCGCATCGTCGACAAGGGCTGGAGCACGCCGGAGCAGATGCAGGGATCCTGGGCCGGTGCAATGGGCCATTCGCAATGGATGCCGGAAGTCTGGCTCAACGTCGGCATCGACTATGACGGCGACGGCAAGGTCTCACCCTTCGGCAAGCCCGATGATGCACTGGGCTCGACCGCAAAATATCTCGTCAATCGTGGCAAGTGGCATCGCGGCGAGCATTGGGGCTATGAGGTGCGCGCGCCCGGCAACATGAGCGGTAACCGCACCTACGCCGCTTGGGCGTCGGCCGGTGTCACCCGTGCCGACGGTCAGTCATTCCCACAGCCGAACGCCACCGCGCAGCTGTGGACGCCTGTTACGGGCGGACCGAGCTTCCTGCTCGGATCAAATTTCTACTCGGTGAAGAGCTACAATCCCTCGATGAACTATGCGCTCGCGATCTGCCATCTCGGCGACCGTTGCCTGGGCGCGCCTCCCTTCATCCAGCCCTTCCCCGGCTCCGAACGGGCGCTGACGCTCGCCGAGGTGCAGGAGATGCAGACGCGCCTGACCAAGGCCGGCTTCGACACTGGCGGCACCGACGGCCGCGTCGGCAACGACACGATGAAAGCGGTCAAGGATTTTCAGCAGCGCGCGGGCATCACGCCGGCGGACGGATACGGCGGGCTGAAGGTTCTGGCGAAGCTGCGGCAGGGGTCGTAGGCCACCTCAGTGCCGGTACTGCGGCTCTTCCGCGTCGAGTTGGCGGCGGATGGCGGCGAGATGCAGCCGCGCGGATTCGGTATCACCTTCGCGCATCTGCCTGTAGGTTTCGGCCGCAACCGTGGGATCGACCGGCAGCACTTTTCGTCCGGTCGACATCGCCAGCACCTGCACCTCGGCTGCGCGTTCAAGGTAATAAAGATCGTCCCAGGCTTCAGCGATGGTCGGGGCCAGCACCATCACGCCGTGATGCTTCATGAAGACGATGTCGGCATCACCGACGGCGGAGGCGATCCGCGCGCCTTCGCGGTTGTCGAGTGCGAGGCCGTTATAGTCGCGGTCGACCGCGGTGCGGCCGTAGAATTTCAGGGCGGTCTGGCCAGCCCAGATCAGGGGCTCGCCCTCGGTCATCGAGAGCGCCGTCGCATAGGGCATGTGGGTGTGGAAGGCGACCTTGGCGCGCGGCAGGCGCTTGTGCATCTCGGCATGGATGTAGAAGGCGGTCGCCTCGGGCACGCCCTCGCCGTCGAGCACGTTGCCGTGGAAGTCGCAGATCAGCAGCTTTGACGCGGTCAGCTCGCGGAAGGCGTAGCCATAGGGGTTGACCAGGAAGAGATCGTCATGCCCCGGCACCACGGCCGAGAAGTGATTGCAGATGCCTTCCTCAAAACCGTTGCGCGCGGCCATGCGGAAGCAGGCGGCAAGATCCTCGCGCGCGGTGCGGATCGCATCGGTGGCGAGGTCCGGTCGGTTCGAACGATGGGGCGCGGATGAGGAAGCGTGAAGGCTGTGCGCCATAGCGAAGGACACCTCTGTCGGTCGGAAGCTTCTCGCGTTGTACAGGGGCTGCGCCTGCGCGTCAGCCCCTGCGACCGCCACCCTGCCCTGCGCGGCTCAGGCGCGCCGTGGCACGCCGCCGGCATTCATGCCGCCGTCGATGACGAGCTCGCTGCCGGTGACATAACGCGAGGCATCGGAGGCCAGATACAGCACGCCAGAGGCGATCTCCGCCGCCTGGCCGGCCCGGCCCAGCGGCGTTGCGACCTTGGCGCGCTCCTCCGGATCAATCGGCGCGTTCTGGCCGGCACCGGTCGCGCCGGTCGGGATCTTGCCCCAGATCGGCGTGTCGATGATGCCGGGATGCACCGAGTTGACGCGGATGCCGTCGCCGGCCGCCGCGCACTCCATCGCGATCGATTTCGCAAACAGCCGCACGCCGCCCTTGGTGGCCGAATAGGCCGACAGCCCGGGTGCACCGCGCAGGCCCGCCAGTGACGACATCATCACGATCGAGCCGCCGCCGGTCTTGCGCATCAAGGGCAGGCAGTGCTTGACCGAGAGGAACACGCCGTCGAGGTTGATCGCGTTCTGCTTGCGCCAGTCGGCCAGCGTCATGTCGACGATTGAAGGGACAGAGATGCCGATGCCGGCATTGGCGACCATGACGTCGAGCCGGCCATAGCGCTTTCCGACCTCGGCGACGACCTCGATCCAGCGTTCCTCGCTGGTGACATCCTGCTCCAGGAAGATCGCCTTGCCGCCGGCCTTGGTGATGCGCTTGGCGAGCTCGGGGCCGCGCAGCTCGTCGATGTCGGTTGCAATAACGGTGGCGCCCTCGCGCGCGAACAGCTCGACGATGGCCTCACCGATGCCGGAGGCGCCGCCCGTCACTAGCGCGATCTTGCCCTCAACCTGCCCTGCCATGTTCACTCCCTTTCTTTTTGTTGTTTGCGGCCGTTATCTGATCACGGATGGCCCCTGGTCCGGTAGCGCGACGTCGACCACGCGGAATTGCACACGCTCGACGCCCTGGTAGCGATCGACCGAAAATGATCCCGCGACATGCATTTGCTGACCGCGGTTGGCGAGCAGCGCATTGCCGAGCTTCTGGCCGACCGAACGGAACGCGATGCCGTTGACGATGGCGCCGTCGCCGGATTTGAAGCGCAGCCTCAAGTGCGCCTGCCCGACCTCGTCGGCATAGACGAGCTGGTGCGCTGGCAAGGCCAGCACCGGCTCCGGATTGCCACTGCCGAACGGGCCGGCGCGGTTGAGGGTGGTCGCAAGCTCCGGCGTCACGGCGCGCGCGGAGACCGCGCCGTCGACATAGAGCTCGTTGACGTGCCGCGCCTCCGCGACATCGCGCGCCAGCGCGTTCTCCAGATAGGCGCGGAATTCGGCGAGCTTCTCCTTGCGCAACGTCACGCCCGCAGCCATCGCGTGGCCGCCGCCCTTGAGCAGAATGCCATCAGCGACCGCCTGCCGCACCGCCTTGCCGAGATCGACGCCGGCGATCGAGCGGCCCGAGCCGGTGCCGATGCCGCCGGGCTCGAGCGCGATGGCAAAAGCAGGCCGCGAAAACTTCTCCTTCAACCGGGAGGCGACGAGGCCGACCACGCCGGGATGCCAGCCTTCGGAGGCCGTGACGATGACGCCGAGCTTGTCTTCCAGCCCGATCGAGGCGATCGCCTCGGCTTCCGCCTGCGCTTCCGCCGCCTGCTCGATGATGCGTCGCTCGCTGTTGAGGCGGTCGAGCTCGGCGGCGATGCGCGCGGCCTCGACGCTGTCGCCTTCGAGCAAGAGCCGTACGCCGAGATCGGCACGGCCGATGCGGCCGCCGGCATTGACGCGCGGCCCCAGCATGAAGCCGAGATGCCACGCCTCCGGCGGGCCGTTGAGCCGCGCCACATCCATCAGCGCAGTATGGCCGACATGGTCGCGCCGCCGCATCGCGATCAACCCTTTTGCGACGAAGGCGCGGTTGAGACCGATCAGCGGGGCGACGTCGGCGACGGTGCCGAGTGCGACGTGATGCAGCATGCCGAGCAGATCGGGCTCGGGCATCTCGGCGCGCCAGAAACCGCGCTGGCGCAGCTCGCGATTGACGGCGACCAGCGTCACCAGCACGAGGCCAACGGCGGCGAGATGGCCGAGACCCGAGAGATCGTCAGAGCGGTTCGGATTGACCAGCGCATCGACCTCGGGCAGAGCGAGGCCGCATTGGTGGTGGTCGATCACGACGATGGACATGCCTAGGCGCTTCGCCTCAGCCAGCGGCTCGATACTGGTGGTGCCGCAATCGACGGTGACAAGCAGCGTCGCGCCCTTCGCGGCGAGCGCGCGCACCGCTTCGGTGTTCGGGCCGTAGCCCTCGAAGATGCGGTCGGGAATATGGATCAGCGGATCGAGGCCGCAATGGCGTAGATGCCAGGCGAGCAGAGCCGCCGATGTCGCGCCGTCGACGTCGTAATCGCCGAAGATCGCGACTTTCTCGCCCTTCGTTGCGGCATCCGCGATCCGCTGGGCAGCGGCTTCCATCTCCGTCACCGTGAACGGGTCCGGCAGCAGTTTTCGGATGGTCGGATCGAGGAAGTCCGGCACGGTGTCGATGTCGACGCCACGGCCGGCCAGCACCCGCGCCAGCAACTCCGGCAATTGGTGGCGCTGCACGATGGCAAGTGCCTTGGCCGCCCCGCGCCCGTCGAGCCGGTCACGCCAGAGCTTGTCGGTGAGCGAGCGCGTCACCCCCAGGAACGCCTGGGGCGCTTCGACGGGCAAGGCAGTGGCGGGTGGCGTCATGATTCGAGAGCGATCTTGGGAACTCGGGGGGCCGGACGAACACGCAAGGCGTCCGGGTCACTGACGGATTGGCCGGCAAGCCGCCGGATTTTGCAACGGTCACCAGGCACAAAGCGGTGGATGAGCCATCCTGGCGGCACGAGGTGACTATCATTTAGGCAATCCGCAAAACAGCAAATTAAGCGGGCGTTAGGCGGAATCCTCGAAAAGGAATCGTATTCGATCTGTAATTTGTTGTCCTGGGTTCATTGCAGATCAGACCTCATTGCCAAGGGAAGCTCCCCGATGTCCGCTGCGCTGGGTCTGAAAGCCAAGCCGATTGCCACTGAACCCGCTGCTGATGATTCCGACATCTCCGCGCTGATCAACCGCCTGACCGCGGAGGTCAACCAGATCGCGGTCGACAAGACCAAGGCGATCCAGCAGATCACCAACCAGATGAAGATGCTGGCCCTGAACGCGCTGATCGAGAGCTCGCGCGCCGGCGCGCAAGGCGCGGGCTTTGCGGTGGTGGCGCAGGAGGTGCGCGGCGTCGGCCAGCAGGTCGAGACCATCGCCCGCGAGCTCGAGACACAGCTGACAAAACGAACCGGCGACCTCGTCGCCTCGATCGACCGCATGAGCCAGCGCTCGCGCGGCGAGCGCATGGTCGATCTGTCGCTCAATGCCATCGAGCTGATCGACCGCAACCTCTATGAGCGCACCTGCGACGTGCGCTGGTGGGCGACCGATTCCGCCGTGGTCGATTGCGCGGCTTCGCCGAGTGCGGCGGCTGTATCGCATGCCTCGCAGCGCCTCGGTGTGATCCTCGGGGCCTACACCGTCTATCTCGACCTCTGGCTCTGCGATCTCGATGGCAACGTCATCGCCAATGGCCGCGCCGACCGATTCCGCGTCGTCGGCCAGAACGTCGCTCACACCAAATGGTTTCGCGAGGCGCGTTCCTTGCGCTCCGGCGACGACTACGTCGCCGGCGACGTCGAGAACCAATCGCTGCTCGGCAACGCGCAGGTCGCGACCTATTGCGCCAGCGTCCGCGCCGGCGGCCAGGCCCACGCCGCGCCGATCGGCGTGCTCGCCATCCATTTCGACTGGGAGCCGCAGGCCCGCGCCATCGTCCAGGGCGTACGCATCGGCGACAGCGACAAGGCGCGCGTGCTGCTGGTCGATTCGAATCTTCGCGTGATTGCGGCCTCCGACGGCCAGGGCATCCTCAGCGAGCGTATCTCGATCTCGCTGAATGGCCAGCGCTCCGGCTTCTATCACGACCGCACCGGTGCGCTGGTCGCATTCCATGCCACCCCGGGCTATGAGACCTATCGTGGACTCGGCTGGTACGGCGTGATCGTCTGCGGGGCGTGAGGCCCCGCAAAATCGGACGGGTAGCCAGCCAATATCAAAACTCGCGAAAACAACCCCATGCACAGTAGCAAGGGGTTGCTTTCATTGGTGTTTTCCGACGAGGCTTCCTTGCTGTTCTTAGGGGGCCGTCACAACGCTTTGACACGTCGGGCAAAACACTGGCAATCTGCGATCATCGCGGTCACGGCACGAGGGATGATCCCTTAGCGGTTTTGTGAGATCGCACCCCGGCTTCTGAAGCATTTTCCGGCAAGCCACGCTCGTTACAGACAAGAGCCCCGCGCCAATGGTCGCGTAGAGTCGCTTCGCATCACGTTCATCGATGTGAGAGCGCGAGTTCGCGTTGGTCATCTCGCGCTCCGAAATACCGAGGAGACATGCCATGAAGATCGTCGTGATCGGCGGGACCGGATTGATCGGATCCAAGCTCGTGGCGAAGCTCAAACAGCAGGGCCATGAGGCCGTGGCCGCCTCGCCGCAGTCAGGCGTGAATGCCGTGACTGGGGAAGGTCTCGCTGCCACGCTGGCCGGCGCCGATGTCGTCGTCGACGTCGCCAACGCACCGTCCTGGGAGCCGGCCGCCGTGCTCGATTTCTTCCAGCGTTCGAGCCAAAATCTCGTCGCGGCAGAGGCTGCTGCGGCCGTGAAGCATCACGTGGCCCTTTCAATTGTCGGCACCGAACGGTCGCCCGACAACGCCTATTTCCGTGCCAAGCTCGCCCAGGAGACCATCATCAAGTCCTCTTCGGTCCCCTACTCGATCGTGCGCGCCACTCAGTTCTTCGAATTCCTCGGCGCCATTGCCGAAACAAGCGTGATCGAGGGGAAGATCGTCGTTCCCACGGCCCAGTTTCAGCCGATCGCAGCCGATGATGTCGTTGCTCGCCTCGCGGAAGTCGCAACGGGCCAGCCGCTCAACGGCACGATCGATATCGCAGGACCTGAGAAGGCCCCCTTCAATGAATTCATCGCACGCCGCCTGAAGGCCGCCGGCGACACACGTCCCGTGGTCGGAGACCCGAAGGCGCTTTATTACGGCGCCCCCATCGACGACACATCGCTGAACCCGCTCGGCGAGGCGCGGCTCGGGAAAACGCCGCTCGCAACATGGCTCGCCGGCCTCTGAGACTTGTAATCACGACCATCACCGCAGTGAAGGACATCCCATGCGCAGATTGCTGATTGCTACAGCGGTTTATGCTGCCTCGTTGCTGACGGCTCATGCAGCCGAGCCGGCAGCGCCATTGGCAAAGGTAACGGTCGTGTTCGACCAGGCTCTGCCCAACGTCCCCGGCAAGAGCATGAAGGGCGTGCTGGTCGAGTATGGTCCCGGAGGCTCCTCACCCGCGCACATTCACGCCCCCTCCGCCTTCATTTATGCCACGGTCCTGGAAGGCGCGATCCGCAGTCAGGTCAATGATGGCCCCGCCAAGGTCTTTCACAAGGGAGAGAACTTTTCCGAGCGGCCCGGCGACCGCCACGCCGTCAGCGCCAATGCCAGCGATACCGAGCCTGCGAAACTGCTTGCCGTGTTCGTGGTGGACACGGCCGACAAGGAGTTGACGACGCCGATCGCGAAATAGCGCCGAGCCCGATGGTCTCACTGAAGCCATCCTGCCGATTTTACTGCGGCATGCCGCTCATCACCGACGACGGTTATGCGCTCGGAACGCTTTGCGTGATGGACTTCGAGCCGAGGCAGCTGTCCTTCGAGCAGACGGAAGCTCTTCGAATGCTGTCGCATCAGGTGCTGGCGCAACTGGAACTCCGCCGGAAGCTGATCGAGGATCGCCAGACCATCGAGCAACTGGAGCAAGCACGCCTCGAGGCCGCCGCCGAGCGAGCACGCGCCGAGGAACTGCTGCACAACGTCTTGCCGGCGCCGATTGCCGACGAGCTGACGCGGCGCGGCAGAGTTCAGCCGAAATACACCCGGTCGGCCACCATTCTGTTCGCGGATATCCAGGGCTTTACGCTGCTCGCTGAACGGACCGAGCCAGCAAGGCTCATCCATCTCCTCGACGAATATTTCTCGGCCCTGGACGAAATCGGTGCCCGACACGGTCTGGAGAAGGTCAAGACCATGGGCGATGCCTACATGGCGGTTGCGGGCGTTATTTCGCCCGACCGGCGGCACTTGATCGATGTCTGCCTCGCGGCGCTGGAAATGCGGGCGCAGCTCGGCCACCTGAGAGCGGAATGCGAAGCGATCGGCGAACACGCCCTGCAATTGCGCATCGGAATCCATACCGGACCGGTCATTTCCGGCGTCGTCGGCAACCGCAGAATAACCTTCGACATCTGGGGGATGCGGTCAACACCGCGTGGTTCGTGGAAGCGTTCGGAGTCGCTGGCCGGATCAACGTCTCGGAAACAGTAGCCGGGCACGTCCACGGGCTATTCGACCTGGAATCGCGCGGCCCCATCGAAGCCAAGCACGCGCGCACACGAAATGTTCTTTCTCAACGGCCTTAAGAGGGAATATTCGCGCAACGAAGACGGAAATCTGCCGAACGATCATTTTCTTTCCGAGTATCACCGTATCGGTGGTTCGCGATTGGCCCACGAACGCCGAGAGCGCGTTCAGTGCCGCAACCGATGATCGCGGAACGGTTTGCAGACGAGCTGCCTGGCTCGCTGACCTGATTTGCCGTCAGCTCGATCTGGCGTCGTAACGCGCCGCCATCTCCGCGGCGAGCAGCAGAGCGGCGCGGCTCGCGCCGATCGATGCGATGCCCTGCCCTGCAATGTCGTAGGCGGTGCCGTGCGCGGGCGTGCAGATCGGGAATGGAAAGCCCCCGAGCAGGGTCACGCCGCGATCAAAACCCATCAGCTTCATCGCGATCTGGCCCTGGTCGTGATACATCGTCAGCACCGCATCGAAGGCGCCGGCCTTGGCGCGCAGGAACACGGTATCGGCGGGAAACGGTCCCTCCGCGGCGATGCCCTCGCGCTGAGCGGTTGCGACCACCGGCGCGATGACATCGATCTCCTCGCGGCCGAAATTGCCACCGTCGCCGGCATGCGGATTGAGACCCGCGACGGCGATGCGCGGTCGCGCAAAGCCGGCATTGCGCATGCAGGAATCGGTCAGCTTGAGCGCGCGATGGATACGTTCGCTGGACAGTCGCCCGGCGACGTCCTTGAGGGGGATATGGGAGGTGACCCGCGCGTTCCAGAGCTGGTCCAGCACATTGAACTCGCTCGCCGCGGTCCTAAGGCCGACCACCTCGGCTGAAAATGCGATCTCGTCATCGTACTCGGCGCGGGCAAGGCGCATCGCCTGCTTGTTGAAAGGGGTGAAGCAGACCGCATCGACGCGTCCGTCGCGGCCGAGCTCGAGCGCGTACCGGTAATTGGCCAGTGCGAATTTTCCGCCGGCAAGGGTCGCGGATCCCCGCTCGACCTCCGCGGGATCGAGGTGACAGAGATCGACAAACAGCGTCTCGCCCTCCGCCGCGCGAAGGTCGGCCCCCTGCTCCACCGTCGTCAGCTCCGGCTTGATGCCGGCGACGCGCGCACCTTCGTCGAAGATGCGGCGGTCACCGATGACGACGAGCCGGCTGCGGGCGCGGATGTCGTCCTGCACCGCGAGCTTCGCCGTCAGCTCCGGGCTGATGCCGGCGGGATCTCCCATTGCCAATGCAATCAGCGGCTTTGCGCTCATATGATCACCTTTTCCTCAGCTGTCGTCCGATCGGTAGACGGCGCGGGTTTGCGCCAGAGCCGCGCGAGCTGCAGCACGAGCGGAAGCAGCAACAGTGCGATCCCGGCCACGATCAGGCACGTCACCAGCTTGTTTGCAAAGAAGATCCCGAGCGATCCCTTGGAGATCAGCATCGACTGCCGGAACGCATCCTCGGCCTTGTCGCCGATGACGATCGCGAGCACGAGCGGCGCCAGCGGATAGAACAGCTTCTTGAAGAGATAGCCGACGATCCCGAAGCCGAGCATCATGACGACGTCGAGATAGGAGTTCGACACCGAATAGGCACCGACGACGCAGATGATCACGATCAGCGGCGCGATCACCACGAAGGGAATCCGCATCAGGGCGGCGAAGACTGGAACGGTCAGCAGCACCAGCGCGACTGCGACGATGTTGCCGACATACATCGAGGCGATCAGCCCCCAGACGAAATCCTTACTGTCGACGAACAGCATCGGCCCGGGATTGAGGCCCCAGATCATCAGCCCGCCCATCATGACCGCCGCGGTTGCCGAGCCGGGAATGCCGAGCGACAGCATCGGCAGCAGCGCGCTGGTGCCGGCGGCATGGTCGGCCGTCTCCGGCGAGATGATGCCTTCGACCTCGCCCGTGCCGAAGTATCGGCCGCGGCGCGAGAAACGGCGGGCGATGCCGTAGCTCATGAAGGATGCCGCGGTCGGGCCGCCCGGCGTGATCCCCATCCAGCATCCGATCGCCGCGCTGCGCAGAAGCGCCACGCCATGCTGCGGCAGGCGGCCGACCGCGCGGAACACTTCGCGCCAGTCGATCTTGGAGGACACCGCGCGGGCATGAAACTCCTCTTCGACGGCAACCAGCAGCTCGCCGATGCCGAACAGGCCCATCACGGCGACGACGAAGCTCACGCCCTTGACGAGCTCGTCGACGCCCATGGTGAGGCGCACGCTGCCGGAGACGGTGTCGATGCCGATGGCGGCGATCGCAAAGCCGATGGCCAGCGCCACGACGGTCTTGATCGGCGCTGCGCCGCCCATGCCGACGAAGCTCGCGAAAGCGAGGAAATAGACCGCAAAATACTCGGCCGGCCCGAACGCGAGCGCAACCTGCGCCACCCAGGATGCGAGGAAGGTGATCAGAATGACGCCGATCAGCGCGCCGAACGCCGCCGAACCGAAGGCGGTCGCGAGCGCCGTCGTCGGCCGACCGTCGCGCGCCATCGGGTAGCCGTCGAAGGTGGTCGCGACCGACGACGGCTCGCCGGGAATGTTGAAGAGGATCGAGGTCACCGAGCCGCCGAACAGCGCGCCCCAATACATGCTGGAGAGCAGGATGATCGCCGAGACCGGTTGCATGCCGAAGGTCAGCGGCAGGAGCAGCGACACTCCGTTCGGCGCACCCAGCCCCGGCAGCACGCCGACGAGAATGCCGAGCAGCACGCCGACTGCCATCAGCGCCAGATGCGGCACGGTGACCGCGATGGTGAAGCCGTGCAGGAGCTCTGCGAGATTATCCATCGGCCTCTCCGTCAGAACCCAAACGCGGCGGCGAGCGCGCCGTGCGGCAGACCGACCTGAAACATGCGCTCGAACACGACGTAGAGCGCGAGTGCGGTCGCGCCAGCCATGGCGAGCGCACGCGGCACGGATTGGTGCCTGGGGATCGCCAGCACTGCGAAGACGTACAGCGCCGAAGCGACGTACATCCCGGCCAGCGGGATCGCGGCCACGAAGATCGCGGCTGGCACGAACAGGCCGGCGAGCCGGCGCAGCTCGATGGGCGTGATGGCGATGGGGACACTCGCCAGTGTGGCGGCCGGCAGCACGCCTCGCACCAGATTGTAGAGGCTCCCGACCACGATGATGATCCCGGTCAGGAACGGAAACGTGCCGGCGTCCACGCCCGCGCTCGACCAGCCGATACCGTTGTCGAGGCTCGAGACGACGACAGCCACACCAAAGCTACCGGTGAGGACGGCGGTCGCAAGTTCAAGCGCGCGGCGGGAGATCATTGGGGGCTCCGTTCGAGCGGCGGACAACGTCCGGCCGTGCATGACGCACGCGTTTTCTCTATCCAGCGCGTCGTCCCGGCGAAGGCCGGGACCCATACCGCGTGATCTCTCGAGAGGTGTTGGTCGTCGTACCGATGTGGATGCGAGTCTTCGTCAAACTCGTCGCTGGGGTTATGGGTCCCGGCCTTCGCCGGGACGACGGCGGAATTTGTGGCACCGCCGATGCAGCAGCCCCGCCTCACTTGACGAGCCAGCCCTGCTCGCCCGCGACCTGCTTGACGTGCTCGAGGTCCTCCTTGATGAATTTTTCGAGCTCGGCGCCGGTCAGGAACGTATCGACCTGGGAGGTCTTCTCGATGTAGTCCTTCCATTCCGGCGTAGCCTGAACCTTCTTCATGAGGTCGACATAGAACGCCGCCTGGTCCGGCGTGACCTTGCCGGGCAGCCACACCGTGCGCGGCTGCTCATATTGCTTGATGTCGAGGCCCTGCTCAACGCAGGTCGGGACGTCGCTCCAGCCTTCGCTCGCAGTGACCTTCGGGCCCTGCGGCAGCCGCTTCGGGCTGAAAACACAGAGCGGGCGCTGCGTGCCGCCACGCCATTGCCCGAGGCTTTCGCTGGGGTTGTTGACGTGGGAATCGAGGTGTCCGCCGGCGAGCTGCACGGCAGTCTCGGCGCCGCTCTTGAAGGGGATATAGGTCAGCTTGACCTTGCCAGCCTTCTCGATCATGCGCGTCAGCACCTCGTCGGTGTCCTTTGACTGCGCGCCGCCCATCTTGAATTCGCCCGATGCTGCCGCCTTGAGATAGTCGCCCGCCGTCTTGTACGGCGAGTCCTGCTTGACCCAGAGCAGGAACTCGTCCTGCGCCATCGCCGCGATCGGGGTGAGATCGGTGTAGTTGAAGGCGACCTTGGAGACGAGCGGCTGCTGCCAGGCGTTCGAGGTGCCGAAGATCACCTTGTAGGGATCGCCGACGGAGGCCTTGCCGTAGACATAGCCTTCGGCGCCGCTGCCGCCGCCCTTGTTGACAACGACGATCGGCTGCTCCGTCAGCTTGTGCTTGGTGATGATGTTCTGCACCGCGCGGGCAAGGTTGTCAGTGCCGCCGCCCGGCCCGGCAGTGGCCACGAACTCGATCGGCTTTTGCGGTTGCCAGGCTGCACACGCCGGCATCGTGCCGGCGAGCACGGTCGCGGCCGCGGAGAGCAGAAATGTTGACGTCCGACCCATGATTTCCTCCAGCTGATCTTGTCTTTTGTTGTTGTCGTATCGAGGTCCGCTCAGGCGACGCGTTCCTGGCGTCTTCCTGCGGCCAGCACGATCGCGCCTTCTTTTTCGAGCGCTTCGATTCGTGATTGGTCGAACCCGTGCTCGGCCAGCACCTCGCTCGTGTGCTGACCATAGACCGGCGCACCTGATCGCACTTTGCCTGGGGTCTCCGAAAACTTGATGGGAAGTCCGATCGTCTTGACGGGACCGAGCGTGGAGTGCTCGACCTCGACGACCATCTCGCGCGCGAGGGTCTGCGGATCGCTGAGGGCTTCCAGCATGTCGTGCACGGGGCCGCAGGGCACGCCCTTCTCGTCCAGCGCCGCGAGCCAGTGCGCGCGGGATTTGGTGCGGAAGCGTTCGCTCAGGACCGCTTCCAGCTCTTTCAGATTGGCCATGCGGTCGGCCCCGTTAACGAAGCGCGGATCAGCGGCGAGTTCGCTGGCGCCGAGCGCCTCCAGCATCAACAGCCAATGCTTCTTGTTGGCGCCGCCGACCACGAGCCAGCCATCCGAGGCTTCGAAGGCCTGGTACGGCGCGTTGAGCGGATGGGCCGAGCCCATGGCGCGCGGCGCGGTGCCCGCGGCCAGTGCGATGGTCGATTGCCAGTAGGTCTGCACCAGGGCGGCCTCATAGAGCGAAGTCTCGACCCACTGCCCTTCGCCGGTCTTGAGACGATGCGTATAGGCAGCGAGGATGCCCATGCTCGCGAGCAGGCCGGCGGTGATGTCGGACAGCGGCGGGCCGCATTTGACGGGCGGACCGTCGGGACGTTCACCGGTGAAGCTCATGATGCCGCTCATGGCCTGCGCGACCAGATCGAAGCCGCGACGATGCTTGTAGGGACCGGTGCGGCCGAAGCCTGACAGCGAGCAGTAGATCAGCGCCGGAAATTCGGCGTGCAGTGCCTCGTAGCCGAAACCGAGACGCTCCATCGCGCCGGGCGCAAAATTCTCGACCAGCACGTCGGCGCTCTTGATCAGCCGGCGCAGCACCTGCTTGCCGCCGTCGGTCTTCAGATCCAGCACGATGCCGCGCTTGTTGCGGTTCATCATCAGGAAGGAAGCCGCCTCGTCGCCGATCTTCGGCGGCACCGAATGGCGGGTGTCGTCGCCGTTCGGCCATTTCTCGATCTTGATGACGTCGGCGCCCATGTCGGCCAGCATCAGGGTGCAGGTCGGCCCTGCCATGACATGGGTGAGATCGATGACCTTGAGGCCGGCGAGCGGCCCCGAACGACGAGAGGTGGATTGCGAACTTTGCATCGGGCCCGTTCCTATTGGCCGCGCCATTGCGGGGCGCGCTTGTTGAGGAAAGCATCGAGCCCTTCGCGAAAGTCCTGGCTCGTGTAGCACATCAGGATGAGATCTTCGCCCTCGTCACGCGTCAGCCGCCGTTGCAGGCGCGCCACAGCCTGCTTGGTCGCGTTCAGCGTCAACGGTGCATGACTGGCGACGAGCCGGGCGACCTCCTCAGTGCGCTGCTCGAGCGCGGCAATATCCTCGACGACTTCGCCAAGCAGCCCGACATTTGCAGCCTCCCCGGCTTCGACAAGACGTGCGGTGAAGATCAGATCCTTGACGCGCGCGGCGCCGATGAGCGCGGTGAGACGGCTGACATTGGACATCGACAGGCAATTGCCGAGCGTCCGGGCGATGGGGAAACCGATTTTGGCGCTCTTGGTGCCGATGCGGAGATCGCAGGCTGCGGCGATGCCCGCCCCGCCTCCGGTACAGAACCCGTTGATCGCCGCGATCGTCGGCACCCGGCACTGCTCCAGCGTGGTCAGCACCCGATCAATGCGGTTCTCGTAGTCGATGGCGTCCTGCGGTGTCTTGAACTCGCGGAACTGGTTGATGTCGGTACCGGACGCAAAGGCCTTGTCGCCGGCCCCGCGCAGCACCAGCACCTTGATCGCTTGGTCGCGGTTGGCCTCCTCGCAGATCGCGGCGAGCCGCTCGTACATCGCGAAG
Source organism: Bradyrhizobium zhanjiangense (assembly GCF_004114935.1). Lineage (NCBI taxonomy): Bacteria > Pseudomonadati > Pseudomonadota > Alphaproteobacteria > Hyphomicrobiales > Nitrobacteraceae > Bradyrhizobium > Bradyrhizobium zhanjiangense. The sequence continues at coordinate 5,413,047 of NZ_CP022221.1, forward strand.
GTGAAGGCGTTGCGGGCCTGCGGACGGTTGAAGGTGATCCGTCCAATGCCGTCCTGGCGTTCGAAGACGAGGGCTTCTGCCTCCATTTGCAGGTCCATTTCCTCATGCCTTTCTGTTTTTTGCATTTTTGAATGCAAAATTTGGAATTTTCAAGCAGGAACTTGCAAATATCCGCACGTGAGTCCATTTTTGAATGCAAATTGAGTTCAGACCCATGCTTCATGAAGAAGTCGTCGGCCGCATCCGCGCCATCCTCCTCGACGGTGAAATCCCGCCCGGCGCGCGGATTCCCGAGCGCGAGCTGTGCGAACGGCTCGAAATCTCGCGCACGCCGCTGCGCGAGGCGCTCAAGGTGCTGGCCGCCGAAGGCCTCGTGCAGCTGCTGCCGCATCGCGGGTCGCGGGCGGCGAAGCTGACCGACAAGGACATGCGCGACCTATTCGAGGTCTGCCAGGGCTTAGAGGCCCTCGCCGGCGAGCTCGCCTGCGAGCGCATCACCGACGCCGAGATCGACGCGATCGCGGCCGCGCATGCCGCCATGGTGCAGCATTATCGCGAGGGTGATCTGATCCAGTACTATCGCGGCAACCGCGCCATTCACGAAGCCATCGTCAATGCTGCCGGAAACCCGGTGCTCGCGGGGCTTTACACGTCTGTGACCGCGCGCATCCGCCGCGCGCGCTACGTCACGCCGATGACGCCGCAGCGCTGGGCGCTCGCCGTGAAGGAGCATGATGCTATCCTGAACGCGCTGCAAAGGCGCGACGGCGCCGGCCTCGCCCACATCCTGCGTGCGCATCTACGGCACAAGCGCGAAGAGGTTTTGCAGGCGGGCTTTGCCGAAAGGGAGGGAAACGACCTCACACTGCGCATCGCGTGAGGCGTGGCCCTGAACTTCTAACATCGACCGCCGATGCTATGGATCCTGGCGTGAAACATCGCCAAAGACCTCGACGAGGCGAAAGCGCTCGCACATCAGCATCATGTCGTCGCTATATCGTCCAAGCCTACCGAAATACGCCTGATGGGCGCGGCGCCAATAGGCCAGGCTCCGGTCACCTTCACCCTCATCATATGCAAAAGCTGCGTCGACCTCATTGAAGCGCCGATATGTTACGTCGATGGATTCGATGACGCAGCGCGCCTCTCCTCGCCCGTCGAGCACGACCCAGCGCTCACCGGGCGTGGACGTGTTCGGCTCGTCTTCGGTGCTGCACGTCGCGGTCTTGATGCCCTTGATAACGAGTTCGATCAATTCATCTGCGAATGCGGGGCTGTCCCCGAACACAAACGTCCGGAGGTTCCGATAGCGCTCGGGAATCGGTTTGCTCATAGGTCTTCAGGCCTTCACGTCCCCTCGTCGTGCGCGAGCAGACTTTACTGGGTCATGAAGACACGGCCTAACAGCCCAGCTTATCGGCGATCCCGCCAAAATCCTTGGCGATGATGTCCCAGTTGCCGGTGGCCTCGAAATCGACCTTCTGAAGCGGACCGTATTCGGTCGGCCGCGCCACGAAGGCGGTCTTCAGCCCGTTCTTCTGCGCGGCCGCGAGATCGCCGTTGTGGGCAGCGACCATCATCACCTCTTCCGGCTTGAGACAGAGCAGGCGCGCGGCGCCGAGATAGGTTTCCGGATCGGGCTTGTAGTGCTCGAACAGCTCGGCCGACATGATGAGGTCCCACGGCAGCCCTGCAAACTTCGCCATGTTGGTGAGCAGCGCGACATTGCCGTTCGACAGCGGCGAGATCACGAATTTCGATTTGAGCCGCGTGAGGCCGGCGACGCTATCGGGCCAGGGATTGAGACGATGCCAGCCTTTGGTGAGATAGTCGAGATCGGCTTCGGTGAGGCCCTTGATCGAGAATTGATCGACCAGCTTTTCCAGCGAGCGGCGGTGCAGATCATCCAACATGACATAGCCGCGCCCGGGATGTTTGCGCACGTCATCCATCGAGGCCATGTACATGCCGCGCCAGCCGTCGACCAAAGCGGTCCAGTCGGCGCTGATGCCGCGCTGCCTGCTCCACCACATGAAATCGGTGATGAGGCTAGTGCGCCAGTCGACCACGGTGCCGAACACGTCGAAGACGAGGGCTTTGACGGCGGAGAGATCGGACATGGGCGCTTCCCCTTGTTCTTATCGTCATTCCGGTGGCCCATGGGGCACCCGGAATCCATTGCACCTCGAACTCTGCGCCCTATGGATTCCGGGCTCTCCGGGCCGCGCGTTGCGCGGTCCCGTCGCCCCGGAATGACAGGAGCATCAATCCAAATGGAACTTCGCCAGCTCGCGGTGCTCGGCCTTGATGTAGCGCACGGTGCCGGTGACGGAGCGCATCACTACCGTTTCGGTCTCGATCACGCCATCCTTGCGGAACTTGACGCCCGACAGCAGCGAGCCCGTGGTGACGCCGGTGGCGGCGAACAGGCAGTCGCCGCGCGCCATGTCCTCGATGCCGTAGATCATCTTGGGATCGTTGACACCCATCTTGGCGGCGCGCTCGCGCTTCTCCTCGGAGTCGAGGATCAGGCGGCACTGCATCTGGCCACCGATGCAGCGCAGCGCCACGGCGGCGAGCACGCCTTCCGGCGCACCGCCGGTGCCGAGATACATGTCGACGCCGGTGTTGTCGGGGTCGGCGCAGTGGATCACGCCGGCGACGTCGCCGTCTGTGATGAGGCGCACGGCCGCGCCGGTCGAGCGCACGCTCGCGATGATATCGGCATGGCGCGGACGGTCGAGCACAAGAACGGTGATGCCTTCCGGCTTGACGCCCTTGGCCTTGGCGAGGCGGCGGACGTTGTCGGCGGGCGAAGCATCGAGATCGACGACGCCCTTGTCGTAGCCTGGCCCGATCGCGAGCTTCTGCATGTAGACGTCGGGGGCGTGCAGCAGGGTGCCGCCATCGGCCATCGCCATGGTCGCGATCGCACCCGGCATGTTCTTGGCGCAAAGCGTGGTGCCTTCGAGCGGGTCGACCGCGATATCGACCTGGGGACCGGCATTCATGCCGACCTTCTCACCGATGAAGAGCATCGGCGCCTCGTCGCGCTCGCCTTCGCCGATCACGATGGTGCCTTCGATCGGGAGCTTGTTGAGCTCGCGGCGCATGGCGTCCACAGCGGCCTGATCAGCCTGCTTCTCGTTGCCGTGACCGCGCAGCCGCGCCGAGGACACCGCCGCCCGCTCCGTCACCCGCACGATCTCCAGCGTGAGAATGCGCTCGAGCAACGCTTGCGGCGGGACTGAAATATGGGTCGACATTGGCTCACTCCTTTAAAACGGCTCGGCGGACACCCGTGTCCGCATCAACTCGCAACGCCCACGGTTCGTTCGAACCGTCCTCTCCGCTTGAGCATGATCTCTTTTCCGGAAAACCGCCACATGCGTTGCGCTAACGCGGCCTTCCGGGTCCGGATCATGCTCTAGTTCTTCTCGATCCGGATTACCTGCGGCCGTCCGCTGATCACCTTGTCGTGCTGAACGGCGGCGAGCGCGCGGCGCACGGCGTCTTCATGGGTCGCATAGGTGATCAGGATGACCGGCACGGGCACCGCCTTGCCGTCGCTGGGCGCAGCGCCGCCATTGGGATGACGCTGCACGATCGACTCGATCGAAATCTTCTGTTCTGCAAGCCGGGTCGCGATCGCGGCCGCTGTACCCGGGAAATCGCGCGCGAGCAGGCGGATGTAATAACCGCCCTCATGCCGCTCCATCGGCGCCTTCTTGGTGTCGTGCAGTTGCGCAATCGGCCGGCCGAACGGATTGGCGCGGATGCCGCGCGCAACATCGGCGATGTCGGCGACCACGGCGGACGCGGTCGCGGCGCCGCCTGCGCCGGGGCCGACCAGCGTGATCGGCGGAATCCCCTCGCCGTCGATCGTGACTGCATTGGTGACACCCATCACCTGCGCGATCGAGGAGGATTTTGGCACCATGGTCGGATGCACGCGCTGCTCGATGCCCTTGCCGGTGCGAACCGCAACGCCGAGCAGCTTGACGCGGTAACCGAGATCGGCCGCCGCACGGAGATCTTCCGGCGCGATGGATGAGATGCCTTCGACATACACTGCGCTTTGAGCAACTTTTGTGCCGAAAGCGAGGCTGGCGAGAATGGCGAGTTTTTGCGCGGTGTCGTGGCCGTCGACGTCGAAGGACGGATCGGCCTCGGCATAGCCGAGCCGCTGCGCGTCCTTCAGGCATTCGGCAAAGGACAGCCCCTCCTGCTCCATCCGGGTCAGGATGTAGTTGCAGGTGCCGTTGAGGATGCCATAGACGCGGTTGATGCCGGTTCCGGCAAGACCTTCACGTAACGTCTTGATGACAGGGATCGCGGCGCCGACCGCTGCCTCGAAATTCAGCGCGCCGCCGTGCTTTTCAGCCGCCTTGGCGAGCTTGAGGCCGTGCTTGGCGAGCAGCGCCTTGTTGGCGGTGACAACCGACTTGCCGGCATTGAGCGCGGTTTCGACCGCCGACAGCGCGGGATCACCGGCGCCGCCCATCAGCTCGACGAAGCAATCGACCTCGGGATGGGTGGCAAGGGCCATCGGATCCTTCGCCCATTCGACGCCGCGCAGGTCGACGTCGCGCTTCTTCGCCTTCGAGCGCGCGGTGACGGCAACGACGCGGATGCCCCGACCGCTGCGCCCGGTGAGCACGCGCGCTTGCGTTTCGATCAAACGGACGACTTCGGCACCCACGGTGCCGAGCCCCGCTATGCCCACTTTTAGGGGTGCGACCATGATACTTCAGAAAACCTGCAGAAGAGAACTAGCGCCGGTTGGCGAGCGGAACGACGTTGTGCAACGTTTCGATGCCGCTTTCAAGGAAGCGGCGCACGCCGCGCGCGGCCTGCCTGATCCGTTGCTCGTTTTCCACCATGGCGATGCGGACATATCCTTCACCATGCTCGCCGAAGCCGACGCCGGGCGAGACCGCGACGCCGGATTTCTCCACCATCAGGGTCGCGAACTGCATGCTGCCGACGCTGCGGAAGGCCTCCGGCAGCGGCACCCAGGCGAACATCGAGGCCTCCGGCGGCGGAATCTCCCAGCCGGCGCGGCCGAACGATTCCACCAGCGCGTCGCGGCGCTTGCGGTAGGTGTCGCGCATCTCCTTGATGCAATCGTCGGGGCCATTCAGCGCCGCGGTCGCGGCGACCTGCACCGGCGTGAACGCGCCGTAGTCGAGATAGGATTTGACGCGGGCGAGTGCCGCGATCACGCGCTCATTGCCGACCGCAAAACCCATGCGCCAGCCGGCCATCGAATAGGTCTTCGACATCGAGGTGAACTCGACGGTGACGTCCATCGCGCCGGGCACCTGGAGCACCGAGGGCGGCGGGTTGCTCTCGTCGAAATAGACCTCGGCATAAGCGAGATCGGACAGGATCAGGATCTCGTGCTTCTTCGCGAACGCGACGAGATCCTTGTAGAAGTCGAGGCTCGCGACATAGGCGGTCGGGTTCGAGGGATAGCAGACGACGAGCGCCAGCGGCTTGGGGATCGAATGGATGATCGCCCGCTCCGCCGCCTCGAAGAATTGTGGCGTCGGCTCGGAAGGTACCGAGCGGATCACGCCGCCCGCCATCAAAAAGCCGAAGGCGTGAATCGGATAGCTCGGGTTCGGACAGAGGATGACGTCGCCCGGCGCGGTGATGGCCTGCGCCACGTTGGCAAAGCCTTCCTTGGAGCCGAGCGTCGCTACGACCTGGGTGTCGGGGTTGAGCTTCACGCCGAAGCGGCGGTCATAATAGGCGGCCTGAGCCCGGCGCAGCCCCGGGATGCCGCGGGAGGCCGAGTAGCGATCGGTGCGAGGCTTGCCGAGCGTCTCCTTGAGCTTCTCGAGCACATGCGGCGGGGCCGGCAGGTCCGGATTGCCCATGCCGAGGTCGATGATGTCGGCGCCGGCATTCCGCGCGGCCGCCTTGGCCCGGTTGACCTGTTCGAACACGTAAGGCGGCAGGCGGCGGATGCGGTAAAATTCTTCCATGGCTCTCTGGGCTCCGGGCAACCGGTCAGGACAGAATCGACAGGCCACAACGGCCGTTCGGAAACGCGCCCAGCCCCTCGCGAAAATTACTCAAAATCAAATACTTAGAGCAATCATCGACAATGGCGACTGAAGTCGTTCGCCCTGACTCTCGGCTGAACTGAGGTCTTTTAGCACGGCAAGACGGGGGCGCCAGCGATTACCTTGCACCGTCTCACTTGCTCACTTGCTTGCTCACTTGGCGTCCTTGGCGGCCACGGCCTGACGATCGCGCGCCGCGGCAAGCTCGGCCTCGATCTTGGCGCGCTGGTCCGGCGGGATAATCGCCTGATCGCGATCCGGCGGCAGATCATGCACCGGCAGATAGCTGCCGGGCTCCTTGGGATGCGCCTGCGCATCCGCAGGTGTCATATCCGCGAGCTGGCTCGAGCAGCCGCCGAGGGCGAGCGCCGCGATCAACAGCGCGCCGCGGATCGGCAGCGTCTTTTGCAGGTCCCATAACGCCAACACTTGGGAAATCCCCTACTCGTCCCAAAGCACGGCCCCGGGCGAACCTTACCCAAGACCGTGCCCAAGCTCAAACCATTGCTGCCCAAATGGTGTAAGCGAGAAAATAGCCCGGCACTACCAAGCCGAGCGGTGCGGCTCGATTGTGACGAAACCAAGAAAATTTGTCGCACTGCAGCACATCTTCGAGAGTGTTTAACGCCAAAGATGCGAGCTTCGCGGTGACGAATACGGAATGAATCGTTACTGTTCTGCGCATGAGTACCATCACAACCGACACGCCCAAATCCGGCAACACGTTCGAGACGAAGTTCGATGCCGAAGCCTTCGCGATGAATGTCGCGCGGGCGATGGAGAGTGGTGGCAAGGCGCTCGCTGCCTACCTCAAACCACGCGAGAGCGGCGAGGTGCAGGATCGCCCCCCGGCCGAGCTTGCCGAGGTCGTCAAGACCTTCACCTCGGTCGCCGAATACTGGCTGTCGGACACGTCCCGCTCCTCCGATCTCCAGACCAAGCTCGCCAAGGACTATCTCGACCTCTGGGGCTCGGCGGTCCGCCGCATGGCTGGCCAGGACGCCCCGCCCGCGATCGCGCCCTCGCCGCGCGACAAGCGCTTTGCCGATCCGGAATGGAAGTCGAACCAGTTCTTCGATTTCGTGATGCAGCTCTATCTGCTCACGACCAAATGGGCGCAGGAGCTGGTGCGCGACGCCGAAGGGCTCGATCCGCACACCCGCCGCAAGGCCGACTTCTACGTCCAGCAGGTCACCAACGCGCTTTCGCCATCGAACTTCGTGCTGACCAATCCGGAGGTGCTGCGCGAGACGGTGGCGTCCAGCGGCGAGAACCTCGCGCGCGGCCTCAAGATGCTGGCCGAGGACATCGCGGCCGGCAAGGGCATGCTGAAGATCCGCCAGTCCAATCCGGACAATCTCGTCGTCGGCGTCAACATGGCGACGACGCCGGGCAAGGTGATCTACCAGAACGAGATGATGCAGCTGATCCAGTATTCGCCGACCACGGAGAAGGTGCTGCGCACCCCACTCCTGATCGTGCCGCCCTGGATCAACAAATTCTACATCCTCGATCTCAAGCCGGAGAAATCCTACATCAAGTGGTGCGTCGACCAGGGCATCACCGTATTCGTGATCTCATGGGTCAATCCCGACAAGCGGCTCGGCAACAAGGGCTGGGAAGACTACATGAAGGAAGGCCCGCTCACGGCGATGGACGTGATCGAGAGGGTCACCGGTGAGATGAAGGTCCACACCGCCGGCTATTGCGTCGGCGGCACGATGCTCGCGACCACGCTGGCCTGGCTCGCCGAGAAACGCCGCCAGCGCGTTGCATCGGCGACGTTCTTCGCGGCCCAGGTCGACTTCACCCACGCCGGCGATCTCCTCGTGTTCGTCGACGAGGAGCAGATCGCAGCGCTCGAGCACGACATGAAGACGGCCGGCGTGCTCGAAGGCTCGAAGATGGCGATGGCCTTCAACATGCTGCGCTCCAACGATCTGATCTGGTCCTACGTCGTCAGCAACTATTTGAAGGGCCAGCAGCCGAGCGCGTTCGACCTGTTGCACTGGAATTCCGATGCGACGCGCATGACCGCGTCGAACCATTCCTATTATTTGCGCAACTGCTATCTGGAGAACCGGCTGTCGACCGGCACGATGGTGCTCGACAACACCCTGCTCGATCTCTCCAAGGTCAAGGTCCCGGTCTACAACCTCGCCACCCGCGAGGACCACATCGCGCCGGCGGAATCGGTGCTGTACGGCTCGCAGTTCTTCGGCGGCCCGGTGAAATATGTGCTGTCGGGCTCCGGCCACATCGCCGGCGTGGTCAATCCGCCGGCCTCGAACAAATATCAGTACTGGACCAACGACAACATCAAGGACGTCAACGTCGCGCAATGGATGAAGGGCGCCGTCGAGCACAAGGGCTCGTGGTGGCCGGACTGGCGGCAATGGCTGGGTGCACTCGATCCGGAGGAGGTCCCGGCGCGCACGGTCGGCAGCGACGCCCTGCCCCCGATCGAAGACGCGCCCGGTAGCTATGTCACGGTCCGCGCATAGCGCATGATCCGGAAAAGTGCGAAGCGGTTTTCCGAAAGCGTCATGCGCAAACAAGGCATCCTTGCGCATGGCGCAATCTTGCGCGCTTTCGTATAGACTCGCTCTCACCACCGTGACGACAGAGGGGACCGAACTATGACGCGCGAATTGTTCTGGCTGACACTGACGGTGATCCTGACCGGTATCCTCTGGATCCCCTACATCATCAACCGCTGCCAGGTCCGCGGTCTTTCCGGGGCTATGGCCAACCCCTCGCGCAGTGACAAGCCGCAGGCCGAATGGGCCACCCGGCTGATGTTCGCGCACGACAACGCGGTCGAGAATCTCGTGATCTTCGCGCCGCTAGTGCTGATCCTGAATGCGATCGATTATTCCACCAAATGGACCGTGCTCGCCTGCACCGTCTATTTCTGGTCCCGCGTCGCGCATCTGATCGTCTACGCGCTCGGGATCCCGGTGTTCCGCACGCTCGCCTTCACCGTCGGCTTCCTCGCCCAGGCCGTGCTGGCGCTGGCGATCTTCGGGGGGGTTTAAGTTCGCCCGGATGCGGGCTCATGCATAGCGAAGGCGTACCTTCTGCACGCGCAGAACGCCCTTCTCGAATGGATCGCCGCTTAGCTGGCGCCGGCAGCTTTCAAGACTTCCGATGGATCAAGCCACCGGCTTGCGAACGACGAAATTGAGCATGTTGGCTGGCGTTTCATCGAAGCTCTGGATCACGTTGGTGTCGGATGACAGCGTGATCCACGGCCCCGCGCTGGCGTAGGCCGCCTCGAGCCACTCGGGCGACACATAGCTGTAGTAGCGGCCGAGGCTGTCGCGGCCGTCACCCTCACCCATCTTGTAGCTGGCGTAAAACACACCTGACGGCTTGAGCGCGCGATGGATCCGCTTGAGGATTCCGGCGAGCTCGTCGCGCGGGACGTGCAGCAGACAGGCGCTCGCCCAGACGCCGTCATAGGCCTGTTGCGCGTCGAGTTCGTCAAAGCGCATCGCCTCGACGGGATGCCCCAGCCGCTGCGACGCGATCTTCGCCATTTCGGGCGAGCCGTCGGTGGCGCACAGCGAAAAACCTTCCGCCAGCATCACCGCCGCATGATTGCCGGCGCCGCAGCCGAGTTCGAGGATTGCGCCCCCTCGCGGCAGCAAGGCGAGAAAGCCCGGCAGCCGCGTCGACGGCGCTTTCGCCCAGTCCGCATAGGACTGGGCGTTACTCCGATAGAATTGCAGCGTGGTTTCGTCCATGACTACATCCCACTTACGGAAACAGCGCGATCTGCTCCAGGCCCGCAGTCTCGGGGAAGCCGAACATCAGGTTCATGTTCTGGATCGCCTGTCCTGCCGACCCCTTCACCAGATTGTCGAGCACCGAGATCACGATAGCCCGGTTCTTGATGCGGTCCGGGAATACGCCGATCTGCACGTAGTTCGAACCGCGCACGTTCTGGGTCTGTGGCATCACGCCCTTGTTTGCGACATGGACGAACGGCTCGTTGCCGTAGGCCTTCTCCAGCGCTGTTCGCAAATCGTCCGGCGTCGCGCCGTTGAGCTTGACGTAGGACGTACAAAGCTCGCCCCGCGCCATCGGAATGAGATGTGGGGTGAAGTTGACGGTCACAGCGTGGCCAGCGGCAACCCCGATCTCCTGTTCGATCTCGGGCGCATGCCGGTGCGTGCCTACCGAGTAAGGTGACAGCCCCTCACCCACCTCGCTGAACAGCGTGCTCTGTTTCAGCCCGCGGCCGGCGCCGGTGACGCCCGATTTCGCGTCGATCACGAGGTCATCGACGTCGATCAGTTTTGCTTTCGCAAGCGGCACCAGCGCGAGCAGCGCAGCAGTTGGATAGCAGCCGGGACAGGCGACCAGCCGCGCCGACGCGATCTTCTCGCGATAGAATTCGGTGAGACCATAGACCGCTTCGCCTTGTAGTTCGAGCGCCCGGTGCTCATGGCCGTACCATTGCGCATAGGTGTTCTTGTCCCGCAGCCTGAAATCGGCGGACATGTCGAGGACCTTGATTTTGGGATTTGCCTCGAGGACCGCGGCGATGATTTCCTGCGTGGTGCCGTGCGGCAGCCCACAGAACACCGCGTCGAGCTTGCTCCAGTCGACCTTTTCCCATTCCACGAGTTTCGGCAGGTCCAGCATAAAGAAATGAGGAAACACGTCCCCCATCGACTTGCCGGCGTGGGTGTTGGCGGTGAGCGCGACGATCTCGGCATTCGGATGCCGCGCCAACAGGCGCACCGCATCGGCCCCGGTGTAACCAGAGGCGCCGAGAATGCCGATCTTCTTCGAGCTCATCACGCGTACCTTTCAGGCGTCATTCGATTGTCTTGCCGGGGTAGAAAGTTGCAGCGTCGCTTCGTCCACCAGACTGGCCTCGCGAGCAACGCTCGATCAGCTACTCCTCCGGCAGTCCCAGCATCAGGCGCATGTTCTGCACGGCCGCGCCTGATGCACCTTTGCCGAGATTGTCGAGCCGCGCGACCAGCACCGCCTGGTGATATTTGTCGCTGGCGAAGACGTAGAGCTCGAGCGTGTTGGTTTCGTTGAGCGCCTCCGGCTCGAGCCGGCCGCCCTTGGTCGCCTCGTTCTGCAGCGGCATCACCTTGACGTATTTTGAATCGGCATACCGCTTGGCCAGCGCGGCCTGAAGGTCGGCACCGCCAGGCTTGCCCGGCAGCGTGTCGAGCTGGAGCGGCACCGAGACCAGCATGCCCTGCCGGTAGTTGCCAACCGAGGGAATGAAGATCGGCCGCCGCGTCAGGTTCGAATAGAGTTGCATCTCCGGCAGATGCTTGTGCTCGAAGCCGAGACCGTAGAGCTCGAAGGACGGCGCACTGCCGTCTTCGAAGCTCGCGATCATCGATTTGCCGCCGCCGGAATAGCCACTCACGGCATTGACGGTGACGGGATAATCCTGCGGCAGCAGGCCGGCATCGACGATCGGCCGCAATAGCGCGATCGCGCCGGTCGGATAGCAGCCGGGATTGGAGACCTTTTTCGCGGCGTTGATCTTGCCGGCCTGATCCGGCGTCAGCTCGGGGAAGCCATAGGCCCAGTCGGGCGCGACCCGATAGGCGGTGGAGGCGTCCAGCACCTTCGGTGCGGAGGCGCCCATGCTGTCGACGAGAGCGACCGTCTCCCTGGCGGCATCGTCGGGCAGGCAGAGGATGACGAGATCCACCTCCTCCATCAGCGCCTTCTTGGCCGCGGGGTCCTTGCGCTTGTCGTCGGCGATGGTCTTCACCGCGACGTCGCCCTGGAGCTTCAGCCGCTCGTTGATGCCGAGCCCGGTGGTGCCGGAGCCGCCGTCGACGAAGACGGTTGCGGGCTTCTTCGCCGCGCTGGTGGTCGGGGCTTTGGTGGTGTCAGCGAGGCTCATGGCGCGCTCCCTTCGAGCATGTTCGTATCGTTTGCAAAAGCTTGCGGCCGGGCCTGCCGCATCAAATGTGCGATCTGCTTCGCATCGGCATCGCCGGCGCCAAGCGCATTGGCGATCGCCGTATAGTCGGCGTCCGATTTGTGCTGGTTCAGCTTGAAGCTGCCTTCGACCTCCTCAACCGTCATCACCAGACCCACGATCGCCTTCTTCATTGTCTCGAGCCGGCCCGCCGTCATCTTGCCTGATGTCCACGGCTTTTTCGGCAGCAACCAGTTCTCGAACTTGTCGCTGAGCGTGTCGATCTGCAGCGCCAGTTCGTCGTCCGATAGCAGCCGCACCGGCCCGCTCAGATGCACCGACTGGTAGAGCCAGGTCGGCACCTGATCGGGCGAGACGTACCAGTCCGGCGATACATAGGCATCGGGACCATTGACCGCGAGCAGCCAGGACGCATCACCGCCCGCAAGCTTTAGCAGCGGATTGTGACGGGCGACATGAAAGGCGGCCTGCGGCGTGCCGTCAGCGGCATAGGTCAGATAGAACGGCAGCGGGGACGCGACCGGCTTGCGACCATCGAAGGCGCACATGGTGCCGAAGCCGCGCTCCTCGGCGAATTTCAGGCTCGCGGCGCGGTCCTGCTTGAAAAAGGGTGGCGTGTACATCGTGGTCTCCTGCTGGGCCTCCTTGGGAAGCCGCCGGATCAGATCGCGCTGACAGGAGAGAAAATGCCGCGGACCGGATCCAGCGGCAAAGACGATGATCTCAAACGCGATCGACCGCCCAAACCGCTAAAGAGCGGCGGCGGCGACGGGCGAACAGAATGGTCGCAGCGTTGATCATGGCGCGCGGCTATAAGGCCAGATCCGGTTCCCGTCAAGGTTTCACGGCCTCAGAGGAGGCGCCAGATCCATTCCATCAGCTTCGCGATCACGTCGCCGAACAGCAGCAGCGCCGCGGACCAGACCAGTGCCGAGACGAAATTGGCGATCTGGAAGCTCCAATAAGGCATCTCGAAGATGCCGGCTGCGAGCGGCACCGAGGCGCGCAAGGGGCCGAAAAAGCGGCCGATGAAGATGCTGGGCACGCCCCAGCTCCGCACGAAGACCTCGCCCTTGGGCAGGAGCTCCGGATAGCGCGAGAGTGGCCACATCTGGGCGACGCTCTCCTTGTAGCGGTAGCCGAACCAGTAGGAGACCCAGTCACCCAGCGCCGCGCCAAGGCCGCCAGCGATCCAGACCGGAAAGAAGCTGATGCCGCTCACCCCGATCAGCGCACCGATCCCCACCAGCGCGCCCCAGGCCGGAACCAGCAGCGAGATGAAGGCAAGCGACTCCCCGAAGGCGAGCAGGAACACGATCGGCGCCGCCCAAGCCTGGTGAGCGCGCACGAAGTCGGCCAGGGCGTGCGCAAACTGCTCCATTCCAGATTAGCCTTCCGCCCTGTCTCAAGGTGCTGCTCGATGAAAAGGACTGGTAAGCCAAGGACTTGTGTGACATCAAGTCACAAAACCCGCCCCAAGGTCGGCCGGGACGTCAAATTGCCGGGAACAGGCGGGTCTGCGGCGTAAAATCGCCGGGATTGGCTCCCAACCACACGGCCCGACAGGCCGAGCTGTAACCTTTCCGAGTCAGAAGTGGCATAGTCGGCCTAACCGATTCGCCGCTCCTGCGGCCCTCAAAACGTATCAAGAAATATGTCCAAGCAGTTGAAAACCAAAGCGAAAGACGATCTGTTCGGCGCCAACGAGCCAAAGTCCCGTGCGTCCGCCGCCAAGACGGCCTCGCGGGGCAACGGGGAAGCCGATTACACGGCGGCCGACATCGAGGTGCTTGAAGGCCTGGAACCGGTGCGGCGCCGACCCGGCATGTATATCGGCGGCACCGATGAGAAAGCGCTGCATCACCTCTTCGCCGAAGTCATCGACAACTCCATGGACGAGGCGCTGGCCGGGCACGCGACCTTCATCGAGGTCGATCTGAGCGCGGACGGGTTCCTGACCGTGACCGACAACGGACGCGGCATCCCGATCGATCCGCATCCGAAATTCCCGAAGAAGTCGGCGCTCGAAGTCATCATGTGCACGCTGCATTCGGGTGGCAAATTCGACTCCAAGGTCTACGAGACCTCGGGCGGTCTGCACGGCGTCGGCATCTCCGTGGTGAACGCCCTCTCCTCGCGCCTCGAGGTCGAGGTCGCGCGCAGCCAAAAGCTCTACCGCATGACGTTCGAGCGCGGGCACCCCAAGGGCAAGCTCGAGGATCTCGGCAAGGTCAACAACCGCCGCGGCACGCGCGTGCGCTTCAAGCCCGATACCGACATTTTCGGCGCCAAGGCCTCGTTCAAGCCGCAGCGCCTGTTCAAGATGACGCGCTCGAAGGCGTATCTGTTCGGCGGCGTCGAAATCCGCTGGAACTGCGCGCCCGAGCTGCTCAAGGGCGTCGAGGACGTGCCGGCGGAGGCGACGTTCCACTTCCCCGGCGGTCTCAAGGACTATCTCGCTGCGGCGATCCACGCCGACACGCTGGTGCATCCCGACATCTTCTCCGGCAAGTCCGGCCGTAACGGTGCCCATGGCGCCTGCGAATGGGCGGTGGCGTGGACCGCCGATGCCGACGGTTTTCTCTCCTCCTACACCAACACCGTGCCGACGCCCGATGGAGGCACACATGAATCGGGTTTGCGCAGCGCGCTGCTGCGCGGCCTGAAGGATCACGCCGAGCGCGTCGGTCAGGGCAAGCGCGCCGCGTCCGTCACCTCCGAAGACGTGATGGTCGGCGCCGCCGTGATGCTCTCGGTGTTCGTGCGCGAGCCTGAATTCCAGGGCCAGACCAAGGACCGCCTCGCCACGGCAGAAGCGCAGCGCATCGTCGAACAGGCGATGAAGGATCCGTTCGACCATTGGCTGTCGGGCAATCCGAACATGGCCAACAGGCTGCTCGACTTCGTGATCGATCGCGCCGAGGAGCGGTTGCGCCGGCGCCAGGAAAAGGAGACTGCGCGCAAGAGTGCGGGCAAGAAGCTACGTCTGCCTGGCAAGCTCGCCGACTGCACCGATGCCGGCACCGAAGGCTCCGAGCTCTTCATCGTCGAGGGCGACTCGGCCGGCGGTAGCGCCAAGCAGGCGCGCGATCGCAAGACCCAGGCCGTGCTGCCGTTGCGCGGCAAGATCCTCAACGTCGCCTCCGCCGGCAAGGACAAGCTGACGGCCAACGCCCAGCTCTCCGATCTCGTGCAGGCGATCGGCTGCGGCCAGCTCTTGCATTATCGCGAAGAGGATTTGCGCTACCAGCGCATCATCATCATGACCGACGCCGACGTCGACGGCGCGCATATCGCTTCGCTGCTGATCACTTTCTTCTACCGGCAGATGCCGCGGCTGATCGACGAAGGGCACCTCTTCCTCGCGGTGCCGCCGCTCTACAAGCTGACCCACGGCACCAAATCGGTTTATGCCCGCGACGACAAGCACAAGGAAGAGCTGATCAAGAGCGCATTCAACGCCAACGCCAAGGTCGAGGTGAACCGCTTCAAGGGCCTCGGCGAGATGATGCCGGCGCAGCTCAAGGAAACCACCATGGATCCGAGCAAGCGAACGCTGCTCAAGGTGGTGCTGCTTGCCGACGATCGCGACACCACGGCGGATTCGGTGGAACGCTTGATGGGCACCAAGGCCGAGGCGCGTTTCGCGTTCATCTCGGACAAGGCCGAGTTTGCCAGCGAGGAACTGCTGGACGTCTGACCCGCCAGCCTCACGCTGCCGCGTCCCATCAAGAGCCCCGGTTTGACCGCCGGGGCCCTTTCGCTTGTGAGGACGACACTGCCTCCCCGACAACCTTACCGGTGGTCCGCCAGGACGCGGCTGATTCCCACCCTTCGCACTGCGACTCGGCCAACGACTCACGGGAACCAAAGCTGAGGCAGGATTGCCTCCATTCCGCACGAAGCCGATTTCGTTAACGAGAGGTTGCCAGATTCCAAGTTTACACCACCAGCATCCAACTCATTGATAGAATGTAGTTATTTTATGAAATAGCCCTCTCAAATCAGATCTCTGCCGATCGGCGTTTTCCGGCGAGTGTGCCTGCCCAGCAACAGCATTTCGGCCGGAAACGTCTATAGTCCGGGTATCAGATCACACGAACTTACAGCGCGCTCGCGCCGGCTACGACAGACCAAGGGTTGGGGATTTTAACATGAAGAAGACTTTGCTCGCTCTGACCGCGGTTGCGGCAATGACCGGTTCGGCCTCGGCCGCTGACCTTGCTGCCCGTCCCTACGTGAAGGCTCCGGTGCCCGCGCCGGTCGCCAACTGGACCGGCTTCTACATCTTCGGTGGCGCCGGGGGCGGCGTCTGGGATGCGGACTCCCACACCAACTTCGTTGGCGTTCCCGTGACGATCGATCAGCGTGTTGGCGGCGATGGCTGGTTTGGAACGGTCGGTGCCGGCTACGACTGGCAGTTCTCCGGCACCTGGGTGGCTGGCGTGTTCGCCGATGGTCAGTTCGGCAGCCTGCGCGGCAGCATCAACGATGAGTTTGCCGCGCTGACCGGCCGCATCAAGATGCAGGACGCTTGGGCCGCGGGTGTTCGCCTCGGCTATTTGGTTGCTCCGAACGTTCTCTCCTACGTCAATGGCGGTTACACTGGATCGCACTGGTCGGGCGCTGGTTTGACGAATCTCGCCGGGACGGCTTCGGGCTTCCACACCGACTCGTTCAACCGCAATGGCTGGTTCGTCGGCGGTGGCGTCGAAAACAATCTGAACATTTTCGGCATCACGGCGCCGGGCTGGTTCATGAAGACCGAATATCGTGCTGCCTACTACGATCGTAAGGACATTGCCGTCCGCACCGACGTCGGCAACGTCGTGACCACCGACTCCATCAGCTTCAAGCCCTTGGTGCAGACCATCAGCACCTCGCTGGTCTACCGCTTCAACTGGACCGGTCCGGTCGTCGCGAAGTACTGATCTGACCTCCCGTTCAGACGTCAAAGCCCCGGCATCGTCCGGGGCTTTTTCGTTGTGGGCCTGTCAACGGCCGACGCACGCCTCAGGTGTATGCATCGACGAGGCCGCGCTTCCACCACCGCCGATCGGCATCCCTGATCGCCTTCGGCTCGAGTGCTTGTCCAGAAGCATAGCCTCCTCCCCCGCACGCCGGCTTGTCCCGGCGCTGCCATTGTATCCGAACCGAAGCTACGGTTAGTGTGCGCTCAAGCCTTCGCGGCGGCGGCGATCCTTCGTCGTCGTGTCGCGACAGAAGCGGACTGATGGGAGGAATGCATGCGCAGATTTCTGCTGATCGCAGGCCTGTTTGCGACTGCCGTCGGGCTGCTCTGGATCGGACAGGGCACGGGCACGCTTGCCTGGCCCCGATCGAGCTTCATGGTCAACCAGCTGCAATGGGCCGGCTATGGCGCAGCCATGGCCGGCTTCGGGCTGGTGCTGATCTGGCAAAGCAACCAATAGAAGAAACCAAGGAATAAAAGCATGACATCCAGCCGGTTCGATCTTCGCGGCAAGGTCGCCGTCGTAACAGGAGGCAATGGCGGCATCGGGCTTGGCATGGCCCGCGGCCTTGCCGACGCCGGCGCCGACATCGCCGTGGTCGGACGCAACGAAGCCAAGTCCGCCGCCGCCGTGGCCGATCTCAGCCAGCGCGGCGTGAAGGCAATCGCCATCACCACCGACGTGACTGACAAGGCCGCCGTCGCTGCCATGATCGATCGCGTCGTCAGGGAGCTCGGCCGCATCGACGTCCTCATCAACAATGCCGGGATGAGCATCCGCAAGCCCCCGCACGAGCTCGAGCTCGATGAATGGAATAAGGTGATCGACACCAACCTCACCAGCGCCTTCGTGTGCTCGAAGCTGGCCTATCCGGCGCTGAAGGCATCCGGCAACGGCAAGGTGATCAATATCGGTTCGATGATGTCGATCTTCGGCGCGAGCTTCGCCACCGCCTATGCGGCGAGCAAGGGCGGCATCGTGCAATACACCCGCGCCTGCGCCAACGCCTGGGCGCCCGACAACATCCAGGTCAACGCCATCCTGCCGGGTTGGATCGACACCGACCTCACCCGCGGCGCACGGCAGCAAGTCTCGGGGCTGCACGAGCGCGTGCTGGCGCGCACGCCAGCGGGACGTTGGGGCGACATCGACGACTTCGCCGGCATCGCCGTATTCCTTGCCTCACCCGCCTCGAACTTCGTCACGGGCACCGCGATTCCCGTCGACGGCGGCTTCTCGGTGATGGCCTGATACGCTGCAGCTCATCGAAAAAGCCCCAGCGTGAGAGCTGGGGCTTTTGATGCAGTCCACGCGAAGAGATCAGTATCTCGCGACCACCGGTCCGCCGAAGCGGTAATTCACGCCCACGCGAGCGGCATCAACGACATGATTGAAGCGGTACGTCGCGGACTCGGCCGGGAAATTCACAGGGTCGAACATGGTCACATTCGAACGGCCAAGATCGACATGCAGATATTCGCCCCGCACCGTCCAGTTGGGCGCGAAGCCCCATTCGACGCCGGCGCCGGCAGCCCATCCGATCCGCGTGCTGCTGTCGCTGCCGAAAAAGCTACCCGCAGCGGCGGGCGTAAAGACATTGCTGATGTTTGTCCTGACGCCACCATAGGCAAGACCGCCTGTCGCGTAGAACAACGCCGGACCGGCCGTAACGCCGACACGGCCGCGGAGAGTCCCGAACCAGTCGATGTGATCCCGACCGGTCGAAACGCTCGGAAATACCGCCCCGCCCGGGAAGATGATGGTTGAGGTGCGACCGATATCCGCTCCCTGGATGTCGGCTTCCACACCAACCAGCCAGTTGGCCATCTGCCAATTGTAACCAACCTGGCCACCGCCAAATCCGCCTTCATGCTTGGCACCGAAGAAGGTCGGCGTGCCTCCGGCGGCAATCGCGCCTGCGAAGCCCGGAGTAGACGCCACCAGGCTTCCGGTAGACGAAGCGTCAAATGCCCAGCCGCCATTCACGCCAGCATACCAGCCGGTCCAGTTGTAGACCGGTGCTGGAGCCGGCAAAGCCGGCCTTGCCTTCACAGCCATATCAGCCGCAGAGGCAGCGCCCACGCTGGCAAGTGACAGGAGCGAAGCGGTGGTAAATGCCCACACGAAAAATCGTCTCATGACCCAATCCCCAATGCATAGAAACAATTGGTCATGAACGTAGCGAAAAAGCGGGGCGCGGCCAGATGGAAAAGCCGTCGGATATGGATACGCATTCACTTTTCACGCGCAAGTTGCACGTGGGCCACACACATATGTAAGATGTACTTCCCTAATGTAGAAGGATACGCATCATAATTCTGATGTCGGAATAGCTTTGAGCGGCTCGCTTCACGCCGTCGTTCGCGTGAATCGTGAATAAGAGAAGCCCCGGGCTCGGTACCCGGGGCTTTTGAGTTTGGCAGTGATTTTTTTGTATGTGCTTGGTCGTTCGCTGCTCAGTAGCGACCGATGACCGGCGCGTCGAACTTGTAGCTCGCGCGCACGACGGCCCACTGGATGTCACGCGGCTTGGCATCGAAGGTGTAATTGCCCGCCGTGCCGCCGAGCTGATAGGTCTGGCTGCCGAAGGCCGCGTAGTTGTATTCGAGGCCGACGATCCAGTTGCGGGTGATGCCGTATTCCCAGCCGGCGCCGACGGTCCAGCCATTGGCCCAGTGAGTCTGTCCGCCCGTACCCGCTACGACCGGGTCGGTGACCGAGAGCCGGTTGTTGACCCCCGCATAGCCGCCCTTGATGTAGAAGAGGTTGTTCTGCACGGCAAAGCCGGCACGACCGACGACCGTCGCCAGCACATTGGCCCGCCAGGAGAACACGTCGTTCGCCGGGGGGAACGCGGTGTTCACGACCGTACCCTTGTTGTCGAGGCCGGAGATCGTGCCTTCCATGCCGAACACAAAGTTGTTGGCCTGCCAGTTGTAGCCGATCTGCGCGCCCCCGATGACGCCCGAGTTGCGTTGACGATAGCCTTCTCCCGGTAGCAAATCGCCGAACGCCGCGCCGGTCCCGTTGTTGATGAACTGCTCGTTGGTCCATGCGCCACCGATGTGGCCGCCGACATAGAAGCCGGTCCAGTTGAACAGCGGCTCGACATAGGCGGGCGCCTTCGTGTAGCGCGCAGCGAGATCGGCGGCGGAAGCCGCGCCGGTCGAAACCAGAGCCGTCGTGCAGGCGAAGGCGGCAATCAATTTCTTACGCATGGTACACCCCGTGTCCTTTGATGGGCGCACGGTCACAGACGGCTCTTACTAAAATTGAAATCAACACGGTTAACGTGACAAGATCGACACGGGATGGTCCGTGAATCCGTTTGTGCTGTTGCACGTGCGCAACGCGCTGCGCGCGCTTTAACGCAGCGTTATCCCTAGCGATGTCTTGCGCTACGATGGCGGCGCGACCTTCGACTGCACGTGCTCGGGCCGAACGCCGAGCGCAAGCAGGCGCGCCGGAATGCCCTGGAGCCAGGGCAGCGCGGTGATGAGGCGCAAGATCAAGGGCACCTTCAGCGGCCGGTTGCCCGGCTGCAAGGCGCCGCTGATGATGTTGTTCTGCATGATGACCTGCATTCGCTGCGTCATCTTCACCGGGAACTCTCGCCGGCGTCGCACCGCATCGAGCTCGTTCTCCGATGGACAACCGTGCTGCATCTTGTCGGCCAGCAGGTTTGCGGTCGCGACCGCGTCCTGCACGGCGAGATTGACGCCGACGCCGCCGACTGGCGACATCGCGTGCGCGGCATCGCCGATGAGAAGCAGGCCCGGCAATGTCCAGCGCGTCAGGCGGTTGATCGCGACGGTGAGCAGCTTGATGTCGTCAAAGCTCTTCACTTCAGCGATGCCGGATCGAAGGATCGGCGCCATGCGCACGACGTCGTCGAGCAGCGCCTGCAGTCCCCTCGCCTTCACCGCATCAAATTGCCCCTTGGCGATGACATAGGCGCATTGCCAATAATCGCCGCGGTCGAAGGTGATCATCATCTTGCCGGGCTCGATCCGCGCGAACACTCTCTCCGTCTCGTCGGGTCTGCGGCCAGCGCGGAACCACAGCACGTCCATTGGCGCGCCGATCTCCTCGACCTTAAGGCCGGCGCGCTCGCGCACCGTCGAATGCCGGCCGTCGCAGGCAATGGTGAGATCGGCTGCGATGTCGATGATGCCCTCGGGCGTCTTCGCCCGCACGCCGGTCACCGTCTCACCGCGGCGGATCAGATCGACGGCCTCCGTGCTCATCATCACCTTGAGCGAGGTAAAGCGCTTGCCGGCCTCGCGCAGAAAATTCAGGAAGTCCCATTGCGGCATGAAGGCGATGAAGGGGTACTTGGTATGAAGCCGGCTAAGATCGGCGACGCGCACCGGCGTGCCGCCGAACAGGCCATCCATCTTCTGCAAGCGCTGATGCGGTAGCTTCAGGAAGCCGTCGATCAGGCCGAGCTCGTCCATCACCTGAAGCGTCGAGGGATGCACGGTGTCGCCGCGGAAGTCGCGGAAGAAATCCGCATGCTTCTCCAGCACCACGACGTCGATGCCGGCGCGGCCCAGGAGATAGCCGAGCATCATGCCCGCTGGCCCGCCGCCGACGATGCAGCAGCGGACTTTCATGGTCCGGTTCGGTTGGTCGGATGTCATTGCAGACGCGATCCGCGATGTGAATATCGATCAAGCTATGCCGGACGATACTAGCGCGATTCAGGCCGAAGGCAGTCTCAATTTGCAGGGAAAGGCCCAACGCGGTTTCCAGCAGCAAACAAGCGTCCGACGAGAAAGGCCTGCAGAACGCGGGCCTCTCCTCAAACGGGATCTGACTATTTCTGGTCCTCGTTGCTGGTCCCGGTGCCCGGACTGCCGATCGGCAACCCGTTGGGTGCGTGACCGACGCCCATGTTTCGCTCGGCTTGCGCTGCTGCCGGCGTCTTGGCATTCGCGGTCGGGGGCTGAACATTCGGATTGGGTTGGCCGATGTTGGTGTTGATGTTGGCCCCCGTGGTGGCGTCATGCGTTCCCATCCCTGAGGGAGCCGACGGCCCAGAGTTGGCGCTGCTGGATGATGAGCCCGCTCCGACACCCGAGTTGGCCGCAGATCCCGCGCTGGCGCCGCCGGTACCTGTGCCGGCCGCTGCGCCTGCACCCGCACCTGCGCCTGCACCTCCGCTGCCTCCGGCACCACCGCCGCCTTGGGCAAAGGCCGCCGTCGAAAGTGCCGCACAAGCGATCGTCACGAGGATGGATTTGCGGATCATGAATCGTCTCCCTGGTTTGACAGACAATCCAAGTCAGGTCAGCAGGAGTTGTTCCGTCTTCTGCTCATCGCGCCGCGGCCGACGAAGACCTCAATTATTGCTGCGGTTCGCGCTGCGAAAGCTCTTGATCTCCGAGACGCTGCCGTCGCGATAGGTCAGCTCCACCGAGACGAACTGCGTAGCCGGGGCGAGTTTCATGTAGAGCGGCATGCCGGCGCTGATCGCGCTGGGATCGCGCATGTCGCAAGCGGGCATCTTCAGCACCTGGTTGGGCACAGCGGTATCGATGCCGATGCGCACCTCGCGGATGGCGCAGCGGTAGGACACGAGGTGGGTGTAGTAGACCAGCAGCCCATTGAACTCGCGGAACGACAGCCAGCTCGTCGAGGTCATGTCGAGGATCTTGCGCTGGTCGCGGATCAGCGCGGCCTCGGGATCGAACCTGATCGGGAACGGCCCCTGCATGTCGCCGGACTGATCGACATAGCGGACCTCGATGGTGCCGGCTTGCGCATCCGACGGCAATTCGATCGACGGGTTCGGCATCCGCTTGCGCGTGCGCGGATCGAGCGTGTCGATGAAACCGGTCTCGCGGAAATCGCCCTTACCGGCCATGCGCCAGGAAATGCCGAGCGTCGGGTCGGCGAAGGAGAACACCACGCTCCAGCCGCCATTGTGCCGCGAGAAGCTCGCGATCGGCGCGTTGGTGGTCTCCTCCTTCGGCAAGTGCGGCACCGACACCGGCGGCAGCGCCGCGAGCTTCTGCGGCGGCGGATCGTCCGCGCGCGCGGCGGCATCCTTGGCGAGGCCGCTGAGGAACACGTCGTCGACCATCTGGTCGAAATAGACCGGCACCTGCTTGTGCTTCACGGTATCGGCCATCTCACTGACGGCGCGGCGGGTGCGCTGCGCCACCTGCACGAGGTTCTCGCCAGGCTTGAGCAGCTCCCTGGCGAAGGTGCGCGTGAACACCGAATTGGGATTGGCGTCGTCGTTGGAGAGGCGATCGAGCGCGGTCTGGCGGGGACCTGCCGAAAACACCGAGAACACGCCTTCCGGCAGTTGCGTCATCGGCGCGAGCCCGCCGCCGCCGGCGACCGCGCGGGTTCCTTTGCGCTCGAACGGATTGTTGCGGCAAGCGTCGAACACCAGGATCGAGGTCCGCGCCTTCTTGTTCTGAAGGCGCTCGACGATGCGGTCGGCCAGGATGGAGGCATCGCGCACGAGCTCTTCCTGCCCTTCCGTCGCCGCCGGAACGTCGGTCGGCAGCAGATAGTTCTGGCCGGCGATCTCGAAACCGTGGCCGGCATAGAAGAAGAACGCGGTGTCGCCGGGCTCGATCGCCCTGTCGAAGGCGAGCAGCGTCTCGGAGAATTGCTGCCGGTTCTGGTTCTCGGCGAGCATCACCGAGAAGCCGAGCTGCTTCAGCGTATCGCCCATGGTGCGGGCGTCGTTGACCGCCTTGAGCAGCTTCGGCACGTTCCTGTAGTCGTTATTGCCGATGACGAGCGCGACGCGCTTCTCGGCATGCGCGGGAAGCGCGAGGCCGCTCAGGCCCACTGCCAGGCCAAGTGCCGCCAGAATTCTGAAAAGCCGACGCGTCATTGAAATATTCCCGCTGCAAGAACGGCCCCACGCCGGTCCCCTCGAACGGTCGTTCATGGCAAACCCGGCCGTTGATGTGATAGTCGGCCCAGCCATATCGACGGTTCAAGGGCCTTGGTCCCCGATTCCATCATCGGCCCTATGGCAGATTCCGTCGGAATCTGCTTTTTCTTGGGCATTCCGTTGAAGGGGGCTGCCGTGTATCGCTGGTGCACCGACGAGGTCGAGCCGCACGACCGCTTCGACTATTGGCGCGAGGTGCGCGCCAAGGGATTGTTCGGCGTCACCGCCGAGCTCGCGCGCGAACGCCGCGCCGACTTCTTCGGCGAATTCTCGCTGCGCCAGCTTGGCGGCGCCGGCCTCGTCGAGCTGAAGGCCTCACCCTACACCGTCGAGCGCAGCGCATCCGACATCGCCTCCGCGCCGGGCGACGCTATCTGCGTCTACCAGCAGCTCGGCAGCGGCGGTTGGTTCGGCGGCATGCGCGGCAGCGACTTCGCGATCGCAAACGGCAGCTTCGCCACCAGCCATACCGACTTGCCCTATCGCACCGCGCCGCTGGGCGCAGGCGGCTTCCATTTGCGGATCCTGAAGATCCCGGTGAGCAGCATCCCGGCCCAGGACAAACGCTTGCGCGAGCTTGCACCGCGGACCTTTGACGATCCCACCCTGGCGCCGCTGCTCGGCGCCTGCTTCGCCGATTTCGGTGAGGCCGCGGCGGATGGCGGCGCTGCCGATGCGACCTCCCTGGTCCAGGCACTCGCCCATCTGGCGCTGATCGAGCGCGGCATCCTGCGGCCCGGCAGCCGCCGCGGACAGGCCGCGCTGCGGATCGCCCGCCACTCGCAGGCCCGGCGCCTGATCGCGCGCCACCTGCAAGACCCCAAGCTCGCGCCGACCACGGTGGCCGACCTGCTCGGCATTTCCGTGCGCCACCTGCACATGCTGTTCGAGACGGCGGAGAAGAGCTTCTCGCAGACCGTGACCGACGAGCGCCTGAAACAGAGCCGCCGCCTGATGCGCGAGGCCCCGGAGCGGCTGATCGCCGACATCGCGACCTCCTGCGGCTTCGAGAGCCTGGCAACCTACTACCGCGTGTTCAACGCCGCCTATGGCATGGCCCCCGGCGACTTCCGGGCCCAGGATCGGGAGGGGCATTAGCCGCCGTTTGCCGGCTCCGCCAAGCCCGCTGGGTTCGGCGGAAAACCTCAACCGCGCCCGCTATTTGGGCAAAAACCTCAGGCTTTTTAGGGTCTTCCCGCGCCCGCTCCATTGACTTTGGCGGATTCCCGCCTATGTTCCGGGGCGACGCGGCTCAGATCGAAGACCGATTCCCGAGCCTGGCGCTTTGTTCGCGTGAGTCAGCACCCCCAGCTTCTTTGAGAGCGCGCCGTTTCGGGGTGGAACGCGACAGCCTTATTACCCTCGATTCCGAACGGCGGTTTCGACCAGAGGCTCAATGTCCTTTTCAAATCTCGGACTGTCCGAAAAAGTCCTCGCCGCAGTGGCGGCCACCGGTTACACCAACCCCACCCCCATTCAGGAACAGGCGATCCCCCACGTCCTCGCACGCAAGGACGTGCTCGGCATCGCCCAGACCGGCACCGGCAAGACCGCGGCCTTCGTGCTGCCGATGCTCACCATCCTCGAAAAGGGCCGAGCCCGGGCGCGCATGCCGCGCACGCTGATCCTCGAGCCGACCCGCGAGCTCGCGGCGCAAGTGAAGGAAAACTTCGACCGTTACGGCGCCGGCCAGAAACTCAACGTCGCGCTTCTGATCGGCGGCGTCTCCTTCGGCGATCAGGATGCCAAGCTGATGCGCGGCGTCGACGTGCTGATCGCAACGCCGGGCCGCCTGCTCGACCACACCGAGCGCGGTGGCCTCCTGCTCACCGGCGTCGAGCTGCTCGTCATCGACGAAGCCGACCGCATGCTGGACATGGGCTTCATCCCCGACATCGAGCGCATCTGCAAGCTCGTCCCCTTTACGCGGCAGACGCTGTTCTTCACCGCGACCATGCCGCCCGAGATCCGGCGCATCACCGAGGCCTTCCTGCACAATCCGCAGAAGGTCGAAGTCTCCCGGCCCGCCACCACCGCCGTGACTGTCACCCAGGCCCAGGTGCCCGCCGGACGCGAGGCGCACGAGAAGCGCGAGCTGCTCCGCCGCCTGCTGCGCGAGGCCAAGGACCTCAAGAACGCGATCATCTTCTGCAACCGCAAGCGTGAAGTCGCCATCGTCCACAAATCGCTTCAGAAGCACGGCTTCAGCGTCGGCGCCCTGCACGGCGACATGGACCAGCCGGCCCGCATGGCCGCGCTGGATCAGTTCCGCAAGGGCGAGCTGCCGCTGCTGGTGGCCTCCGACGTCGCCGCCCGCGGCCTCGACATTCCCGAGGTCAGCCACGTCTTCAATTTCGACGTCCCCCATCACGCCGACGACTACGTTCACCGCATCGGCCGCACCGGCCGCGCCGGCCGCACCGGCACCGCGATCTCGATCGTGACGCCGCTCGACCAGAAATCGATGGCGGCGATCGAGAAGCTGATCGGCCAGAGCATTCCGCGCGCCGAGGGCGACTACGAAGTCCACGCTGAGGTCGCCGACGGGACCGAGCGTCCGCGCGAGCAGCGCGGCCGTGAACGTTCACGCGGCGGACGCGGCAAGCCGCAGCGCGGCGAGCGGCGCGGTCACGACCGTGAGCGCAGCCACGAGCCGCGCGAGGCGCGACAGCCGTCCGAAGCAAGGCATCGTCCCGAAGAGAAGCGCGGATCCGAGCCGCGTCACGGCGCACGTCCGCAGGCCAATGCGTCGCACGTGCCGTCGATCGGCCGTCCCGAGCCGCGCCGGCAGCGCGAGGTCGACACCGAGCCGGGCGATCACTCACACCTGCCGGCATTTCTGCTGCGGCCGGTCCGCTCCCCCGCCGGCGCCTGAAGCGCGGACGCGCTCCAGGTTTCGGTTGCAAAAATACTGCTCCACACTTTTTTAGACGGTCCGTGAACGTATATTTACGGGGTGTTCACGATCGTCCGTTAGCCTATGAACATAATTTAAGCATTGCTGCGGTCGCGGGCGCACCGACCGCTGTGGGGTATGTCCGTGGTCAAGGTTCTCGACGAACACGAACGCACGATGGCGTTCGCCGAGGTAGCGCTCGGTCAGATCCGATCGCTTCGGCAGACGGCAATTCCCCGCAACTACGAGATCTGGTACGTCTACGCCACCGGCTACAACGCACCGCTCAACAAGATCATCAACGAGACGCTGGCGCGCAACGGCAAGCTGACCGAAGCCGATCTCGAGCAGATCTACGAGACCTATCTCTCCCACATCAAGACCACCGACCGCATCGACAAAGTCGGCGCGCGCGTCATCGGCGAGATCGACGACGTGATGAAGGTCCTCGGCGATGCGCTCGGGATGAGTGGCGCCTACGACGCCAGCCTGTCGGGTGCGACCGAGAAACTGTCGTCAGCCAAGAGCCGCGACCAGATCAAGGCGATCGTGGAGACGCTGCTGCGTTCGACCAGCGAGATGCGCGAGGCCAACAAGGCGCTGGAAGGTCGCCTGACGCTGTCGAAGAACGAGATCAGCAATCTCCAGCAGAGCCTGGAGGCGATCCGCGCCGAGAGCCTGACCGATCCGCTCACCGGCCTCGGCAACCGCAAATATTTCGACCGCATGGTCGGCATGGCCGTGCAGAGCGCGCTCGCCTCCGGCGAGCCGCTGTCGCTGCTGCTGTTCGACATCGATCATTTCAAGTCGTTCAACGATTCCTACGGCCATCTCACCGGCGACCAGGTGCTGCGGCTGGTCGGCTTGTCGCTGAAGCAGACCATCAAGGGCCAGGACATCACGGCGCGCTATGGCGGCGAGGAATTCGCGGTCGTGCTGCCCAACACCGCGCTGCGCCAGGCGCTCACGGTGGCCGATCACATCCGCCGCGCGGTGATGGCGAAGGAATTGAAGAAGAAGTCGACCGGCGAGATCCTCGGCCGCGTCACCATCTCCGTCGGCGTCTCCCTGCTCAAGCAGGGCGACGACACCGACGCGCTGATCGAGCGCGCCGATGCCTGCCTCTACGCCGCCAAGCGCAACGGCCGCAACCGCGTGATCTGCGAAGTCGATCCGGAATACGCGGTCGAGACGCACAACCGGGTGGCGTGAGGAAAGCGCGTCCTTCAGATGGCGACTGTAGGGTGGGTAAAGGCGCACAGCGCCGTGCCCACCATCTCTCCACGAGCAGCAGCCTAACGGTGGGCACGCTTCGCTTTGCCCACCCTACGTGCCGTCTTCTTGGCCGGCCGTTTCTTCGTGGCAAGCTTCTTCGGCGCGGCCTTCTTCCCCTTCGGCCGCTTCTTCACCTTGGCGCGCTGGGCGGCGGCGAGTGCTGCCCTCGCCCATTGCGCCAGCTCCTCGGAATCGTCGAACAGCCGCGCCGGCAGCTCCCAATAGGAGTTCACCAGCACGGTCTTTGCGCTGGTCGAATATTGAAACGGCTTTGAGCCTTCCGCCTCGAAATTCGGGATCGTGACCTCGTCAGCGCGGAAGAACAGCCCGGCGCGCAAGGACAGCGCGAAGTTGATCCCGTCGGCGGAGATGCCGTAGCCGGAAAACATTTTCCGGATGGTGACGGGGCCGAAATCGGCAAACAGGTCGATCAGGAATTCGCGGTCCATGGCCCAACTCTCTCTCCACCGTCGTCCTGGCGAAAGCCAGGACCCATTACCCCAGGGAGTAGTTTATCGAAGAGTAAAAGTTACGCCACGCGGTACGGATACCTCCCACGATCGGGCATCACGCGGTATGGGTCCTGGCTTCCGCCAGGACCACAGCGGTGGGGGTTGCGAAAGCCGGGCTTACCCCTCAACCTTCGCCGGCCGCAGCTCGACCGACTCGCCGCAGCCGCAGGCGGAGACCTGGTTGGGGTTGTTGAAGACGAACTGGGCCTGCATCTTGTCGGCCTTGTAGTCCATCTCGGTGCCGAGCAGGAACAGCACGGCCTTGGGATCGACCAGGATCTTGACGCCCTTGTCCTCGACGACCTCGTCGGTCGGGCGGATCTCGTGGGCGTATTCGACGGTGTAGGATTGGCCGGCGCAGCCGCCGTTCTTCACGCCGACGCGCAGGCCGACGATTTCGGAGTCCGCGCGCTGGGTCAGCTCGGTGATCCGCTGTGCGGCGGCATCCGTCAGCCGCATCACCTGCGGGCGCGGCCGCCGGGCCTTTGGTGTCGAAGCTGGTGTCGCCTGGGTCATGTTATCTATGTGGTCCGTTGCGAAGCGAATTCAATGCGAGCCGTCACCACATGTTCAGCACGAGGCGGGCCTCGTCGCTCATGCGCTCGGGCGACCACGGCGGTTCCCAGACGACCTTGACGTCGACCACGCCGACGCCGGGAACGCTGGCGACCGCGTTCTCGACCATGGTCGGCAGCTCGCCGGCGGCCGGACAGTTCGGCGTCGTCAGCGTCATCAGCACGTCGACCGAGCGGTCGTCCTTGATCTCGACCTTATAGATGAGCCCGAGCTCATAAATGTCGGCCGGGATTTCCGGATCGAACACGGTCTTGAGGCCCGCGATGATCTCGGTGGTCAAGCGCTCGGTCTCCTCCGGCGGCAACGCCGAATGGGTCTCCATCGGATTGGCTTTGACGTCGGCCATGTCACTCATGCGAACAAATCCCGCGCTTTCAGAAGCGCCTGTGTCAGATGATCGACTTCTTCCCGCGTATTATACATGCCGAACGAGGCCCGGCAGGTGGCGGTGACGTTGAACCGCTCTAAAAGCGGCATCACGCAATGGGTGCCGGCGCGCACCGCGATGCCCTGGCGATCGATCACGGTGGCGACATCGTGGGGATGCGCGCCCTTGAGCTCGAAGGAGATCACCGGCCCCTTGCCGCGCGCGGTACCGATCAGCCGCAGAGCGTTGATCTCGCGGAGCCGGTCCTGGGCGTAGGTGACGAGATCGTGCTCGTGCGCGGCGATGCGCTCCTTGCCGATCGAATTGACGTAATCGATGGCGGCACCGAGGCCGATCGCTTCGACGATGGGCGGGGTGCCGGCTTCGAACTTGTGCGGCGGATCGCCATAGGTGACCCAGTCCTTCGCAACCTCGCGGATCATCTCGCCGCCGCCGTTGAACGGCCGCATCGCGACAAGGTGCTCGTGCTTGGCATAGAGCGCGCCGATGCCGGTCGGGCCATAAATCTTGTGGCCGGTGAACGCGTAGAAATCGCAGTCGAGATCCTGCACGTCGACGGGCAGATGCACCGCGCCCTGCGCACCATCGACCAGCACGGGAATGCCGCGATCGTGGGCCAGCCGCACGACCTCCTTGATCGGAACGAATGTTCCGAGCGCGTTCGACATCTGGGTGATGGCGACAAGCTTGGTCTTCGGCGTCAGCAGCTTCTCGAACTCGTCGATCAGGAAATTGCCTTCGTCATCGACGGGCGCCCATTTGATCACCGCGCCGTGGCGTTCCCTGAGGAAATGCCAGGGCACGATGTTGGAATGGTGCTCCATGATCGAGAGGACGATCTCGTCGCCCTGCTTGATGTTCGGCTCGCCCCAGGACGACGCCACGAGGTTGATGGCCTCGGTGACGTTGCGGGTGAAGATGATCTCCTCTGTGCGGCGAGCGTTGACGAACTGCGCGACTTTTGCTCGCGCGCCCTCATAGGCTTCCGTCGCCGCATTGGCGAGATAATGTAGGCCGCGATGCACGTTGGCGTATTCGCTGGTATAGGCCTGCGTCATGCGGTCGAGCACCGCGCTGGGCTTCTGCGCCGAGGCGGCGTTGTCGAGATAGACCAGCGGCTTGCCGTAGACCTGCATGGCGAGCGCCGGAAAATCCTGGCGAACGCGCGCAACGTCGTAGGCGCCATTCTTGAGGGCCGGATGCGTGCTCATGACCGCCGCTCCAGCCAGCGCTCGGCGATGCCGATCACGTACTCGCGCAGGCTGTCGTCGGCGATCTGCTCGATCGCCTCGCCGACGAAGGCCTGGATCAGCAGCGCCTGGGCCTGCTTCTCCGGTAGACCGCGCGCCTTCAGATAGAACAACAGGCTCTCGTCCAGCGCACCGGCGGTGGCGCCATGGCCGCAGGAGACGTCGTCGGCGAAAATCTCGAGCTCGGGCTTGTTGTCGGCCTCGGCTTCATCCGAGAGCAGCAGCGCGCGGGTCATCATCTTGCCGTCGGTCTTCTGCGCGTCGGGACGAACGATGATGCGGCCCTGGAACACCGAATGACCCCGGTCGTCGATCACGGCGCGGAAAGTCTCGCGGCTGACGCAGTTCGGCACGGCATGGTCGACCAGCAACGTGGTGTCGCCATGCTCGGTCTTCTGCAACAGGTTTACGCCGTTAGCCGAGAGCTCGCTGCCCTCGCCCGCCAGCGTGATGAAGCCCTGCAAGCGGCTGACGGCAGCGCCAGTCGTCATGTTGAAGAAGTTGAGCTTCACATTGGCGCCGACCGTGACGAACTGCGAGGTGACGTTCACCGCGTCCGGCGCATCGTCCATCAGGCGAATATGTGCAACATCGGCGCCGTCGCCAACCGTCACGAGCACGGCATCGTTGACCTGGTAGGCCTTGGCGCCGGCCGCAACGAAGCTTTCGACGATGGTGGCGCGAACGCCCTTCCCGATCGCAACCTGCGAACGGGTGAAGGTCGACGTGGAAGCTGCGGTTGCGATGTGGATGATCTGGATCGGCGCGGACAGCTGCGCGCCATCAGCGATCGACAGCACGACGCCGTCGGTTGTCATGGCGGCGTTCAGCGCGATCACGGCATCGGTGGACGCAGTAGTGAGGAGGCCGGCATCCTTCTCCAGCGTCTCCCGCAGCGTCTTGAGGCTCGCCTCGGAGCCGAGCGCCTTCACGTCGGACAGATCCGCCGCAAACACGCCGTCGACCAGCACCAGCTTGCGGGCGCCCGCGATCGCATGCGCCTTCACCGCGTCCGCGGCGCGCTTCAACGCGGCCGAATCGGGCGCCGCTGCCAGCGGCAGCACCTCACCGACCAGCGCACGCAGATCGGTGTACTTCCATTCCTCGATCCGGCGGTGCGGCAGGCCGAGACGCTCATAAGTCTCGAACGCCTCGCGGCGTGCCGCGATCACAGAGGGCGAACCCGGCAAGCGGCCTTCAGCGCTGGCGAAGAGATCGCTCACCGCGCGGCCGTTCCCGGTCTTTGCCACAGCAACGTTCATCTCCAAAATTCCTTACGCGGCATCCTCGAACTGGGTGTAGCCGGAAGCTTCCAGCTCCAGCGCCAGTTCCTTGTCACCGCTCTTCACGACACGGCCCTTCGACATCACGTGCACGAAATCGGGCACGATGTAGTTGAGCAGCCGCTGATAATGGGTGATGACGACCATCGCGCGCCCCGGCGAGCGCAGCGCGTTGACGCCGTCGGCCGCGATGCGCAGCGCGTCGATGTCGAGGCCGGAATCCATCTCGTCGAGGATGCACAGGCTGGGCTCGAACAGCGCCATCTGGAGCACCTCGTTGCGCTTCTTCTCGCCGCCGGAGAAGCCGACATTGACGCCACGCTTGAGCATGTCCTGCGGGATGTTCAGCGACTTCGAGACCTCGCGGACCTTCTTCAGAAATTCCGGCACCATCAGTTCGCTCTCGCCGCGCGCCTTGCGCTGGGCATTCAGTGCGGTGCGGAGGAAGTTCATGGTGGTGACACCGGGAATCTCGACCGGATACTGGAAAGCCAGGAACACGCCCTTGGCGGCGCGCTCGTCGGGATCCATCTCCAGGAGGTCCTCGCCCCTAAACAGGATTTGGCCGTCGGTGACCTCATAGCCGGGCTTGCCGGCGATGACATGAGAGAGCGTCGACTTGCCGGAGCCGTTCGGCCCCATGATCGCGTGCACCTCGCCCTCGTTCACGGTCAGCGACAGCCCGTGGAGGATCTCACGCTCCTCGACACGAACCTTGAGGTCTTTCACTTCAAGCAAAGCCATTTTGGTGTCCAGTCTATTCAAATGAGGCATGGAGCGCCGAGGCGCACCGCGAGGGTCGGTGTTAACCGACCGACCCTTCAAGCGAGATCGAGATCAGCTTCTGCGCTTCCACCGCGAATTCCATCGGCAGCTGCTGCAGCACATCCTTGACGAAGCCGTTGACGACGAGGCCGACGGCCTCTTCCTGCGAGAGGCCGCGCTGGATGCAGTAGAACAGCACGTCCTCCGAGATCTTCGACGTCGTCGCCTCGTGCTCGAACGTCGCGGACGAGTTCTTCGCCTCGATGTACGGCACGGTGTGCGCGCCGCATTTGTCGCCGATCAACAAGGAATCGCAGGCGGTGAAGTTGCGCGCCCCTAGCGCTTTGCGGTGCGCGGTGACGAGGCCGCGATAGGTGTTCTGCGATTTGCCGGCGGCGATGCCCTTGGAGATGATGCGGCTCGACGTGTTCTTGCCGAGATGAATCATCTTGGTGCCGCTATCGACCTGCTGGAAGCCGTTCGAGATCGCGATCGAGTAGAACTCACCACGCGAGTTGTCGCCGCGCAGGATGCAGCTCGGATATTTCCAGGTGATCGCCGAACCCGTTTCGACCTGGGTCCAGGAGATCTTGGAATGGTTGCCGCGGCAGTCGCCACGCTTGGTGACGAAATTGTAGATGCCGCCCTTGCCTTCCGAATTGCCGGGATACCAGTTCTGCACCGTCGAATATTTGATCTCGGCGTCATCGAGCGCGACGAGCTCGACCACGGCGGCATGCAGCTGATTCTCGTCGCGCTGCGGCGCGGTGCAGCCCTCGAGATAGGAGACGTAGGAGCCCTTGTCCGCGATGATCAGCGTGCGCTCGAACTGGCCGGTGTTGCGCTCGTTGATGCGGAAATAGGTCGACAGCTCCATCGGGCAGCGCACCCCCGGCGGCACGTAGACGAACGAGCCGTCGGAGAACACCGCCGAGTTCAGCGTCGCGTAGAAATTGTCCGAGGTCGGAACCACGGAGCCGAGATATTTCTGCACCAGTTCAGGGTGCTCGCGGATCGCCTCCGAGATCGGCATGAAGATCACGCCGGCCTTCTTCAGCTCCTCCTTGAAGGTGGTCGCAACCGAGACCGAATCGAAGACAGCATCGACCGCGATCTTGCGGCGGGCCGGATCTTCCTCGCCCACCTTGGGCTCGACGCCTTCGAGCATGGCGACTTCCCGCAAGGGAATGCCGAGCTTCTCGTAGGTCTTCAGGATCTCCGGATCGATCTCGTCGAGCGAGGTGACCATCTTCTTCGGCTTCGGCGCCGCGTAATAGTAGATGTCCTGGAAGTCGATCTTGGGATATTCGACGCGCGCCCAGGTCGGCTCGGTCATGGTCAGCCAGCGCCGATAGGCTTCCAGCCGCCACTGGAGCATCCAGGCGGGTTCATTCTTTTTCTGCGAGATGAACTTTACGATCTCTTCCGAGAGCCCCTTTGGGGCCTTCTCGGAGTCGATCAGGGTCTCAAACCCATAACGATACTGGTCGACGTCGATGCGCTTCACGCGCTCGACCGTCTCTTGTACGGCTGGCATTCCATCCTCCGCTCGCGGTTTCAAGGACCGCGGTGGATCAAACTCGGACGAGTATTCCGTCTATTACGATGTTTTTTGGCGGAAAGCACGTACCTAGAACCATTCAAGCCGTGTTTCGTCGCCTAGCCCTTAAGTAGGTTATTACCGAGCTTTCGCCAAGCCTCTAACGCTCGATTGATCTCCTCGAGTTCCGTGGACCAGCCAAGACTGAGGCGCACCGCTCCCTGGGCCACAATGGGATCGTACCCCATGGCCGAAAGCACGTGGGACGGCTGGACCTTTCCCGATGAGCAGGCTGAACCTGACGACACGGCGACGCCTGCGAGGTCAAAGCCGATCACAGCGGTCTCGGCCTTCAGGCCTGGCGTGGTGAAAAGGACGGTATTTGGCAACCGCTCGACGTTGTCCGCAAAGACCATCACCCCGGCAACGGCGCGAAGGCCATTTTCCAAATGATCCCTGAGGGTTGCCATTCGCTTCGCATCCTCCGGCAGAGCCTGAAGCGCCGCCTTGATCGCCGCGCCAAAGCCGGCAATCCCAGCGACATTCTCGGTGCCCGCCCGGCGGTTGAGCTCCTGCCCGCCCCCACGCAGAACCGGCTCCAGGCCGGCGAGCCCTTCCGCCACCACAAGCGCGCCAACGCCCTTCGGGCCGCCGATCTTGTGCGCAGAAAAGGTCGCAAGGTCTGCGCCCACAGTCTTGATATCGAATGGAATTTTGCCGAGCGCCTGAATCGCATCGACGTGCAGAAGGCCGCCGGCCTCGTGAACGATCCGCGCCGCCTCCGCGACCGGCTGGAGCGCGCCCGTCTCGTTGTTGGCAGCCATGATGGAGGCCAGCGCTGGCGGACCGCCACCGAGCTGGTCCCTCAGATCCTCGAGGTCGACCACACCGGAGCGCGATACCCGAATCTGTCCGATCTTGTCCGCCGGGAACCGGCCGCCCGCCAGCACCGAGGCATGCTCGACTGCGGAGACCAGCAGTCGCTCGACGGGGCCGCCCGTCGGCCCCCGCAGGCCGGGCGATAGCGCCAGCCCGTTGGCTTCGGTTCCGGCTGAGGTGAAGATGACGTTCCGCGGTAGCGCACCTGCGGCGGTGGCCAGCGTGGCACGGGCCTCCTCGACCAGGCGCCGTGCCTCCCTGCCCTCGGCATGGACCGAGGATGGATTGCCGATCAGGTCGTATGCAGCCAGCATCGCAGCCCTCGCCTGAGCGCGGAGCGGCGTGGTCGCGTTCCAATCGAGATAGACCCGGGTCGGCATTGAGTAAGATATTACCTCAAATCAAAGGGGCATTTCCGTCGTCCCGACATGGGCCGCGGACAGGCACTTGGCAACCATGATTCCGAATGATGCGGTCGCGGTGACGCGACCATGACACGCTAACGTCTTGAACCCGTTGGGCGATGTTCAAGATGCTTGCTTTTTGACCCTGTGCCTATGTTAGAACGCGCACCGTCAGTCACCGCGCGCCGTCAGCGCATCACCGCACGACGCGCCCTCTCACTCTTCATTGCGCTTTCGTCGACATCTGCCGATGAAGCCACAATCGGTTGATTGCCGAGGTCGCCTCCAGGAAATCAATCAAGAGATCATCGATGCCCGAAGTCATTTTTACCGGCCCTGCCGGCCGTCTCGAAGGCCGCTACCATCCGGCCAAGCAGAAGAACGCGCCGATCGCGATGATCCTGCATCCGCATCCGCAGTTCCACGGCACGATGAACCATCAGATCGTGTACCAGTGCTACTACGCCTTTGCACATCGCGGCTTCTCCGTGCTGCGCTTCAACTTCCGCGGCGTCGGCCGTAGCCAGGGCTCGTTCGACCATGGCACCGGCGAGTTGTCGGATGCGGCCGCAGCGCTCGATTGGGCGCAGACCATCAATCCCGAAGCGCGCGCCTGCTGGGTCGCCGGCTTCTCCTTCGGCGCCTGGATCGGCATGCAGCTCCTGATGCGCCGCCCGGAGGTCGAAGGCTTCATCTCGATCGCGCCGCCTGCCAATCTCTACGACTTCTCGTTCCTTGCGCCCTGCCCGTCCTCGGGCCTGATCGTGCATGGCGAGAAGGATGCGGTGGTGCCGCCCAAGGACGTCAACACGCTGGTCGAGAAGCTGAAGACGCAGAAGGGCATCGTGATCGACCAACAGGTCATTCCCGGCGCCAATCACTTCTTCGACGCCAAGCTCGAGCCGCTGATGGAGACCATCACGGCTTATCTCGACATGCGCCTCGCCAACGTGCGCTGAGGCCCTATAGCGCTAAGGTCCCGTAGCCCGGATGGAGCGCAAGCGAAATCCGGGAAACTCCATCCGCAGACACAGGGCCCCGGATTGCGCTTCCGTTCCATCCGGGCTACGGGACTGAGTTCGCCGCTCAAGCCAGCTTGAGTGCGACGATCCCCGTCAGCACAAGCGCGATGCCCGCAAGCTTCACCGCGCTCAAGGTTTCGCCGAACAGAACGACACCCAGCAGGAACGTACCGGCCGCGCCAATGCCGGTCCACACCGAATAGGCAACGCCGACCTCGAGCACCTTCAAGGCACGCCCGAGCAGGAAGACGAAGGCGGCGAGCAGCACCAGCGAGGCGAGGCTCCAGCCTGCGCGCGTGTAACCTTCCGCATATTTCATCGAGATCGCCCAGCCGACATCGAGCGCGCCGGCTATCACCAGCATGAGCCAGGCCGTGGACTGCGACATTGGCGTCGCCTCAGGCCGCGAGCTTCAAGAGATGCGCATCGTGCCGCACCAGGAAGGCGCGCAGCAATTGCGGATAGTCCGCGCCGACCGCAGAGCGCACGCTCGGACGCTTCGCGAGCTCGGCCCGCCACCCGCGGACCTTGGGCAGATCGCTGAAGATGCGAAGCTCGGTCAATTCATCGAACACGTCGAAATAGCGGAAGACCGGGGCGAACACCGCATCGACGAGGCTGAATGTCTCGCCCGCGAAATACGGCCCTGCGCCAAGCGCAGCTTCCACGCGCGCGAATTTGGCCGCGAGCGCCTGGCGCTTGCTCTCGAATGTCGCCGGATCGGTCGTCGTCTCCAGCCCCCAGAGGTCGCCAAGGATCGCCGAGCCGAACTCCATCCAGGCGCGGTGCTCGGCACGTTTCAGCGCATCCGCCGGATGCAGCTTCGCGCCTGTTTGCGTGTCTTCGATGTACTCGCAGATCACGTTGCTCTCGAACAACGCAACCTCGCTCTTGTCGGTCGCAACCACCAGCACCGGCACCTTGCCGAGCGGCGATAGCTTCAGGAACCATTCGGGCTTGTTGGCCAGATCGATATCGATCCGCTCGAACGGCACGCCCTTCTCCTTGAGCGCGATGACGGCACGCTGCACGTAGGGACAAAGCTTGTGGCTGATCAGTTTGAGCGAAGCGGTCATGGTGGCGATCTCGGCGGTTAAATGCAACTGCATCTATATAGATGCAATTGCATTAACTCGTCAAGGTCGATGCATCTGCATCAACTGCCTGTGACTTCAGGGCCGTGCGATCACCCCGCCCGTCATCGGCATCGGCACGCCCGTGGTCGCCGGATAGGACAGCGGCAGGCCCTTCAGTCCGCGGGCGGCGAGGAAGCCGAAGGCCTGCGCCTCGATGGCGTCGGAGGCCCAGCCGAGCGTTTCGGCGGCCTCGACGGTGGCCGAGCCTACCCGCTCGCGCAGCATCCGCAGCATGGTGAGGTTGCGAGCCCCGCCGCCGCAGACGATCCAGCTGCGCGGCCGCCGCGGCAGCAATGGAATGACCCGGGCGATCGCCGTCGCGGTAAAGGCGGTCAGCGTCGCGGCGCCGTCGGCCGGCGGCATGTCGCCGAGCTTCAGCGCAGCAAAATCATTGCGGTCGAGCGACTTTGGCGGCGGAGCTGCAAAGAACGGCAGCTCCAGTGCGCGCGCGATCCAGGCCTCATCAGCCTTGCCGAGCGCGGCGAATTTTCCTTCGGCATCGAACGCCTGGTTCATGGTGCGGTACATGAAGTCGTCGAGCAGCGCATTGCCGGGTCCGGTGTCGCAGGCGATCAGCGTGTCGTTACCGTCGATATAGGTGATGTTGGAGACGCCGCCGATATTGACCACGACAATCGGCCCCTCGCGCTCGAGCGAATTGGCCAGCGCCCGATGGTAAACCGGCACGAACGGCGCGCCCTGCCCGCCGGCCTCGACGTCGGCGGCGCGGAAATCATGCACGACTGGGATATGGATCGCCTTGGCCAGCGCCGGCCCATCGCCGATCTGCACCGTCAACCGCTTTTCGGGCCTGTGCAGCACGGTCTGGCCGTGGAAGCCGACGATGTCGATGTCCTCCGGCCTCATCCGGTTCTGCGCGACGAAAGTGGCGACCGCCTCGGCATGGGCCCGCGTCACCACGCGCTCGGCCTCGGCCAGGATCCCCGGCCGAGCATCGCGTTGGGACAGGTGCACGGCCTCGCTCAGCGCCTGGCGCAGCAGGTTGCGCTCAGCGGGACTATAGGGCCGGTAGCCGGTCGGCCCGAACGCCTTCACCTGCTTACCGTCGGTTTCGATCAGCGCGACATCCACACCGTCCAGCGAGGTGCCGCTCATCAAACCGAGTGCCGTCAACATCATGGATCAGCGTCCTCAAAAGACCTGCCCTGGCATGCCGATCTTGTGCCAGAGGGACACATCTTATAATGCCACAGCGCCAAGTGGCGGGTGGCAATCGAGTTCCCATGCAAGACTCTTAAATTGCCCCCAAAACAGTAAACCAAGAATTGTCAGGCACGCCGACAGATGACTGCATTTAAATCGGATTTCCTCAATACCCTGCAGGAACGTGGATTCATCCACCAGTGCTCCGATTTCGAGGGGCTGGACGCGCTCGCCGCCAAGGGTGAGGCGACCACCTATGTCGGCTACGATTGCACCGCCCCCTCGCTGCATATCGGCAACTATCTGACCATGATGATGCTGCACTGGCTCCAGCAGTCGGGCAACAAGCCGATCACGCTGATGGGCGGCGGTACCACGATGGTGGGCGATCCCTCCGGCAAGGACGAGACGCGCGCGATGCGCACCGTCGCCGAGATCGAGGCCAACAAGGCCTCGATCCGCGGCGTGTTCGCAAAGGTGCTGCGCTATGGCGAGGGCAAGAGCGACGCGGTCATGCTCGACAATGCGGAGTGGCTGACCAAGCTGAACTGGATCGAGATGTTGCGCGACGTCGGCCGGCATTTCTCGGTCAACCGCATGCTGACCATGGACTCCGTGCGGCTGCGCCTCGAGCGCGAGCAGGAGATGAGCTTCATCGAGTTCAACTACATGGTCTGCCAGGCCTACGACTTCGTCGAGCTCGCCAAGCGCACCGGCTGCCGTCTCCAGATGGGTGGCTCCGACCAGTGGGGCAACATCATCATGGGCGTCGATCTCGGCCGCCGCATGGGCACGCACCAGCTGTTCGCGCTGACGACGCCGCTGCTGACGACCGCGTCAGGGGCCAAGATGGGCAAGACGGCGCAAGGCGCGGTCTGGCTCAACGCCGACCAGTTCTCGCCGTATGATTTCTGGCAGTACTGGCGCAACACCGAGGATGCCGACGTCGGCAAATTCCTGAAGCTGTTCACGACGCTGCCGATGGCTGAGATCAAGAAGCTCGAAGCGCTCGGCGGCTCCGAGATCAACGAGGCCAAGAAGGTGCTCGCGACCGAAGCGACCGCGCTGCTGCACGGTCGCGACGCTGCCAACGAGGCAGCCGAAACTGCGCGCCGCACCTTCGAGGAAGGTGCGCTCGCCGAAACCCTGCCGACGGTGGAAATTCCGCGTGGCGAGCTCGATGCAGGTTTCGGCGTGCTCAACGCCTTCGTTAAGGCGGGCTTGGTTGCCTCCAACGGCGAAGCCCGGCGCCAGATCAAGGGCGGCGGCCTGCGCATCAACGACGCGCCGGTCACCGACGAGAAGATGGCGCTGTCAGGAGCAAATCTGACGCCGGAGGGCGTGATCAAGCTGTCGTTCGGCAAGAAGAAGCACGTCCTCATCAAGC
The DNA here is from genome assembly GCF_004114935.1 of Bradyrhizobium zhanjiangense. Taxonomy (NCBI): domain Bacteria; kingdom Pseudomonadati; phylum Pseudomonadota; class Alphaproteobacteria; order Hyphomicrobiales; family Nitrobacteraceae; genus Bradyrhizobium; species Bradyrhizobium zhanjiangense. The sequence continues at coordinate 5,453,425 of NZ_CP022221.1, forward strand.
CTGCATAGGCGTATGAGCTTTTCGCTGCTTGTCAGGGCGCGCCGAAGCGCGCTCCCTGACCGGCAATGGACCAGAACACGCCCAGGGAAACCAACAGGGAAACGAACAGGGATGGCGTTGCGGTAACGCCGCAAGGCGCCGTGCGCATCGCGCTCACCGTGCTCGCGCTCTGCTTCACACTGGCTGTGCTGGGCCGCGGGCTCGGCGACAGTTTTACGGTGTTCCTGAAGCCGATCTCCGAGAGCTTCGGCTGGGACCGCGCGCAGATCGTCTCGGTCTATTCGCTGACCTGGCTCGCCAGCGGTCTCACCGCGCCCTTCGTCGGACGCCTGTTCGATCATTCCGGACCGCGCCTCGTCTATGCGCTCGGGCTGCTGTTGCTCGGCGCTGCGTTCCTAATCGCGGCGCACGCACAGCACCTGTGGCAATTCCAGCTCTCGGTCGGCCTCTGCGTCGGTATCGGCATTGCCTTCATCGGCATCGTACCGAACTCGATCCTGCTTGGCCGTTGGTTCGGGCCCCGCCTGCCGACTGCGATGTCGGTGGTCTATTCGGCGATGGGCGGCGGCGTGCTGGCACTGCTGCCGGCCTCGCAGCTTCTGATCGATCACATCGGCTGGCGCGGCACCTACCAGCTGTTCGGCTTCGCGGCTCTGGGCCTGCTGGTGCCGCTCATGCTGCTGCCGTGGCGGCTGTTCGCTGCCGGCTCGCCGCATGTCGTGAAGAAGACCGATCCTGATTTCGTGGACAACGGCTGGACGCTTCTCGGTGCCATGCGGCACCACGCATTCTGGGCGCTGTTCTCGACCTTCTTCTTCACCGCGGTCGGCATGTATGCGATCGCCGCACAGATCGTGGCCTATCTGATCGACGCCGGCTTTCCGCCGCTCCAGGCCGCGACCGCCTGGGGCTTCTCCGGCGTCGTGCTGGTGTTCGGCATGTTGGGAGTCTCCGCCCTCGACGGGCTGATCGGGCGCCGCCCGTCGGTGCTGCTGAGCTACGCGATCTCGATCCTCGGCATCTTCCTGCTCTGGCTCTTGCAGTATGATCCAAACATCATCCTGCTCAGCGGTTTCGTCGTCTGCTTCGGCAGCATGATGGGCTCGCGCGGCCCGCTGATCAGCGCCACCGCGATGAGAATCTTCCAGGGTAAACGCGTCGGCACCATCTACGGTACCATCTCGATCGGCAGCGGCCTCGGCTCGGCATTCGGCTCCTGGAGCGGCGGCCTGATTCATGATGCAACCCACGGCTACAATGCAGTGCTCGCCTTCGCACTTGCGAGCGTGGTGCTCGGGATGATTCCGTTCCTGGTTGTGCCCGCCTTGCGGCGGTAGGTTTCTCAGGGGTAACTTGAGTTCATTGGCGTCACCGGACAATTACGGGTGGGCATGACGCAAACACGAGCAAATAATTCGGATCGAACGCGAGCCTGCGGTGTTTTGTCTGACATGACGAAAATGTCAGAGCGGAATTCATCCTGGGTGGCTTGCGAGGCCGAACCGAATGCGGTCCAAGTCGCAGCATTGGGTCACAGCATTGGATGGAGGGCAAACCAATGAACTTTCCTTATCTCACCCGCTTTGAACCGGTTCTCCTGAGCCTGTTCCGCTTCATCACCGGCCTGTTGCTGTTCCAGTACGGTATCGCCAAGCTGTTCAAGTTTCCGGTGCTCCCGTACTTCGCGAACATCCCGCCGATCATCTACGCGGCCGGTACGCTCGAGCTTGTGCTCGGAGCGCTCCTGATGCTCGGCCTGTTTACCCGCCTCTCGGCTTTCATTCTCTCGGGTGAAATGGCCTTCGCCTACTTCATGGGCCACATGTTCAAGGGCGAAGCGCCGGTGTTCCTGCCGCTGCTCAACGGCGGCACCGCCGCGATCCTGTTCTGCTTCGCCTGTCTCTACCTCTCGGCAGCCGGCGGCGGCACGGTCAGCGTCGATGCGGCGATGGGCAAGGAAAGCGAATCGACCGGCGGCGCCTACGCGCGGCGCTGACCCGCGCAATTGGCGTGCAAGTAACGGATGGCGCCGGCAGCTTCGCCGGTGTCATCTACCGCGAGCCCAGCACGTTCCAGATCAGGACGAGGGCCGCCACGAGCAGCACGGACATGATGATGCGGTGAACGAATCGATTCATCGCCGTCCCGGCCAGACTCGGTCACAACCAAAATCCAGCATCAATCCTCTCCGCGATCTGACGCGCCATGCGCAGGCGAAGCGCGTTGCGCCTGCACATTTGCGCATGCGGCCGCGTGCGCGGCAGCGCGTCGCACGCGTCCGTTCATGATTGGTAAGAACTTCATGCTACCGACGCGTGCAATAACAACCATTCCATAGGGGCCGCGATGCAGCTGCTGAGTCATCGCAAGATCCGCACCAAGCTCGCCAGCATGGTCTGCCTCGCGGCGCTTACGGTCACGGCCATCATTGGGGTATCGGCCGTGCTCAGCAAGAGCCGCATGATGGAGGACCGCGTCCAGCAGATGCGGACCGCGGTGGAGCTCCTCTATAACTACGCGCAATCGCTCCAGGACGAGGTGACGGCCGGCAAGCTCACGCAAGCCGAGGCCAAAAGCTCGTTCCACCAGCGCGGCCGACGCATGAGCTTCAATGGCGGCCAGGGCTACCCGGTGGTCTATAATCAGGACACCTCCCTGGTCGTGAATGGCGCCAATCAGCAGCTCGAAGGCAAGATCACCGGCGCCAAGGATTCCAACGGCTTGCTGATCGCCGACGCCATCATCAAGGCCGGCAGCGAGACCGCGCAGGGCGGCGTGACCTCGTATCTCTATCCCCGCCCCGGCCAGACCGAGCCGGTCCGCAAGACCGTGTTCGCGCGCAAATTCGCGCCCTGGAACGTGACGATCAGCTACGGACTCTATGTCGACGACATCGACGCCGACGTGCGCGCGCTGACGCTGGAGCTGGCCGCCGTCGGCATCGGCCTGATGCTGCTGATGGCGACGCTGTCCTGGCTGATCGCCCGTGCTCGGCGCGCTCGACCGCCAGAAGAACCGCATGCAGGAGATTTCCGAAGGTGCCATCGACAAGGTGGTCGAGGAGACCGGCCGCGGCGACGAGATCGGCCGCATGGCCGAGACGCTCGAAGTGCTGCGGCAAACCGCGCTGACGGCACGCACCCTGGAAGCTGAGCAGGTCGCCACCAAGGCCCGCAGCGAGCAGGAGAAGCGCGATGCCTTGATCGCGCTTGCCGACCGCTTCGATGCCTCCGTCGGCCAGCTCGTCGGCCTGATGGCTTCGGGCTCCGGCGAACTCGAGGCCACCGCCAAGTCGATGTCGTCCACCGCCGAAGGCACCAACCGCCGCGCTGCCGTGGTCGGCTCGGCCGCCACCGAGGCCAGCCAGCGCGTCCAGACGGTTGCGGCTGCCGCCGAAGAGCTCTCCTCCTCGATCACCGAGATCAGCCGTCAGGTCGCGCAGTCTGCCGAGGTCACCGGACGCGCGGTGGACAGTGCCCGCCGCACCGACACCATCGTGCGCGCGCTGTCCGATGGTGCCCAGCAGATCGAGCATGTCGCCGAGCTGATCTCCAGCATCGCGGCACAGACCAATCTGCTCGCGCTCAACGCCACCATCGAGGCCGCACGCGCGGGCGAAGCCGGTCGCGGCTTCGCCGTCGTCGCATCCGAGGTGAAGTCGCTCGCGAGCCAGACCGCGGAAGCCACCCGCGAGATCGGCGACAAGATCGCCCAGATCCAGGGCGCGACCAAGGAAGCGGTGGAGGCGATCGGCGGCATCACCGCCACCATCGAGGAGGTCAGCCGCATCGCCACCTCGATAGGCGCTGCCATCGAGGAGCAAGGCGCCGCCACCGCCGAGATAGCCCGTAGCGTCTCGCAGACCGCGGAGGCGACCAAGGAGGTCACCACCAATATCGGCGGCGTCAGCACGGCTGCGAACGGGACCGGCAATGCCGCCGGCATGGTGCTCGCGGCGGCCTCGAGCCTCTCCAAGCAGGCCGAACAGCTCTCCGGCGAAGTCGGCACGTTCCTGGCCGGCGTGCGCGCGGCGTAGGCGACGGGGCGTAGTCCAGAGCAGGCGATCGATTGAGCCGCGGGTTTCTTAAACCTCTCCCGCTTGCGGGAGAGGTCGGCGCGAAGCGCCGGGTGAGGGCTTCTCCTCATTGGGAATCTCGCTGCGGAGACACCCTCTCCCCAGCCCTCTCCCGCAAGCGGGAGAGGGAGCGCACCTTATGTCGTGTGGCTGTAATCGAACCGCTTCTATCGCCGCGCGAGGCTGCAGCCGCTCGACAGCTGGCGCGTCGATCCGGTCGAGCCGTCGTTCGACTGCGACGGGAATTCGTCGAACGGCGAGTTCTGCTTGCCGGTGTTGAATTCGAAGATCTTGCGGAACAGGCCCGGTGCCATCGCCGAGATCGGATTGACGCGCATCACGGGCGCGGCCGGCGTGCCGACAACCTCGTAGGTCACGCCGATCAGCCCCTCGTTGTTGCCGCCGCCGAGGAAGATGCCGAACAGCGGGATCTGGCCGAAGATGTTGTTGACGCCATACATCGGCACGAAGGTGCCGCTCATGCAGACCTGGTTGCCGGGATAGTCGATCGAGCCCTCGATAGTGGCGCCGATCATCGGTCCCTTGACCACGCCGTCGCGGATCGTGAGCGCGCCGTTCTGCCGTGTGAACTCGGCGCGGAGCGCGCTGAAGGAGACGCCGTTGCCGGTGCCGTTGGGCGCGCCGGCAGCGACGCGTTCGAGCTGCGCCTCGCCCTTCACCGTGAAGTCGCGCACGTTGATGAGACCCTCGCGCGACGTGTTCGGCTCGGACGTCGGCGGCTCCATCGCCACCACCATCTGGCCGCCAACCGCCTTGGTGTAGGTGTCGGTGAAGCGCAGCAGCGCGCCGGCGTCGTTGGTCTGGAGGTAGATCACCTCGCGATTGCCTTGCGCGCGGCCGCCGCGCAGGTCGGCCGCAACAGGCGTATCGCGACCGATCTTGCCGCTCAGCGTAAATGCTTTGATGGCGCCATTGCGTTTCGACATCTTCGCGTCGACGCTGCGCATCGCCTCGCCGTTGAAGCCCGCGACGGCGCCGAGCTTCACGTCGATGTCGAAATCGACGTTCTTCATCTTGTTCTTGCCGTCGTCCTTGGAATTGCCTGAGATCGCCGACTTCAGAAAGCCGCGGCCGTCAAAGACGTCGCCGCGCATGGTGCCGCGTAGCACGCCGTCCTGACCGCGCTCGGCCTTCAATGAGGTCTTGTCGCCGTCAGTCGGCGAATAGGTTGGGAAATTCACGTTCATGAGGTCGCCGTTCGCATCGACCTCGAGCGAGCCCTTGATCGAGGCGCCGCCGCCTTCGATGACGATATCTTCCAGGCGCGTCGATTGCGCCGTCGGCACCACCTTGAAGCTGGCTTTCCCCGACTTGCCCGGCAGCTTGACCCAGCCGGGCAGGATGTTGTCGAGTTTGACCGAGGTCAGGTCAGCCTCGACGCCGAGCTTCGTGGTCTGGTCCGCGCCGCTCGCGATCTTGCCCGACAGCTTGATCGGCAACGATCCGCTGACGGCGGGGCTCAGATCGAATCCGAGACGCGCGCGGCTGGCATCGTCTAGCGTCGCCTGCAATCTGACGTCCGCATCGCCTTCAGTCGGCTTGCGATAATCGATCGAGGCAGCTTGTCCGTTGATCTTGACGTCGCCCTTGACCTGATAGCCCTGGTTGCTCGCGACGATCTTGAGGTTGTTGGCCTCAAGCTTCTGGTTCATCACCAGCTTGTCGGCGGCAAAGCCGTTGAGATCGGCGGTCACGGCATAGGTGGTGTCGGCCTTGGTCAGCTCGCCCTTGACCGGCATGCCGAGCTGGATATTCGCCGAGAACGTCCCCTTGCTGGTGTTGGGATCGACGACGGTCGACGATAGATCGCTCAGGCGATCATTGGCGAGCATTTCGGCCGCAGCGGGAACGGGTCCCTCGACGCGGAACTTCGTGCGCGACGGCGACGGCTTGGGCGCCATGTCCGGCACTTCGAAGGTGAAGTCGGAGATCGTGATCTTGCGGCCGGCGGGGGTATCGGCAATGCCCTGGGCGATATTCACGGTCGCGGTGCGCCCGGTCACCCGCGCCTTCAGATCGGCATCGTGCACAACCGGCATACCGTCCACGGGACGGACTGCGACGCCGCTGGCGACGATGTTGACCGACAGGCCGTCGTCGGGAATCGGCGGGCCCTTGCGCGGCAGGTTCTTCGTCGGCGAATTGATGCCGATCTCGATGCGCTGGAGCGTGCCACGCTCGATCCGCTCGATCACCCATTCACGCAGCTCGGGAACGATCAATGTGGGCCACATCCGCTTCAGCGCGGAGGCCGACATCGGCGTTCCCGCAAAGCCGAGCGTCAGCCGCGGCTCACCGGAATAGTCGATGGCACCGGTGCCGGCGACGCCGATCTCGCCATTGCTGATATCGGCCTGCGTCAGCAAGAGACGCTTGTGGTCGGTGTCGAAACGGAAGCCGATCGCAATCCGGTTGAAGACGAGCGGCGGCTCGTTGTCGATGCCACCCAGCAGGATCGAGCCGCCACTGAAGCCGAGCTGCCAATCATTGGTAGCGCCGTTCGGTGGCTCGAGATGCCCCAGCAGCGTCAGGCGGTTGGCGCCAGAGAGAACCTTGAACGGTGCGACCAGCACCCGCCGGTTCGCGTCCCACTCGACGTTGATCTCGGCCTGATCGATCGCCATCGGATAATCGGGCGTGTCGGTATCGATGATGTTGCCGGCGCCGACCGCGATCTTGCCACGGAAGAAGGTCGGCACGCCGTCGCGGCCGAGCTCGCCTTTCAGCTCGCCCGTCAGCGGCAGGTCAGCGGTATAGGTGAGATCCTTGACCCGCAGCGCCAACAGGATGTTGGAGGTCGAGACCTTGTCGGCGCGGATATCGACCGAGCGCACGCCGTTCTCGACCGGCCCGATCGTGGCGCGCAGCATCCACGGACGCGCGCCCTCCTCGCCGAGGCTAAGCGTAACGCCGCCACGGCTCGGCCGGCGCAGGCTCAGCGTGATGTTCTCGAACGACCATTTGCTACCACGCTGCTGGTCGTCGACGATCAGATTGCCGTTCTTCAGACCGATCTCGTTGAGGTTCTGACCGTCGAGGCCGGTCATGCTCAGACTGTCGAGCCAGTCGAGGCCCTGCAGAATTCCGCTCTGTGCGGTCGCCTGAGGCGCGGCCTGGGACGCGTCCGGGCTCGCAGGCTGAGTGGCGAATGGCGGCGGTGGGACGCCATTGCGCGGGAATGTCGGCGGCAGGCCCGCCTCTTTCTTGGAGGCCACGCCGGTAGCCAGCGGCTTTGCGGTGTCGCCGGCCGAGACCGTGACGGTGCCGTCAGGCGCGATGCGGATCGCAAGCTCGGCATCGACGAGATTGAGGCTTTCGGCGCGCAGATGCCCCATCAGGAGACCCGCACCCGATAGCTTCACCTCGGCCTTCGGCGCACTGGCGACAATGGCGTGATCGCGGTCGCGGACGATGATGTCACGGATGCGGACGGCGATACGGACCCGCCCCGCCCGCTCGATCTGCGTGCCGCCCACCTCCACGGTGTTGCCGTGGCCGATATTGTCCTCGATGGCGGCTGCCAGCCATGGCGTTGCAATGTCGAGATTGATGGGACCCGCGCCGAGCCGCCACCACAGCGCGCCGAAACAGCCGACGAAAATGACGATGAGGGCACTGACGACAATGGCAAAGCGCATCAGCCATCGACCGCCGCCCAGCCAGCGGTGCAACGACCTGAATCCGTCACCGAAACGATGGAAGCCCGAATTGGAGCGCGACAGCAGCCGGCGCGCGCGATGGCCCGCCGCCTCCTCCTGATCCGGATCCCAATCGGCGTCGTCCCATTCCTGCGGCTGTGGTTGACCGCCGCGCCGATCGAAGTCCCGGTTGTAGTCCTGGGGCGACTTATTCCTTGCCATTGCCTCTCGATACAGGCGCCCATCATAGGATTGAGCGCCGCCGGGACCGCAGCCGTCGATGGGGAGCGAAGACCCCCGCGCCGGCACTGCCGCCATACCTCGAATATTCCTGCTGTTCGTCATTTCGCCCCGGGAGCGCGTTCAACGAGCAGTGGGGTGGTGCGTGGAATTCCTTGTAACCATACTCCGGCGTCGTCAGACTTGCCCAGCCGAGGGCGCGATTCCGGCACACCGGACGAGAGCTGCAATACCGCTTTGGTTGACCTGCCGAAAGCGACGAAAGGAAGGCGTATGTCCAAGAAATCCCAAAAGAAATCGTCCAAAACGCCCTCCGGCAGTCCGACGGCTAAAAAGAAGCCCGTGAAAACGCGGGCAACGACTCAAACAAGGTCCGCGAAAACACAGCGGACGCCGGCGAGCAAATCAACCAAGACAGTAGCAAAAGCAGGATCACATAAGGCCCCATCGAAACAGTTGAATTCCTCCAAATCGCTCGGGGCGGCGAAGGCCGCCTTGACCGAGGGTCAGAAGGCTCCCGCCTTCCGCCTGCCCCGCGACGGCGGCGACGTGGTCACGCTTACGGACTACGCCGGCCAAAAGCTCGTGCTGTTCTTCTATCCCCGGGCCGACACGCCCGGCTGTACCAGGGAGGCCATCGATTTCACCCGGCTGGCGGACGCCTTTACGGCTGCCGGCACCGCCGTGCTCGGTATCTCCGCCGATCCGTTAAAGGCCCAGGAGAAGTTCCGCGACAAGCACAAGCTCGCCATGCCCCTCATCTCGGATGAGACGCACGAGATGCTGGAGGCCTATGGCGCCTGGGGCGAAAAGTCCATGTATGGCAAGCGCTTCCTTGGAATTCTTCGCACCACGGTACTGGTCGGGGGCGATGGCAGAGTGGCCAGGATTTGGCGCAATGTCCGGGTCGACGGCCATGCCGATGAGGTGCTGGCAGCGGCAAGAAGTCTTTAACCAGTCCTTTAAATTCGAATGTTCCCGTTTCCGGAAAATTAACCATGACCGGCCCAGATTGCTGCGGCAATTAGGCCGTTACGGACTCATCCGACCGGCGCGGGAGTGCCGATGTCGAAAAGTTCTGCCCACTACTCGCAGTACCCCCAACATCATCCTCACGACCACGGAAGGGCCTTCCATCGCCGTCCTACCGCCGCCGCAACGGCGGTCGCGATTCCCCTTCCCACCACCGACGACGCCTACACCATCGTCCATGCCGGCAAGCAGGTCCGCTTCGGACCCGTGGTGTTCTGGATCGTGGTCGGCACGGTGGTGCTGCTCGGGCTGTGGTCGGCCGCGACCGCCACCTATTTCGCCTTTCGCGACGACGTCCTGACCCGGCTGATCGCCCGCCAGGCCGAGATGCAGTACGCCTATGAGGACCGTATCGCCGAGCTGCGGGCCAAGGTCGACCGCACCACCAGCCGGCAGCTGCTCGACCAGGAGCAGTTCGACCAGAAGCTCGACCAGATCATGAAGCGCCAGACGGCGCTGGAGTCCCGGGCTACGGCGCTCGGCGCCATGCCCGACGTGACCGGATCGATCCCGCGCTCGACACCGCAGCGTGGTGACGCCGGCCAGAACGCAACGCAGGGCACGCCCAAGCCGTCGCCGATCAGCGACACCGTGATCTTCGTGGCCCCGCCGGATCGCGAAGCGCGGCTCGAATCGCGTGCGCCGACCGTCGCGACGCCGCCGACCAGCCAATTCGCCAAGAACCAAGGCTTCGACAACGTCCTGGTCCGGCTCACGACCTCGCTTGATCAGGTCGAGCGGCGCCAGATGGCGGCGCTCAATGCCGTCGAGGAAGGCATGGATTCACGCATGCGCCGGATGCGCGGCGTCGTCAGCGATCTCGGCCTCAACCTCGCCAGTCTCGAAGCCGCCGTACCGCGAACCGCGATGGGCGGGCCTTTCGTACCCGTCAAATTGACGCCGAACGCCGGGCCGTTCGAGAAGCAGCTCTACCGCCTCAACACCACGCGCACCGAGTTGGACCGCCTCAATCGCACGCTGGCGCTGGTGCCCTATCGCAAGCCCGTCATCGGCGAGGTCGAATTCACCTCCGGCTTCGGCGTGCGCAGCGATCCGTTCCTCGGCCGGCCCGCGATGCATACCGGGCTCGACTTCCGCGCCGCCACCGGCGATCCCGTTCGCGTCACCGCCAACGGCAAGGTGGTTTCCGCCGGCTGGTCCGGCGGCTACGGCCGCATGGTCGAGGTCGACCACGGCAACGGGCTTTCGACCCGCTATGGCCATCTCTCCGAGATCAACGTCAGGGTCGGCGAGGTCGTGAAGATCGGCCAGGTGGTCGGTCTCGTCGGCTCGACCGGCCGTTCCACTGGTCCGCATTTGCACTATGAGACCCGCATCGAGGGCGAAGCAGTCGATCCGCAGAAATTTTTGCGTGCGGGCGTGCGGCTCAGCGCGGGCTAAGCCTCGATCTTCAGCCGCGACTACTGGCCGCGCTCGTTGCCGAGATCAACGTCAGGGTCGGCGAGGTCGTGAAGATCGGCCAGGTGGTCGGTCTCGTCGGCTCGACCGGCCGTTCCACTGGTCCGCATTTGCACTATGAGACCCGCATCGAGGGCGAAGCAGTCGATCCGCAGAAATTTTTGCGTGCGGGCGTGCGGCTCAGCGCGGGCTAAGCCTCGATCTTCAGCCGCGACTACTGGCCGCGCTCGTTGCCGACCTCGCCGGTGATGACGTCGCCGAACAGCTCCCAGGCCTGCCCGTTGAACCGCATCAGTTGCATCTGCTCGATCGGGAAATAGTCGTCGGGCGAGGTGTTGACCATGATGCCCGGCAGCATCAGGTCGGTGTGGAAGTTCTTCAGGTTGGCGGCCTGCTTCATGACGTTCTCGCGGGTGAGATTGTCGCCGCACTGCTTCAGGACCTGGGCCATCGCCTCGGCCTGAACATAGCCATAGACGTTGTTGGAGTTGGTCTTGTCGCCGTCAGGATAATACTTGTCCATGAACGCGCGCCAGCTAATCACGGCCGGGTCCTTATCCCAGGTCGGATCGGTTGGATCCTTCAAGTAGATCGTCGAGATGATGTCCTTGGAATAGTCGAGCCCGGCGGGCTTGAGCACCGAAGCGACCGAGGTCGCGGTGTTGGCCAGGAAGAACTTTGGTTTCCAGCCGAGCTCACCCACTTTCCGGATCGCCTGCGCCGAGCCTTTCGGCGCGGCCCAGGAGAAGAAGATGTCGGCGCCGGAATCATGCAGCGCCACGATCTGCGAGTCGATCGAGGGGTCGCTGACCTCATAGGATTTATCGGCGATGATCATGCTCGCCTTGTCGCCGAGCCCGTCCTTCAGGCCCTTGAACTGGTCTTTGCCGGCGTCGTCGTTCTGCCAGAACACCGCGATCTTGCCATTCGGAAAGTTGTCGCGGATGTACTTTGCGTAGATCCGACCCTCGCTCTGGTAGTTCGGCTGGAAACCCATGGTCCACGGGAAATTCTTGGGATCGCCGAACTTGGTGCCGCCCGAGGCGACGAAGAGCTGCGGCACCTTCTTCGCGTTCATGTACTTCATGATCGCGGAGTTCGAGGGCGTGCCGAGCGGCTGGAAGATCAGGAGGACCTCGTCGCTCTCGACCAGCTTGCGCGCCTGCTCGATCGCCTTCGGCGGCGAATAGGCATCGTCATAGCTGATGAAGTTGATCTTGCGGCCGTTGATGCCGCCCTGGTCGTTGATCATCCGGAAGAAGGCCGCTTCGGTTTTGCCGATCACGCCATAGGACGACGCCGGCCCGCTATAGGGCATGATGTTGCCGATTTTGATTTCGGTGTCGGAAGCGCCGGGGTCGTATCTCTTCTGCGCCAGGGCCGGTGCCGCGGCGAGCGCTCCGGCAACAAGCATGGCGAGGGCGGCGAGATTCTTGCGACGACCCGGCATTGGTCTCTCCCCTATGTTTTGTAGTCTTGTTTTGCTGGAAGTGTCGCAAGCGGGCTTGCCGCTGGCAAGCGTCGCGATTTTCCGCGAGGTGAAACGATGGATCGGGAACTTACGCGACGCGACACAGCAAACCGAGCACGCGCCCGTCGATCACGAGCAACGCGCTGCCGATGACGATTGCGCCCGCGATCTCGCGCATCGAGATCGGCTCGCCCAGCACCAGCCATCCCAGAAGAATGGCGGTGACGGGAATGAGCAGCGTCACCATCATGACATTGCTCGCGCCCGAGCGCCGCAGGATCTGAAAGAAGACGATGTAGGCGAGCGCCGTCGACAGGCCGGCAAGGCCAAGCACCGCAAGCCAGGTTGTGAGGCTCGGCATCGGAACGCGCCACGGCTGTTCCACCACACCGGCGACGGCCGCCATCATCACTGTCGACGCCATCAGTTGAAACGTCGCCGTGCCCAGCGGAGCTGCGTCCTTCAACAATCGCCGCGCCGCCAGCGCCGCAAAGGCATAGCTCAATGCGCCGCCGAGGCAGAGCAGGATGCCGAGCCCCTGCCCCGGCCTTGTCTCGAAACCCCATCCGCGCAGGATGATCACGCCGGCAAGGCCCAGCGCCACCCCGGCCATGCGACGCATCTGCAAGGTCTCGTCGCCTGCCGCCGCCATCACCACCACAGTGAACAGCGGCGTGGTCGCATTCAGGATCGAGGCCAGCCCGCTCGGAATGAAGGTCTGGCCGATCACGATGAGCGAGAACGGAATGACGTTGTTGAGCAGCCCGATCGCGACGAACGGCCTCCAGCCTGTGGCGCCCTTGGGAAGACCGATGCCCTGCGCGCGCAGCAGCGGAAGCAGGATAGCAGCGCCAAGCGCAACGCGCAGGAATACCAGCGTCAGCGGCGGCAATTCCCGTAAGCCTGCGCCATTGAAGAAGAACGAGCCACCCCAGAGCACCGACAGCACGGCGAGGAGCGACCAATCGCGCGCATCGATCCGGTTATCGTTGGGTGGCATGGCGTCTCACCTCGGCGGCCGAGCCATCGCCTAGAACGCTGCGGTGGACAGTGCCACCCGATTTCCGATGAAGCACCGGCTTACAAAACCGGTGCTCGGAATGAATGGAGCGGCCAAGGCGGCCCCATGTTGATACACCCGCCTACGAGAATTTCTTCGGCCGCGATACCAGCTCGATCATCCGGCCTTCATCATCGTCGGGCATCACGGCCTTCGCCTGCGCATAGGCCTCGACAGCGGCGCGTGCGACCAGCGGCTTATCAGCCAGCAGACTCTCGGCGAGCTCCACCGCATAGGCGGCATCCTTGTGCCGCAGCGCCGCCGTGAAGGTCGCGACGCCGAAGTCGCGAGCGACCATGCGCTTGGAGTGGCGCTGCACCTGTGGGCTTGCGGCGACGCCCGCCTGGATCGACTCCAGCACGAGGTTCATGTCGAGCCCGGCCTGCTCGGCGATCGCAAGCCCCTCGGCAAGGCCGGCGATCTGGATCGCGCCCAAGAGATTGTTGATGAGCTTGTAGACCGTGCCGGTGCCGACCGCGCCGAAATGGCGGATGGTTGAGCCGATTGGGTCGAGATAAGGCCGCGCGCGCTCGAGATCGGCCGCATTGGCACCAACCAGCAGCGTCAGCTTTCCGCTAGCGGCCGCATCGGGCAATCCGGTCACGGGGCAGTCGATGTAAATGAGCCCGCGCGCGTTCAGCTCGCGGCCCATCTCGCGGGCATGGTCATAGGAGACGGTCGAGCATTCGATGCCGATGGTGCCGGCCTTCGCGGTCTTGGCCGCGCCCTTGGGCCCGAGCCAGACCGCACGCGAGGCCTCGTCATCGGCGACCATGGTCACGACCGCATCGGCATCGATCGCGGCGTCCTCAGGCGAGGTCGCCCATTGCGCGCCGCGGGCGATCAGGTCTTCCGCTTTGGCCTTGCTGCGATTCCACAGCGTCACCGTGAAACCGGCATCGAGATAGCGGCCGGCCATGCCGTGCCCCATCCGCCCAAGCCCGATGAAGGCGACGCGGGCCATGATCAATCCACGTCCTCGATGTCGCCGCTGGTGGTGCCGAAGGCGCGCTGCGCCAGCGTCGCGGCCATGAAGTCGTCGAGCTCGCCATTGAGCACGCCGGATGTGTCCGAGGTCTGCACCCCCGTGCGCAAATCCTTCACCATCTGGTAGGGCTGCAGCACGTACGAGCGGATCTGGTGGCCCCAGCCGATATCGGTCTTGGCAGCCTGGTCGGCGGCCGCCTTCTCCTCGCGCTTCTTCAGTTCGATCTCGTAAAGGCGAGCACGCAGCATGTCCCAGGCCTGCGCGCGGTTCTTGTGTTGGGAGCGGCCGGCCTGACAGACCACCGCGACACCAGTCGGAATATGCGTCAGGCGCACCGCGGATTCGGTCTTGTTGACGTGCTGACCGCCGGCACCGCCCGAACGCATGGTGTCGGTGCGGACGTCGGACTCCTTGATGTCGATCTTGATGCTGTCGTCGATGACGGGGAATACCTGCACGCTCGAGAACGAGGTGTGCCGCCGCGCGTTGGAGTCGAACGGCGAGATGCGCACCAGGCGATGCACACCCGCTTCGGTCTTCAGCCAGCCATAGGCGTTGTGGCCGGAAACCTGGATGGTCGCCGACTTGATGCCGGCCTCTTCACCCTCGGATTCTTCCAGAAATTCGACCTTGAAGCCGTGGGTTTCGGCCCAGCGCGTGTACATGCGCAAGAGCATCTGCGCCCAGTCCTGGCTTTCGGTGCCGCCAGCGCCGGCATGGACTTCGAGATAGGAATCGAAGCGGTCGGCCTCGCCCGACAGCAGCGCCTCGAGTTCACGCCGCGCCACCTCCTTCTTGAGGTTCTTCAGCGCGGCTTCGGCCTCGGCAACGACACCGTCATCGCCCTCGGCCTCGCCGAGCTCGATCATGCCGATATCGTCTTCGAGCTCCTGCTCGACCTTGCCGATGCCCGACAGCGCATCCTCGAGCGAGGTGCGCTCCTGCATCAGTTTCTGGGCTTTCTGGGGATCGTTCCAGAGATCGGGATCTTCTGCGAGCTTGTTCAGCTCAGCGAGGCGCGCCGTCGATTTCTCGACGTCAAAGATGCCTCCTCAGCAGCCCGACTGACTGCTTGATCTCTTCTACCAACCGCTCGATTTCGGCACGCATGTCGTTCTCTGATGTCGCGGAATTGTTCCGGGTTCGATTGCAACGGGATGTAACGGCGGCGGCGCCAAAGCGCAACCGCCCGCTCCCTCAAACGTCAGCGTTATCCGCTAAAGCATGATCCGGAAAAGTGCGCAGCGGCTTTCCGAAAAGATCATGCTCGAACAACAACCTAAAGCGCGATGACGATCCTAATCTCGTCGCGCTTTAGTACAGCCCGCCGGTGCCCGGCCGCATGAAGAAGCCGGAATCCGGCTGCTGCTGCTGCGACGCCGGCATGCGCCCGTCGGCATCGGCCACGCCGATGACCGAATAATTATCCGGCGGCGCCGTGCCCGGCTTGAAGGCTTCGAGGATGGTTCCGCCGGTCTCGCCGGGACCTGCGCGCATGCCGGTCTTGGAGACAACGCGCACGAGCTTGATGCCGGCCGGCACCTTGAACGGAACGGCGGGCTTGTCGGCGAGCGCAAGCTTGAGGAAATCGCGCGCGATGGGAGCTGCCAGATGGCCGCCGGTCGCGGCATTGCCTTTGCCGAGCGGGCGCGGCTTGTCGTAGCCCATATAGATGGCGACGGCGACGTCGGGCGAGAAGCCGACGAACCAGGCGTCCTTGGCCTCGTTGGTGGTGCCGGTCTTACCGGCGATCGGCTTGCCGACTTCCTTGACCACGGTCGCGGTACCGGCCTGCACCACGCCTTCCATCAGCTCGGTGATCTGATAGGCGGTCATGGAATCCAGCACCTGCTCACGGCGGTCGATCAGCTGCGGCTCGGCCTGATTCTTCCAGCCGCCCGGCGCGTCGCAGCCGCGGCATTCGCGCTGGTCGTGCTTGAAGATGGTGCGGCCGTAGCGGTCCTGGATGCGGTCGATCAAGGTCGGCTTCACCCGGCGGCCGCCATTGGCGAGCATCGAGTAAGCCGTGACCATGCGCATCGCCGTCGTTTCGCCAGCGCCGAGCGCGTAGGACAGATAGTTCGGCAGCTCGTCATAGACGCCGAAGCGGCGGGCATATTCGCCGATCAAGGGCATGCCGATGTCCTGCGCGAGGCGCACCGTCACGGTGTTCAGCGACTGCCGCAGCGCGTTGCGCAGCGTCACCGGTCCCTGGAACTTGCCCGAGGAGAAGTTTTCAGGCCGCCACACGCCGGCGCCCTGGCCCTGATCGATTTCGATCGGCGCGTCGAGTACCACGGTCGACGGCGTATAGCCGTTGTCGAGCGCGGCCGAATAGACGATCGGCTTGAACGACGAACCCGGCTGCCGATAGGCCTGCGTGGCGCGATTGAACTGGCTCTGGTCGAACGAGAAGCCGCCGACCATCGCGAGCACGCGGCCGGTCCAGGGATCCATCACCACCATCGCGCCCGACACTTCGGGGATCTGACGCAGCCGGTACTGGCCCTCGACGGGCTGACCGTCCTTGTAGAGCGGATCGGCATAAATGACGTCGCCGGGCTGGAGCACCTGCGACACCGCCGTCGGCGTCTTGCCCCTTGTGCCGCCCTGCGTGGCCCGCGCCCAGCGCACGCCGTCGACCGTGACGATGCCTGTCTCGCGCTGCTTGCTGATGGCACCGCCCAGCTCGCGGCTCGGCTGGAAGCCGATGCGCGCCGACTGGTCGCTGGTTTCCAGCACCACCGCCATGCGCCATGGCGAGATGTCGGAGAGCGATTTGATCTCGGCGAGCTTCACGCCCCAGTCGCCCGAAATATCGAGCTTGCTCATGGCACCGCGATAGCCCTGCTGCTCGTCATAGTTCACGAGGCCGGCAACCATGGTCTTGCGCGCCATGACCTGGATCTTCGGATCGAGCGTGGTGCGGACAGAGAGGCCGCCCTCATACAGCTTCTTCTCGCCATAGCGCTCGAAGATGTCGCGGCGGACTTCCTCGGCGAAATATTCGCCGGCGAAAGTGTGGGCCCCGTTGGAGCGGCTGGTGACGGCGAGCGGCTCCTTGCGCGCCTTCTCGGCGTCGGCCTGCTTGATCCAGCCGTTCTCCTGGAGACGGTCGATCACATAGTTGCGGCGCTCGATGGCGCGGTCGCGGTTGCGCACCGGATGCAGGGTCGCCGGCATCTTCGGCAGCGCGGCCAGATAAGCGGCTTCCGCAACGGTGAGCTCGTTCACTGACTTATCGAAATAGACCAGCGACGCCGCCGCGATGCCGTAGGCGCCGAGGCCGAGATAGATTTCGTTCAGATACAGCTCGAGGATCTTGTCCTTCGAGTAGGTCTTCTCGATGCGCATCGCCAGCAAGGCTTCTTTGATCTTGCGCGCGAAGGAGACCTCGTTGGTCAGAAGGAAGTTCTTGGCGACCTGCTGGGTGATGGTGGAGGCGCCTTGCGGACGCCGATTCGAGCCGTAGTTCTGGATGTAAAGCAGACCGGCGCGCGCCATGCCGGTGTAGTCGATGCCGCCATGCTCGTAGAAATTCTTGTCCTCGGCCGCCAGGAACGCGTTGATCACGAGCTTGGGCACGGCCTGGATCGGCAGATACAGCCGCCGCTCCTTGGCGTATTCGCCGAGCAGCGAACCGTCGACCGCGTGCACGCGGGTCATCACCGGCGGCTCGTAATCCTGAAGCTGAGAGTAGTCCGGCAAGTCCTTGGAGAAATGCCAGATCAGGCCTGCCACGGCCCCGACACCGACAAGGAACACCACTGTTCCCGCGGCGAACAGGAAGCCCATGAACCGCACCAGCAAGCGCATTATGTGTTTATCCGTTCAAACTCTGGATCAGCCCAGTATCAGCCCCTTGGCACCCCAAACAGGGGCCAACCCTTACGTCACGAATTCACCGGCTTACGCAATCACATCAGTGCCGGATTTTAGACGCCTGCCGAGCGGGATTCTCTCTCCGATTCCGGAACCCCCTGCGGCATTTTTATAAAGCGCCCGCTGTGGCCAAACTAGGGCTTTTGCGGCGGGACGGAAAAACCCTTTCAGTTCGAAGACCCCCGGTCGTCAATTTGACGATCCCCACGTCGTCAATTTGACGATCCCCGGGTCGTCAATTTGACGATCCCGCCGTGGCCATCCGCTTGGCCAAAAACCCGTCGATCGCCTGCGCCATGGACCCCACGGCGCGGGAGCGCCAGCCCTCGGAGACCAGGTGCTCGAGGTCGCCCTTGTTCGAGACATAGCCGATCTCGACCAGCACCGAGGGCACGTCGGGCGCCTTCAGGACCCGGAAGCCGGCCGACTTCAGGGGATGCTTGTGCATCCGCACCGTTGACTTCATTTCCCCCATCAGCAGACGGGCAAAACGATTTGAAAAGGTGCGGGTTTCCCGCTGCGTGAGGTCGATCAATATGTCGGCGACGTCGGTCGGCTCCTCCGCGAGGTTGAAGCCAGCAATCGCGTCCGCCCGGTTCTCGGCGTCCGCCAGCCGCTGGGCCTCGGCGTCGGAGGCCTTATCGGAGAGCGTGTAGATGGTCGCGCCCTGCGCATCGCCCTCGGCACGTGGCAGCGCATCGGCATGAATCGAGACGAACAAAGCGGCCTTGAGGTTGCGGGCGATCTTGGTCCGGTCATTGAGGGGAATGAAGGTATCGTCGTCCCGCGTCATGACCACGCGGTATTTGCCGGCCTTTTCCAGTCTATCGCGTAGCGCCAGCCCAAAGGCCAGGACGAGGTTCTTCTCGCTCTCGCCGCTCGACTGCGTACCGTTATCGATACCGCCATGGCCGGGATCAATCACGACCACCGGACGGCCATCGGCCTTCTGCTGCGCGGTATCCGGGGTCGCCGTAGTGGGAAACGTGGCAGGCGGCGCCTCGGCGATCGCGGGCCTCAGCTCGGGACGGTTTTCGGGGGCGAGCGAGGGCACAAAGGCGGCGCGGTCGACCTCTTCCAGCTCGAGCACGAGACGGGCCGGCTGGCCATTGGCGGCGTCGACCACGTAGGAATTGGCGATCTTCGCCGGCCCGGTCAGGTCGAACACGATTCGCGAGCCGCCGGGCATGACGAGCCCGTAGCGGAAGGCCTTGACCAGCCCCCGCCCCCCGCTGCCGGTACCGGCGGGCAGCTGAAAATTGACTTGCGGCACATCCACCACCACGCGGTAGGGGTCGGCGAGCGTGACGGCACGAAAGGTAACGGTCTGGTCGATGTCGAGGATGAAGCGGGTCTGCTTGCCGTCGCCAGCCAGACGGGCTGCCGAAGCGGTGGGAAAATTCGCGACCGCAACAGAGGGTTGTGGCTGGCTTTCCGCTGCGCTCAGGCGCGAGGAATCGGCATATGGCAATGCTGCGGCGCACAGCAGCGCGCATCCCAGCAAAACCCTTTGATTTGTGCGGCTCGCCACCGAATTCCGTGCCTCCGAGCAGCCTCTTTAACGCAATAGAACCACAGGGTTAAACGATCCTTAATGACGGATGTGCGAAACTCGCTGACTGTGACCGCCGTGCGACGCTCCCTTGCACGGATGGCTCATTCCTCGTATGTACGGACTGCTGACGGCCGATATTCCCGGTTGTGTCGCATCAGCCTCCCGGTGCAGCGCCGGAACTCTCAAGGTTTGGGAATTCCAGCGTTTTCCGTTCCCCCTCTAAGACCAGCGCGGTGCGCGGCAACGAGATGGAGCGGGTCAAGCTCCGGCGGCGGACGGTCCTGGGTTACCACTCACGTTACCCGGGCGGTTCTGACAGCGACGTAACCCATTAAGCCGGTCTCTTGATCCCAAGGGACCGGTTCGTGATCCCCCAAGGCGAGCGCGCTCGCGCCATGCCTGGCCAGCAGCAACTGATTGAGGGGCGGCCTCGCCGCCCAATGTTTCATACGGGCCGACGCTTGATGCGCCAGACTGTGCCGACGAATTCTAAAGGACCATTCGCGACGCTGCGGATTGAAAATTCCGCGCGCCACATTGGTCCTGAAGCTTCCGGTTCGGCAAGGCGCGAGAGACGGCGTTTCGGCCTTCCCCTCACCCCCGAATC
Organism: Bradyrhizobium zhanjiangense; assembly: GCF_004114935.1. Taxonomy (NCBI): domain Bacteria; kingdom Pseudomonadati; phylum Pseudomonadota; class Alphaproteobacteria; order Hyphomicrobiales; family Nitrobacteraceae; genus Bradyrhizobium; species Bradyrhizobium zhanjiangense. The sequence goes on from NZ_CP022221.1 coordinate 5,473,413, forward strand.
AGGTGGACCGTCGCGTCACCCGGCGGCGCGATACGCGCCCACGGTGAATCGCGCCCGCCGCCGCCAAGAGTTAAGACATGCCCAACAAGATGTTGATCGATGCCACCCACCCGGAAGAGACCCGGGTCGTCGTGGTCCGCGGCAATCGCGTCGAAGAGTTTGACTTCGAGACCGCACAACGCAAGCAACTGCGCGGGAATATCTACCTCGCCAAGGTCACCAGGGTCGAACCCTCGCTCCAAGCCGCTTTCGTCGAATATGGCGGCAACCGCCACGGCTTCCTCGCATTCAGCGAAATCCATCCCGATTACTACCAGATCCCGGTCGCCGACCGGCAGGCGCTGATCGAGGCCGAGGAACAGGCTCATCGCGAGGCCGAGGAAGAGAGCGAGAACCGCTCCCACGGCCGCCGCCGCTCGCGCCACCGCAACGCCCGTCGCCGCGGCCACGGCGAACGCGTCCGCAGCGACATCGTCGAAGGCCTCGAGGCCGGCGCCGACCCCGCGGCCCAGCCGGTCGAGGGCGAGGCCCTGCCGGCGCAGACTGAAGGCGCTTCGCACGAAGGCGAGCACCTGCACGCCGATGCCGAGCATCATGGCGAGTACGACGGCCACGATCATCACGAAGACGATCATGGCGATCATCAGCCCCATGATGACGATCACCAACACGCCCACGCTGATGACGACCAGGGTGATCACGGCGAGCACGATCATCACGACCATGATCAAGCCGACGAGACGCCCGCGCCTGTCGCGGCCGTCGGCGCCGAGCCCGTGGTTGCGGCCGAGACCGTTGCCGAGCCGCAGGAGGCCGTTGCCCCCGAAGCCCACGCCGAGGCTTTCGCCGAAGCGGTAGCTGTCGCCGCTGAACCAGCCGATGCCGTTTACGCCGCCGACGCGGCGCATGCCAAGGCCGCGGAAGTGACGGCTGACGAAGAGGACGAGGACGAGGACGGCGAGGAAGCCGAAGAGGAACTCGTCGAATCCGTCGGCGGCGACGACGTGCTGGAGGAAGTGCCGGAGCGCACCTTCCGCCCGCGCCGCCAGTACAAGATCCAGGAGGTCATCAAGCGCCGCCAGGTGATGCTGGTGCAGGTCGTCAAGGAAGAGCGCGGCAACAAAGGCGCTGCGCTGACGACCTATCTGTCGCTCGCCGGCCGCTATGCCGTCTTGATGCCCAACACTGCGCGCGGCGGCGGCATCAGCCGCAAGATTACCAGCGCCCAGGACCGGTCGCGCCTGAAGGAAGTGGTGCAGGATCTCGACGTGCCCGAGGGCATGGGCATCATCCTGCGCACCGCCGGCGCTGCCCGCACCAAGCCCGAGATCAAGCGCGACTTCGAATATCTGATCCGGATGTGGGAGACGGTGCGCGACCTGACGCTGAAGTCGCAGGCCCCGACCCTCGTCTACGAGGAAGGCTCGTTGATCAAGCGCTCGCTGCGCGACCTCTACAACAAGGAGATCGACGAGATCCAGGTGGCCGGCGAATCCGGCTACCGCGAAGCGCGCGACTTCATGAAGATGCTGATGCCCGCCAATGTCAGCGCGGTGAAGCAGTATCGCGACGGCCAGCCGCTATTCTCGCGGATGGGTGTCGAGAGCCAGCTGGATGCGATGTTCTCGCCGACCGTACAGCTTCGCTCCGGCGGCTATATCGTCATCAACCAGACCGAAGCGCTGGTCTCGATCGACGTCAACTCGGGACGATCGACCCGCGAGCACCATATCGAGGACACCGCGCTCAAGACCAATCTGGAGGCTGCCGAAGAGGTCGCCCGTCAGCTCCGCCTGCGCGACCTCGCCGGCCTGATCGTCATCGACTTCATCGACATGGACGAGAAGCGCAACAACCGTGCGGTCGAGCGCAAGCTGTCTGATTGCCTCAGGCAGGATCGCGCGCGCATCCAGGTCGGACGCATCTCGCATTTCGGCCTGCTGGAAATGTCGCGCCAGCGCATTCGCGCCAGCGTGCTGGAGAGTTCGACCGATCCCTGCCCGCATTGCGGCGGCACCGGTCATGTCCGCTCGGTCTCCTCGGTGGCGCTCCAGTTGCTGCGCGGCCTCGAAGAGATCCTGATGAAGGGCGCGACCCACAATCTCGTGGTTCGCACCCGCACCGACGTCGCGCTCTACGTGCTGAACCACAAGCGCGGTCATCTGCGTGATCTCGAGAACGGCTTCAAGGTCACGCTGTCGGTCATCGCCGATCAGTCCGTCAGCGGACCTCAGGCTTACGTTATCGACCGCGGCGAGCAGGTGCATACGCTGGAAGCTGCCAAGGCGCTGCTTGCGGCGCAGGCGGCTGCGAGCCCGCCGCCCCTGGTCGAAGACGCCTATGAGGACGAGGAGTTCGATGCGGAGCTGGAATCCGAGATCGAGTCCGAGGAGACCGAAGGGCTCGCCGAGGAGCAGGCCGCCGGTGAGGCAGCCCCCGAGCAGGACGGCCAGCGCCGCAAGCGCCGCCGCCGCCGCCGCGGCCGTGGCGGCCAGCGCGACGGCGAGTTGCGCGAGGATAACGCACCCACGCTTCCTGAGGCCGCTATGGCCGCCGGCGAAGCCGAAGAGGATTCAGAGTCCGAGCAGGATGGCGAGGAAGGCGAGGAACAGGCCGCCCGCGGCGAGCAGCAGGGCGGCGGTGAGCGCCGACGTCGGCGTGGTCGCCGCGGTGGACGCCGTCGGCGCGGTGGCGCCGAGGAAGGTCTTGCCGGCTCCATCGGCGACGAGCTCGCTGCCAATGCGCCGCCGGAGGCGACCGACGCAGTCGCCGATTTCGACAGCTTTGGCAACGAGGCCGCGCCCTCGATTGCACAGGGCGAACACATCGCCGAACCACAGGCGGCGCAGCCTGAACCGCGCGCCGACGTGCAGAGTGAGGCGCCGCCCCGGCCGGAGCCGGCTCCCGTCACGGCGACCGCAGCGCCGGTCGAAGAGCCCGTCGACGACAAGGCCGCGCGACGCCGCTCCACCGTCCGGGAAAAGGTGAGCTTCCTGCTGCACAGCCAGCCCGAACCCGCGACACCGGTTGCGCAGCCGACCGAACCGGTTGCTGCGCCCGCGCCAGCAGCTGAGCCCGCACCGCAAGCCGCAAACGAACCTCCGGCCGCCCCGCGCCGTGCCGGCTGGTGGTCGCGCCGCTTCGGTGGCGGCGAATAAAGCCGAATATCGAATGCAAAACGCCCGGCACAGCCGGGCGTTTTTGTTTGGGCGCTCTCTTGCTCGCACGACGGCGTAGTTCGTCGTCACCAAGCGAAGCGGCGTGATCTGGCGGAGCTGGAGAGAATCTCCAAAACGCAAAAACTCGGTGGCAGCGCGCCCAACCGAGTGTCCGGTGTGCTAGATCGTCTTCACGATTTGAAAGGGGATTGGCATTTGTCAGAGCTTTGCGATTCCAGTGCCGTCGAACTGCGCCGCCTGCTGGCCACCCGGGCGATCTCGCCCGTCGAGCTGCTGGAGTCCTGTCTGTCGCGGATCGCCGCCATCAATCCGGCCGTTAACGCCGTCGTGACGCTGGACGTATCAGGCGCACGCGCCGCGGCCAAGGAGGCCGAGGCCGCCATCCTGCGCGGCGAGGATCGTGGCGCCCTGCATGGGCTCCCCGTTCTCATCAAGGACACCCAGGACACGGCCGGGCTGCGCAGCACCTATGGCAGCCCGCTGCTCAGAGATAACGTCCCGGCGGCCGACCAGGGCTCGATCGCGCGGCTGCGTGCAGCCGGCGCCATCATCTTCGGCAAGACCAACACGCCGGAATGGGCCGCGGGCGGCAACACCCGCAACCCCGTGTTCGGCGCAACCGGCAATCCGTTCGATCCGATGCGCTCGGCGGCCGGCTCATCCGGCGGCTCGGCGGTGGCGCTCGCCTGCGGCATGGCTCCGCTCGCTTCCGGCTCGGACACGGGCGGCTCCTTGCGCAATCCGGCGGGCTACGCCGGCATTGTCGGCATGCGTCCGTCCTACGGCCTCGTGGCCAGCGAGAAGCGCGCGTTCGGCTGGTCCAATCTGTCGACCGACGGGCCGATGGCGCGCAATGTCGCCGACACCGCGCTGATGCTGTCGGTGATGGCGAGTGACGATGCGCGCGATCCGCTTGCCTATACGCTGCCCGGCGAGCCGTTGCGCGGCTGCGCCGAGCGCTGGGCCGCGCCGCGTCCCGCCGAGCTCGGCAAGCTGCGCCTCGCCTTCACCGAGGACTTTGGCTTCGCCCCGACCGAGCAGGCGATCCGGCGCGTGTTCCGGCAGCGCGTTGGCAAGCTTGCACCGCTCTTCGCCGCATGCCGCGAAGCGACGCCGGATTGCGCCGGCGCAGACGACGCCTTCGCCGTGCTGCGCGCGGGCATGTTCCTGGCGACGCACGGCAAGAACTACAAGGAGCGTCCCGAGATGCTCGGCCCCAATGTCCGCGCCAATGTCGAGGAAGGACTCGGCTACACGCTCGAAGACCATGCGCGCGCCGCAACGACACAGACGCGGATCTATCGCGCCTATCAGAGCTTCTTCGAAGCGACCGACGTGCTGATCAGCCCGACCATCACCCTGAGTCCGCGGCCGTGGTCGGAACTCTACCCCGCCGAGATCGACGGCACGCCGACAAAATCCTACTTCCACTGGCTCGCGCTCGCTTATGCCGTCACGCTTCCCGGCCATCCCGCCATCAGTATTCCGCTCGGCCTCGATGAAGCCGGCCTGCCCTTCGGCCTCCAGATCGTCGGCCCGCGCGGTGGCGATGCCGTCGTGCTCTCGGTCGCCGCGAGCATCGAAGCGGCGTTCGCGGATGATGCGCAATTGTGCCGGCCGGTCCCCGATCTGGCGCGGCTCGCCGCGGCGCCGCCGCTGTCGGCCGCACCAGGCTTCCTCGCCTGGGAATGACCCGACCTCGCCCACAACCAGCCTGACAGGAGAATTCTGCCAATGCAAAGCGCGATCGTTCTCGGCGGCGGCATGATCGGCGTCAGCGCGGCGCTGCACCTGCGGCAACGCGGCTGGTCCGTCACGCTGGTCGACCGCAGGGAGCCGGGCCGCGAGACCAGCTACGGCAATGCCGGGATGATCCAGGCGGAAGCGGTCCGCCCCTATCCGATGCCACGCGACCTCGCCACGCTGCTGAAGATCGCGACCGGCCGCACCAACGACGTGCGCTACAGCCTGTCGTCGCTGCATCTCCATATCGAGCCCCTGCTCCGCTATTGGTGGCATTCGGCGCCGAAGCGGCATCGCGAGGCGATCGAGGCCTGGGCACGGCTGATCGCCTATGCGACGGCGGAGCACGACATCCTCATTCGCGAAGCCCATGCCGACAATCTCATCCGCCGCGCCGGCTATCGCATGCTGCATCGCGATCCTGCGTCATTCGATCTCGCGATCAAGACCGCGGAGGAAGACCAGCGCGAATTCGGCGTGAATTTCCGCGTGCTCTCCGGCAGCGAGCTTGCCAAGGCCGAGCCGATCCTGCGCGACGATCTCCCCGGCGCGATCCATTGGCTCGACACCTGGACCGTGTCCGATCCAGGCGCCCTCGTCACGGCCTATGCCGAGCTGTTCGAGCGCCTCGGCGGCACCATTGTTCTCGGTGATGCCCAGAGCCTGCGGCAGACCGCGACCGGCTGGTCGGTCGATACGGACCAGGGACGTCTCGACGCTCCCCACGCGGTCGTGACGCTCGGGCCGTGGTCGCCCGATCTGTTGCACAAGTTCGGCTACCGCATTCCGCTGGTACGCAAGCGCGGCTACCACATGCACTACAGCGGCGGCGCTTCGCTCGACCTCCCCCTCGTCGACAAGGGCGGCGGATACGCCATGGGCCCGATGGCCAAGGGCATCCGCATCACCACCGGCGCGGAATTGACCGGCATGGACGCGCTCGCAACGCCGGTGCAGCTCGCCAGCGCCGAGGCCTCCGCACGCGAGCTGATCGATCTCGGCAAGCGGGTCGAGCCGGATCCGTGGTTCGGCACGAGGCCCTGCACGCCCGACATGCTTCCGGTGCTCGGGCAAGCTCCGCGACATCCGGGCCTTTGGATGAATTTCGGTCACGGCCACCAGGGTTTTACGCTGGGGCCTGCGACCGGCCGCCTGCTCGCCGAAATCATGAGCGATGAGACGCCGGCGATCGATCCGGCGCCCTACCGGCCGGAGCGATTTTAGCGGTCGACGTTCCGATCTGAGCACGACGCGCGCCTTGAGCGGATGGTCGCCGAAAGAAAAAGGGCTGGTCGAGTATCTCGACCAGCCCTATCAGTTCGAAGCCTGACGGTGCGTCGCGCCGATCAGTCCGTCGTGATCGCCGTCTCCATGTCGGTCGGATCGATCTGCTTGGAGAGGTTGGCGTTAAGCTTGTCGCGGTCGAGCTCGCGCTCCCACCAGGCGACGATCACGCAGGCGACGCCGTTGCCGCACAGGTTGGTCAGCGCGCGGCATTCGCTCATGAACTTGTCGATGCCGAGCACGATCGCCATGCCCGGCACGAGACGCGGATCGACCACGGCGAGCGTTGCCGCCAGCGTGATGAAGCCGGCACCGGTGATGCCGGAGGCGCCCTTCGAGGTCAGCATCGCCACGACCAGGATCGTGAGCTGCTGGCTGAAGGAGAGATCGTAACCGAGTGCCTGCGCAATGAAGAGTGTCGCCAGCGTCATGTAGATGTTGGTGCCGTCGAGGTTGAACGAGTAACCCGTGGGCACGACGAGACCGACCACCGACTTGGAACAGCCGAGCCGCTCCAGCTTTTCCATCAAGGATGGCAGCGCGCTTTCCGACGACGAAGTGCCGAGCACGATCAGCAGCTCATCCTTGATGTAGGCCAGGAACTTGAAGATCGAGAACCCCGCCACGCGCGCGATGATGCCGAGCACGACGAACACGAACAGCGCCGCGGTGACGTAGAACGTGGCGATCAGCCCGACCAGGTTGAGGATCGCGCCGGTGCCGAACTTGCCGATCGTATAGGCCATCGCGCCGAACGCGCCGATCGGTGCTGCACGCATAACGATGGAGATGACGCCGAACACGGCATGCGCGGCATCGTCGATGAAGCTGCGGATGGTGTGGCCGCGCTCGCCGAGGCTCATGATCGCAAAGCCGAACAGCACCGAGAATAGCAACACCTGGAGGATCTCGCCTTGCGCGAAGGCGCCGACCACGGTGTCCGGAATGATGTGCAGCACGAAGTCGACCGACTTCTGACCGGCAGCCTGCTTGGCGTAATTTGCGACGGCCGCCTCGCTTGCCGCGCCACTGCCGAAGCCCGCGCCGGGCTTGACCAAGTTGCCGATGATGAGTCCAATCACCAGCGCGAAGGTCGAGACGACCTCGAAATAGACCAGCGCCTTGACGCCGATGCGGCCGACCTTCTTGGCGTCCTGGATATGGGCGATGCCCGAGACGACGGTGCAGAAGATGATCGGCGCGATCACCATCTTGATCAGCTTGATGAAGCCGTCGCCGAGCGCCTTGATCCACTCATTGGTGGCGAGCTGTGGCCACAGCCAGCCGACGATGGCGCCGAGCACGATGGCAATCAGGACCTGGACGTAGAGAATTTTGTACCACGGCTTGGCGGCGGGCGGCGCGACCGGCGCTTCCGCCATCGTTGTCGTCGTCATCGTTTCACTCCCCCTCAAACTATCGGGCCAGCCAAGATCAACTTGGCCGGCCCTGTCAATTGGAACTGCTCGTTACTGCGCGTTTTACCCGCGGCGATCGACGATCCGGCGCGCTGCCGGCATCAACGCGGCGCCGAGCGCGTTCTTGACCAGCGAAGCCGCAATAAACGGCACAATGCCGACCTGCCAGGCCTTCGCTGCGCCGAGGCCAAGGCCAAAGGCCAACCAGCCAAACCCGGCAGCGAGAATGACGATATGGCCAACGGCCATGGCCGCAAATAGCAGCACCACGTTGCGATCCCAGCCGCGCTCGGCGAGCCAGCCGGTCGCGAAGGCGGCGGCAATGAAACCGAACAGATAGCCTGCAGTCGGACCAATTAGCGGTGCAATGCCGCCCAACGGACCGGCAAACACCGGCAGGCCGAGCGCGCCCTCGGCGAGGTAGGCGATCATGGTTGCGCTGCCAAGGCGCCAGCCATAGGCAGCGCCGATCATCAGCACCACAAGCGTTTGCAACGTCATGGGCACATAGGGCAGCGGCAGGCTGACCTTGGCTGATAGCGCCATCAACGCGGTGCCGAGCGCAATCAGCACGAAGGCGCGCACTGCGCCGACGGTTTCGCCCGGCCGGGTCGGCCACATCAATGTGGCGAGAGGAGAATGCGACGTGACGACGGGCGCGGCAGATCGGTCAGACAAGATGAACTCCGGAAGTGGATCGAAAACTGGCGGCTATTTAAGCCAGTCAGCGATCCGGTCAACTGCCTCGCGCATCTCCTCGGGCGAACGTGCATAGGAAAAACGAACGAACGAGCGTCCATGGATGGGATCGAAATCGAGGCCGGGCGTAGCCGCAACATGAGCCTGTTCCAGCATCTGCTTGGCGAACTCGAAACTGTCGGAGGTGAAGTCCGAGACGTCGGCATAAAGATAGAAGGCGCCGTCGGCGGGCAGGAACCTGGTCAGGCCGGCCTTGGGAAGTCCCTCGATCAGAATGCGCCGGTTTTCCTGGTAGCCGTGCTTGATCTCCTCCATCTCGGCCGCGCCGTCGAAGGCGGCCTCGGCCGCGATCTGCGACAGCGCCGGCACCGAGATCGAGAGGTTCTGCTGCAGCCGCTCGATCGGCCGCACCAGGATCTCAGGCACGACCATCCAGCCGACGCGCCAGCCCGTCATGCAAAAATACTTCGAGAACGAGTTGATCACGAGTGTCTGGTCCGACAGCGCCGCCGCCGTCACCGCCGGAAACGCATAATCCAGCCCGTGATAGATCTCGTCGGAAATGAAGCGGATACCTGCGTCCTGCGCGGCCGCGATCAGGCCAGTGAGCGCCTCGCGGGACATCATGGTCCCCGTCGGATTGGCGGGGCTGCCGACCAACACTCCCTTCAGCGGCGCCTTGCGATGGGCAGCAAGCAACGCCTCGCCGGTGAGCGCGTGGCGCGTCTCGTTCGTGGTCTCGATCAGCACCGGCTCGCAGCCGAGCGCGCTGAGGATATGACGGTATGGTGGATAGCCCGGCACGGTCACCGCGACGCGATCGCCGGGCTCGAACATCGACAGGAAGGCCAGGATAAATCCGCCGGAGGAGCCGGTCGTCACCACGATCCGCTCGGGGCTGACGTCACAGCCATAGACATCGCGATAATGCCGCGCGATGCGCTCGCGCAGCGAGGGGATGCCGAGCGCAGAGGTATAATCGATCCGCCCCGCCTCGAGCGCAGCATGGGCGGCTGCGATCGCGGTGCTGGGCGCGCCGGCCGCGGGCTGGCCGACCTCCATATGGATGACATGGCCGCCGGCGGCCTCGATTCGGGCCGCCGCGGCCATGACGTCCATCACCATGAACGGGGGAACATCGCTGCGGCGGGAGGGCTCGAGCCACTGTCCCAACCGGTTCCTCAATGTCGCATCGTGCATCGATTTCTGCTATTCGCTGGCAGACCGGTCCGTCCGGTCCGGAACACGGGGGCGCTTGCGCCCCAGACTAGCCGCATTGTACGGCTCATAAGGGGTAAGGCTTACAAGGGCATATCGCGTATCCGGTCCGCCGCCAATCGCCAAAACCAATCACGAAACTGCTTGACCAAGACGTTTGACCCAGACCGCTTGATGTTGCTCCAGATCGCATTGCGCAAGAAGGCTTCCGCCCTCACCGCCCTCGTTACGGCCACGGCGATCGCGCTGACGCCGTTCTCGGCTGCGCGCGCGCAGGCCAAGGGGCCGCCGGTCCTGCGCGACACCGAAACCGAGCAGCTTCTGCGCGAATATACCCGTCCGATCCTGCGCGTCGCCGGTCTGGAGAAGCAGAACATCCAGATGGTGATCATCAACGACGGCTCGTTCAACGCGTTCGTCGCGGACGGCCGCCGCATCTTCGTCAATTGGGGCGCGATCCTCCAATCGGAGACGCCGAACCAGATTATCGGCGTGCTCGCGCACGAAACCGGGCATCTGGCGGGCGGTCATCTGTCCAAGCTGCGCGAGCAGCTCGCCACGGCCCAGACCCAGATGATCATCGCGATGCTGCTCGGCGCCGGCGCAATCGCCGCGGGCAGCACCCAGCGCAGCAGCGCCGGCAATAACGGCCTTGCCAATGCAGGAGCGGCCGCCATCGCCGCTCCGCAGGAGATGATCCGCCGCACGCTGTTGTCCTACCAGCGCCAGCAGGAGGAGAACGCCGACCGTGCCGGCGTGAAATTCCTGACCGCGACGGGGCAGTCGCCGAAGGGGATGTACGAGACCTTCAAGCGCTTCACCAGCGAGAGCCTGTTCGCCGCGCGCGGCGCCGATCCCTATCTCCAGTCGCATCCGATGCCGGCCGAGCGCGTCGCCGCGCTGCAGGAATTCGCAAGCTCCAGCCCCTATTGGGACAAAAAGGACGATCCCGCGCTCCAGCTCCGCCATGACATGGTGCGCGCCAAGATCTCCGCGTTCATGGAGCGGCCGGAGACGGTGTACCGCCGCTATCCCCAGACCAACGACAGCTTGCCGGCGCGCTATGCCCGCGCCATCAGCACCTATCTGCATGGGGATTTGCGCAGCGCGCTCTCCCAGATCGACGCGCTGATCCAGGTCCAGCCGAACAACCCGTACTTCTACGAGGTGCGCGGCCAGGCCTTGCTGGAGAGCGGCAAACCTGCCGAGGCGATCGCGCCCCTGCGCAAGGCTGTCGCACTTTCGAACAATGCCCCCCTCATCGAGATGTTACTTGGGCAGGCTCTGGTTGGAACCGATAATAAGGCCTACACCGACGACGCCGTTCGGATTCTCCGCGCCGCGGTGGCACGGGAGCCCGAGGCCGCTCTCGGCTATACCCAGCTCGCGATGGCCTATGGCCGGAAGGGAGACTATGCCGAGGCGGATCTCGCGTCGGCGCAAGCCGCCTACTTGCGCGGCGACAACAAGACCGCCCGCGAGCTCGCCACGCGCGCGAAAACACGTTTCGCCGTTGGCACGCCCGGATGGGTCAAGGCCGACGACATCGTGGCGGCCAAGCCGCCGCGCAACTGACGCAACGCAAACGACGCCCGACACCACGACGTCACGACATCGAGCTTTCGCCGCGACGTTTTACCGAAACCTGCTTTGGATAAGAGGATTTGACCATGCCTTCGCTGCGCCTGCTTGCTCCCGCGCTGTTTGCGCTCGCCATGTTCAGCGCAGCCGCGCCCGTGTTGGCCGAGAGCTTCTCCGATAGTCAGCGCACCGACATCGAGGCGATCATCAAGAACTATCTCGTCAGCCATCCCGAGGTGCTCGAGGAGGCCATGACCGAGCTCAGCAAGCGTCAGGCCGCGGCCGAAACCCAGAAGCACGAGGCCAGCATCGCGCAAAATGCCGACGCGATCTTCAACTCGCCGCGCCAGGTCGTGCTCGGCAACAAGGACGGCGATGTCACCTTCGTCGAGTTCTTCGACTACAATTGCGGCTACTGCAAACGCGCCATGGGCGACATGCTCGATCTCATGAAGAGTGATCCGAAGCTGAAGGTCGTGCTGAAGGAATTTCCCGTGCTGAGCCAGGGCTCGGTCGAGGCGGCCCAGGTCGCCGTGGCCGTGCGCATGCAGGATCCCTCCGGCAAGAAATATCTCGACTTCCACCAGAGACTGCTCGGCGGTCGTGGCGCAGCGGACAAGGCGCGCGCGATTCAAGCCGCCAAGGAGGCTGGTCTCGACACCGCTAGAATCGAGAAGGACATCACCAGCCCCGAAGTGCGCGCCACCATCGAGGAGAACTTCAAGCTCGCCGAAGCGATGGGCATGAACGGCACGCCGAGTTACGTGATCGGCAAGCAGATCGTGATCGGCGCCGTCGGCGTCGAAGGCCTCAGGGAAAAGATCGGCATCGCCCGCTGCGGCAAAGCGACCTGCTGATCCCACATTTTGCGATACTGAAAACGCGAAAAAGGCCGGCAGGAAAGCCGGCCTTTTTCTTGTGCCAAATCTTGGCGCGGCCTCTGCAAAATCATTCATCCGGCGTTCAACAAACAAAGCTCGTCGGAACCTCCTGGATTTCGGAACGACCGCGCTCTCCTTTCGTTGTCGGCGCGGGCAATGACGCAAAGAAAGCACGTGAGGAGAGGTTCAAATGACTAATCGCTTTTTGGTCTCGGTTGCAGCCTTGGCGCTGATCGCCGGCACCGGTTTCGCCAATGCGCAAGGAACTGGAACCAAAGACTACGGGAGTGGCCAGCAGACCCAGCACAGCACGCAGCCTTCTGGCGAGCGCAGCGGCTCCATGGGCAAGCAAGAGTCCATGGACAAGCAAGATAAGCATGAGAAGGGAACGGTCGGTCAGGCCGGCGGCATGAAGGATCAGAAGGATCAGCCGAGCGCTCATGACAAGTCGACTCAGTCCGACAAGATGAACAAGGACCAGCCGGGTGCGACGCGTGAGAAGTCAACGCAGTCGGAGAAGTCGTCGACGGTCGGCCAGAGCCCGCGGAGCGACGAGAAGTCCAAGGGTGGCATGAGCAAGGAAACCGAGACCAAGGGCAGCAAGGACATGAAGACCCAAGGTCAGGAAGACCGCAGCGGTATGAATGCGCCTGGCCACCAGGGTTCCCAAACCCAGACCCAGACCCAGACCGGGACCGAGCGGTCGCAGACGACGACCGGCCAGGCTGGCGCGGCCGCCAAGCTCTCGACCGAGCAGCGCACGCAGATCACCTCAGTGATCCGCGAGGAGAAGGTGGCGCCCGTGACCAATGTGAACTTCAACATTTCGGTCGGCACCCGCATCCCGCGTGAGGGCATTACGCTCCACGCCCTGCCGTCGAAGGTCGTGACGATCTATCCGGAGTGGCGGACCTACAAGTTCGTCCTGATCCGCAACGAAATCGTGATCATCGATCCGGATACCTATGAGATCGTGGCGATCCTGAACGCCTAAGGCCGGATCACGGCAACCTCAGGGAGCGGGCAGCGATGCCCGCTCCTTTACGTTTGCCGGCAGCCATGCTTTGGACCGGTTAACAAGCAATTTCCGCAGCTTCCACACAGGTTTTTGCGCACTGGATGAGGTCCTTGAAGCCACCCGGGAGGCCCTTCAAGGCTTCCCCTCACGCGCTTTGTTACCTATAACCCCCGCCACGCCGAAGCACCTCTTCCGGGATTGGAATGGCTGAACCTGCAACCGACACGATCCTCGTCCTGAACGGGCCGAACCTCAACATGCTGGGGACGCGCGAGCCCGAAAAGTATGGCCAAGCGACGCTGGCCGACGTCGAGGCGCTGTGCCGGGAGACGGCGGCGGCCTTCGGCCTCAAGGCCGACTGCCGGCAGTCTAACCGCGAAGGCGAGCTGATCGACTTCGTCCACGAGGCACACGCCCGCAAGATGAGGGGTATCATCATCAATGCCGGCGGCTACTCCCACACCTCGATCGCGCTGCACGACGCGCTGCTCGCGGTGCAGATCCCGACGGTCGAAGTGCACGTGACCAACATCCACGCCCGCGAGAGCTTCCGTCATCACTCCTACACCGCGCGCGCAGCCTTCGCCTCGCTGTGCGGTTTCGGCATCGAGGGCTACCGCCTCGCCATCCAGGGCCTTGCCGCCAAGCTCGGCATCAAGCCTAAAGCCTGACGCCCCCTTCCAACAGAACATTCGGATCAAACAACATGGCGCGCCAGCCAGACGACAAAGCAGCCGCAAAGTTTTCCAGCGAGGATTCCGCGCTCGTCCGCGAGCTGGCCTTGCTGCTCGATGAGACCAGCCTCACCGAGATCGAGATCGAACGTGCGGGCCTGCGCCTACGCGTCGCCCGCAACGTCAGCGTTGCCGCGACCATGCCGATGCCGGTGGCAGCCGCTCCCGCCGCCCTGCCGGCGGCCGCAGCCGCGGTCGCGCCGGCAACTGCTGCGGCCGACCTGTCGAAACATCCCGGCGCCGTGACCTCGCCGATGGTCGGTACCGCCTATTGGGCGCCGGAGCCCGGCGCAAAGCCGTTCATCGACGTCGGCACCAAGGTCTCGGTCGGCCAGACGTTGCTGATCATCGAAGCCATGAAGACGATGAACCAGATTCCGTCGCCGCGCGCCGGCACGGTTACGCAGATCCTGGTCGAGGATGGCCAGCCGGTCGAGTACGGCGAGCCGCTCGTTATCATTGAGTAACGGCCCCCGGCGGCCAACCGCCCTCACCGCTTCCCGCGCGCTATTCGTCCCTTAAGGGCACCATGTTCGACAAGATCCTCATAGCCAATCGCGGCGAGATCGCTCTTCGCATCCTCAGGGCCTGCAAGGAGCTCGGGATTGCGACCGTGGCCGTGCACTCCACCGCCGACGCCGACGCCATGCATGTGCGCCTGTCGGACGAGAGCGTTTGCATCGGGCCGCCACCTTCGAAGGACAGTTATCTCAACGTCCCCGCGCTGCTCGCCGCCTGCGAGATCACCGGCGCGGATGCGGTGCATCCCGGCTATGGCTTCCTGTCCGAGAACGCACGCTTTGCGGAAATCCTCGCAGAGCACAATCTGCATTTCATCGGCCCGAAGGCCGAGCACATCCGCCTGATGGGCGACAAGATCGAGGCCAAGAAGACCGCCAAGCGCCTCGGCATCCCCGTGGTGCCCGGCTCCGACGGCGCCGTCGGTCCCGATGACGATGCGATGGCGATCGCCAAGAAGATCGGCTTCCCCGTGCTGGTGAAGGCTGCGGCCGGCGGTGGCGGCCGTGGAATGAAGGTCGCCCACAGCGAGGCCGACCTCCAGGTGGCGCTGTCGACCGCGGCCAACGAGGCCAAGTCCGCCTTTGGCGATGCGTCCGTCTACCTCGAAAAATACCTCCAGAAGCCGCGCCACATCGAGATCCAGATCCTTGGCGACGGCCGTGGCGGCGCCATCCATCTCGGCGAACGCGACTGCTCGCTGCAACGCCGCCACCAGAAGGTCTGGGAAGAAGGCCCCTCGCCCGTCCTCGCCGCGGCTGCGCGCGCCAAGATCGGTGAGACGTGCGCCAAGGCAATGCGCGAGATGAAATATCTCGGCGTCGGCACCATCGAATTCCTGTTCGAGGACGGCGAGTTCTACTTCATCGAGATGAACACCCGCATCCAGGTCGAGCATCCCGTCACCGAGAGCATCACCGACATCGATCTCGTGCTGGAGCAGATTCGCATCGCCGCCGGCGGCGATCTGCCGGCCAGGCAGGACGAAGTCCAGGTCATCGGCCACGCGATCGAGTGCCGCATCAATGCCGAGAATCCGCAAACCTTCCGCCCCTCGCCCGGCCGGATCCTGCAATACCACTCGCCCGGCGGCCTCGGCGTCCGCATCGATTCCGCCGTCTATCAGGGCTACACGATCCCGCCCTATTACGATTCCCTGGTCGGCAAGCTGATCGTGCATGGCAAGACCCGCGCCGAATGCCTGATGCGGCTGCGCCGGGCGCTGGACGAGATGGTGGTCGAGGGCATCGAGACCACGCTGCCGCTGTTCCGCGCGCTGGTGCGCGAAGCCGACATCATCAACGGCGACTATCACATCCACTGGCTGGAACAGTATTTGGCCGGCCAGGCGGAACCCGCCCCGCGATAATCTTCCTCCTCGTGGAACCCTTTGTCCCCAATTGCGTTCTGTAGCGTTGGGGCCAGTTCCGAGGGGGGCGCTTTTGAACTCCACTGAAATAGACAGGTGAACCGTCGTGAAGGCTGAAGGCCATCGACGGCTCGCATTCTGGCAAATCCTGCTGTTCTCGGCGGGCCTTTTGGTGCTGACCGTGATCAGCGCCGGCTCGGTCTACCTCGTCAACAAGGCGCGGGGAGACAGCAAATGGGTGGTCCACACCATCGAGGCGGAGAACCAGATCAACGCGTTGCTGCTCGAGGTCCGGCGCGCCGAAAGCGCCCTGCGCGGCTACCTCCTGACGCTGGGACCCGAATTCCAGACAGATTACGAAAGGTCCGTTGCGGCGATCATTCCCGCGCTCGACAGGGTCACGCGCCTGACCCGCGACAACCCCGCGCAGCGTGAGAACATCGAGAAGCTGAGCGCGGCGATTGAGACTCGTCTGGGCCAATTCGCGCGCGAAATCGCTGCCATCAGGCAAGGCCAGCCGGACATGGCGACGGCACTGTCACGGGAGGCGGCGGCCCAGGGCGCCACCACCACGATCGGCAATGTGGCGGAGGCAATGATCGGCGAAGAGGAGCGACTGTTCCGGCTCCGGTCGGCGAATGCCGACAGCAGCCAGACCCTCGCTGCATCGATGACCGGCATCGGCTCCGGCCTCGTCGTGCTACTGGCGCTGATCTCGATCTGGCTGGTGCGGCGCTCGGCGCGCGCCCGCGACGAGGCCGAAGCGCGCCTGCGCGATGCCAACGTCAATCTGGAGACCGTCGTCGATGAACGCACGGCTGACTTGCGCGAAGCCAACGACGAGATCCAGCGCTTTGCCTATATCGTGAGCCACGATCTGCGCTCGCCGCTCGTCAACATCATGGGCTTCACCAGCGAACTCGAGGAGCTCGGCGGCGACGTCTTCCGCCGCATCGGCAGCCTCACCCATGTCCCGGCCGACGGACCGCCACTGGCGCCCGGCGCCCCCGGCGAGATCGTGCTCGAAGGCGCTGACAAGCAGCTCTCGGATGACTTCTCCGAAGCGCTCGGCTTCATCAAGACGTCGATCGCCAAGATGGATCGGCTGATCTCCGCCATCCTCAACCTCACCCGCGAGGGCCGCCGTGAATTCCAGCCAGTGAAGATCGACACAAGCGAGCTGATCGGAGCCATCGTGTCGACGCTGGCGCACCAGGCCGCCGAAGCGCAGGCCGAGATTCACGTCGAGCCCCTGCCCAACCTTATCAGCGACCGCCTCGCGCTCGAGCAGATCTTCTCCAACCTGATCGACAACGCGATCAAATACCTGAAGAGCGGCGTGCCCGGCGAGATCAGAATCCGCGGGCGCACCAAGCTCGGCTATGCCATCTTCGAGATCAGCGACAACGGCCGCGGCATCGATCCGAAGGATCACCAGCGGATATTCGACCTGTTCCGCCGCGCGGGAACCCAGGACAAGCCCGGCCAGGGCATCGGTCTTGCGCATGTACGTGCACTTGTGCGTCGCCTCGGCGGCACCATGTCGGTATCATCGGAACTGAACGCGGGCAGCACCTTCACGATCACGCTGCCGATCGCCTGGAACGTGAGTAACCGGAAGGCAGATCGATGACCAAGCCTGTGACCATCATCATGATCGAGGACGACGAGGGCCACGCCCGCCTGATCGAGCGCAACATCCGAAGGTCCGGCGTCAACAACGAGATCGTCTCCTTTGCCAACGGCACGGACGCGATGAAGCACCTGTTCGGTGCCGACGGCAGCGGGCTCGTGCAGAAGGGCAATGCGCTGCTGATCCTGCTCGATCTCAACCTCCCCGACATGACCGGGATCGACATCCTGAAGCAGATCAAGGAGAACAAATATCTGAAGGCTTCGCCCGTGGTGGTGCTGACCACCACCGACGACTCCCAGGAAATCAAGCGCTGCTACGAGCTCGGCTGCAACGTCTACATCACCAAGCCCGTCAACTACGAGAATTTCGCCAATGCCATCCGGCAGCTCGGCCTGTTCTTCTCGGTCATCCAGGTCCCGCCCGCCGCCTCATGAACCAGCACACGCCAACACTGCTCTACATCGACGACGACGAGGCGCTGTCGCGCCTGGTCGATCGCGGCCTGACGCGACGCGGCTACAGGGTCATTCATGCCGCGAGCGGCGAGGAAGGCCTCGAGCGGATCCGCCGCGCGGGCGCCGAGGGTGGCATCGATGTCGTCGCACTCGATCAGTACATGCCGGGCCTCGACGGGCTGGAGACGCTCGAGCAGATCATGGCGATCCCGGACGCGCCGCCGGTCGTGTTCGTAACCGCGTCCCAGGACTCCAGCATCGCGGTCACCGCGCTGAAGGCCGGGGCGGCCGACTATCTGGTCAAGGACGTCCAGGGCGACTTCATCCCCCTCCTCCACGTCGCCGCCGACGGCGCGCTGCGCCAGGCCGAGTTGCAGAGGGCGCGCGAGGAAGCCGAAGCCGAGATCCACGCCTCGCGCGACCGCTACGCCGCGCTCGCCGCCGAACGCGAGCTGCTGCTGCGCGAGGTCAACCACCGCGTCGGCAATTCGCTCCAGATCATCGCTTCGCTGCTGCATCTTCAGGCGAGCTCCGCCGCGCAGGAGGAGGTGAAGGCGGCGCTGACCAATGCCATGGGCCGCGTCGCCGCGGTCGCGCAGGTGCACCGCCGTCTCTATACCTCGCAGGACCTGAAGAGCGTGGTCCTGAACCAGTATCTGGACTCGCTGCTGGAGGATCTCAGGCGCTCGGCCGAAGGCAACCGGATGTCGCGCCTGACGCTGGAGGCCGAGCCGATCGAGATCGATCCGGACCGTGCGGTCGCCGTCGGCATCATCGTCAACGAGCTGGTGATGAACGCGGTGAAATACGCCTATCCCGACGGCGCCGGTCCGATCCATGTCGAGCTGATCTCGCAGGGCGAGGATCTCCTGCTGTCGATCACCGACAACGGCGTCGGAGACAACGTCAAGGCCGATCCGCGCTCCACCGGCATGGGCCAGCGCATCGTCGCGGCCATGGCGTCCAAGCTCGACGCGTCCGTCGAGCGCGACCCCGCCCATAGTGGAACCCGCATCGTGCTCAGGTTCCGCCGCGCGCCTCCGGCCCCCGGCAAGACCAACGCCGCCGCCGCGAGCTGACAGGCGCGAGGCTTTGTGCCACCCATCGCAACCGCATTGCGATCCTGCTATTGTCGCGCGCCATGACGTCTCGCGACTCTGCCTCTTCTGAAATCACGCCGGCCGTGTTGCTGCGTGCCTATGCCTGCGGCATCTTTCCGATGGCGGAAAGCGCCGACGATCCGACCCTGTTCTGGGTCGAGCCGGAGCTGCGCGGCGTCATCCCGCTGGACGGATTCCGCGTGGCCTCGCGGCTCGCACGCACGGTGCGTTCGGATGCGTTTCGCGTCACCGTCAACACCGCGTTCAAGGCGACGATCGCCGGCTGCGCGGCGCCGCAAGCCGGGCGCGAGGATACCTGGATCAACAAGCGCATCCGCGACCTCTATGGCGGGCTGCACGAGCTCGGCCATTGCCACAGCGTCGAGGCCTGGCAGGGTGACGACCTCGTCGGCGGGCTGTACGGCGTCAGCTTGGGGCGCGCCTTCTTCGGCGAAAGCATGTTCCACACCGCACGCGATGCCTCGAAGGTCGCGCTGGTGCACCTGGTCGCGCGGCTCATCCAAGGCGGCTTCGAGCTGCTCGACACGCAATATGTCACCGAGCATTTGAAGAGCTTCGGCGCGGTCGAGATCTCGCGGCGGCGCTACACCGCGCTGCTCGACAAGGCGCTCGCGGGCGAGCCCGGCGATTTCCTGAGGCTCTCTGCCGGTGAGGCGATTCCGGGCGCGCGCGCGCTCGAGATCATCTCTTCGCGACAATGATCGATAGCCGGACTTAGCGGCCGAACCCGGGGATACCGAACAAACCAGGCCGCTGCTCTGGTGGCGGAGGCGGCGGCGGAGCCTGTTGCTGCTGCTGGATTGGTGGCAGAGGCTGCGGCGGACGCTGCTGCACCTGCTTGGGCGCGGCCTTCTTCTGCGCAGGCGGCGGTGGCGGGGCCGGCTTGGCCGCGGGGTCCGGCGCGGCGGTGGCAATGGTCTGCTGCGGCTCTTTGCAGTCGGTGAGCCAGATATCGTAGATCGGATGCTCGACGCCGTGCAGGCCGGGGCTTGCGGCATACATCCAGCCCGAAAAGATGCGCTTCACCTCGCCCTGCAAGGTGATCTCGTCGACCTCGACGAAGGCGTCGGTATTGGTGGCCTCCGTTGCCGGCCGCGTATAGCAGGCGTCGGTCTTGACCCGCAGCGCGCCGAACTGAACGGTCTCGCCGATCTCCTCGTCGAAATTGATGATGCGTCCGGTGATCTTGTCGAGGCCGGAGAAGGTCGCCTTCTTGTTCACGATCTTCTGGGCCGGCGGTTCGGTCACGACCTCGTCGCCCGGCTGGAGGCTCGCCGGCGTCTGCGGGACCGTGCTAGGTGCGCCCTTCTGCTGGGGCTGGCGCTGACCGGGCGCGCCTTGCGGACTGGGCGGAGCGATCGCCGCGGAGGGCGGCTGGTTTGGCGGCGCGACGCTGGAGCCCGGCGGTGGCGCCAGGGGCTGGGTCTCGACCGGCCCGGGCATCACATTGCCCTGCCGGCCCGGAGGCGGCGGCATCGGGCGCGAGGGCAGCACCCGGCCCTGCGGCGGCAGCTCCGGCACCTCTTCGTCGTCGTCGGGAATCTGCTGCGGCTGCGGCTGGCCGCGCGGAATGTTGCCGGGCGGCCGCAGCGGCGGCGGATCGGAGAAGATCGTGCCGATCTGCGCCTGGGCCGGCGTCACAGCCGTGAGCGCGGTGGCGGCCAGCAGCGCCGCAAGGCCTGTCAGGGAAAGGGTTTTGAACATCTCGCGCGGCTTCAACAGCGAATCGGGCTTGTTGGACATTTTACAGGGGATACCGCCGCTCGCAGGCCCTCCGGTTAACACGGCGAATACGGCGGGGGAAGGGCGGCATCCCTGCCCCGCCCGGCGCCGACTGGCCAGACCGGCTCCCGGATGGGATAGTCGCAAAGACCCTTTCCCGGGGCCGCGGCGGGCTTCGCCCCCCGAAACGACGGTCCAACCATAACTGGAAACCCTGAGGCCGCCCCCCATGCCCGTCGTGCTCGATCCCGATGCAGCTGCCGTCTACAAGGCGTTCCAGGAGGCCGGCCGGCCCGCCTACGAGACCCTGACTGCACCGGAGGCGCGCGCCTATTATTCGCAGGCGCGCTTTGCCACCAACCCCGAGCCGCCGAAGCTTGCCCGCGTCACACAGCTCGCGATCCCGGCGCCGCATGGCGTGATCCCTGCCCGCCTCTACGTTCCGAAGGAACCGCGCCGGCACGACGGCCTGTCGCCGGCGCTGGTGTTCTTCCACGGCGGCGGCTGGGTGATCGGCGATCTCGACTCCCATGACGTCGTCTGCCGCCAGCTCGCGGTCGAAGGCGCGCTGATCGTGATCTCGGTCGACTATCGCCTTGCGCCCGAGCACAAGTTTCCCGCCGCCGTCGAGGACGCCATCGCCGCGACCAAATGGGTCGCCGCGACTGCGCACGAGCTCTGCATCGACGCCTCGCGCCTCTCGATCGGCGGCGACAGCGCCGGCGGCAATCTCACCGCGGTCGTGGCGCTCGCCGCGCGCGATGGCGACGGTCCCGCGATCGCGGGCCAGGTCCTGATCTATCCGGCCACAGATTTCGCGATGACGCACAGCTCTCACAGCGAGCCCGAGACCAGCGTGCTGCTGACCCATTCGGTGATCCGCTGGTTCCGCGACCACTATCTCAATGGCGCGACTGACATCCACGACTGGCGCGCCTCGCCCGCGCGCGCTGCGAGCCTCATTGGCCTGCCGCCGGCCTATGTGCTGACCGCCGGCGCCGATCCTCTCCGCGACGAAGGCGACGAATATGCCGAGCGTCTGAAGCAGGCCGGTGTGCCCGTGACTACCAAGCACTATCCCGGTCAGTTCCACGGCTTCTTCACGATGGGAAAATTGTTGCGAGAGGCCAACGTCGCCGTGCGCGAGATCGGCGCGTGGCTGAAGGCGCTGGGCTGACGCCGTTCCGCATGCCTTCCGTTCCTCAAACCGTCTTCGCCCTTCCCCTGCGCGGGCTGACATGGCTCGGTGGTCAGGGCACGCGCGCGGTGGCGGCCATCGCGTTCATCGCGGTCGCGGTGCCGCCCCTTGGTGCGCTGCTGCGTCCCTATGTCACCGAGGCGATCTTCCTTCTGCTCTGCATCTCCTTCATGCGGGTCGAACTCGTCGCGCTGTACGGACATCTGCGCCGGCCGGCGCTGGTCGCGGCCGCCACGGCCTGGACCACGATCGGCGTGCCGCTGATCGTCGCCCTCGCCGCCTACGCGACCGGGCTCACCACGAGCTCACCCGGCTTGGCTCTCGCGCTGATGCTCCAGGGCATGGCCTCGCCGATGATGGCCGCGCCGGCCCTTGCCGCGCTGATGGGCCTCGATGCCACCTTGGTGCTGGTCACGCTGGTGACCTCGACCGCGCTCGTGCCTTTCACCGCCTCGCTGTTCGCGAGCCTCTTTCTCGGCGGCATGCTCAGCATCTCGCCGCTGACGCTCGGCCTGAAGCTGCTCGGCATCCTCGCCGCATCGCTGCTGGCCGCGACGATCATCCGCCGCCTGTTCGGCACCGCAGCGATTCAGCGTCACAAGCGGCCGATCGACGGCATCAACATCGTCATCCTCCTGGTGTTCGCCTCCGCGGTGATGGGCGACGTCGCCAGCGACCTCATCACCGATCCCCTGTTCACGATCGCCGTCGCGCTGCTGGCCTTTGCGGTCTATTTCACCCTGCTCGCCGTGACGACGCTGATCTTCCGCCGCGTCGGCATCGAGCGCGCCTTCGCGATCGGCCTGATGGTGTCACAGCGCAATCTGGGCCTGATGCTGGCGGCAACCGCCGGTGCGCTGCCGGCGACGACCTGGCTCTATTTTGCGCTGACGCAATTTCCGATTCACCTTGCGCCGTACCTGCTGATGCCGATCGCCCGACGCTTGACCGCGCGCGCAGAGACGTCGAGCGGGGCGGCGGCAAACAGCACGACCTAAGCAGTACTCATAATCCAGGATGTCTGCTTTCGAGCGTCATCGAACGGGCGGTTCCAACTCGGAATGTCGCCGATGGAACCCGAAGAGTCATGCGGCATTCAGACACAATGCCGGTTAACTTTGGTTATCTTTTTAATTTTAAATGGTAGATAAAATATTATATCTTTAATTCGCAGGCTGCTTGGCGGGGCGCAACCTAAGCGCAACCTTAGGAGAGGAGAGTATCCCATGAAGATCCCTTGGGGCGTTCTTTCCGCAGCAGCATTTGCGTTCACTCTGGCGATGACGATCGTGCCATCTGCCTCAGCTTGCAACGGCAATGGGAATTGTCCCAGTGCGCCCGGCCAGAATAAGCCGGCCCATGTCAGTGGAGCCGCCGGACCGATTGCAGGTGCCGGCCTGCCTATGCTCGCGATCGGATACGGCGTGTACTGGCTGGTAAGACGGCGGCGGACTCGCTAGTTGCGCAGTCATCGCGATCGCTCATATTCGAGCTGATCTGATCGTCAGCTTCCGGACCCAAGGCGGACATTCGCCTTTGCCTCGTTGACATCCGCTTTTGTGGCAAAGCGGACCTAGCCATCCCGCACAAACGAGCGCACGCCCTAGCCTGCCCGCGCCGCGCGACGCAGGGCCTGCGGCGGTTGGCCGAAGGCGCGGATGAAGGCGCGCCGCATTCGCTCGGGGTCGCCGAATCCGGTCGTTTCTGCAACGAGCTCGATCGCCTCGCGCGAGGACTGCACGCGCTCCCGCGCGACCTCGAGCCGCAACCGCTCGATCGCCTTCGACGGCGTCGTGCCGGTCTCGGCGGCAAAGGCGCGGGCGAAATGTCGTGCGCTCATGCCGGCGCGATCAGCGAGATCCTCCACCGTCAGCGGCGCGTCGAGATTTTCGCGCGCCCAGGACAACAGCGCGCCGAAGCGCCCGTTCGGCGTCTTCAGCTCCAGCAGCGAGGAGAATTGCGACTGGCCGCCGCTGCGGCGGTGATAGAGCACGAGGTGCCGCGCGGTCTGTTGCGCGATCTCCTCGCCATGGTCCTCGGTGACCATCGCGAGCGCGAGATCGATGCCCGCGGAGATTCCCGCCGAGGTCCAGACATTGCCGTCGCGGGTGAAAATCTGGTCCGGCTCGAACTTCACCTTGGGATAGCGCGCGACGAAATCGCGCGTCCGCCCCCAATGGGTGGTGGCGCGGCGGCCGTCGAGCAGTCCCGCTTCGGCGAGCACATAGGCGCCCGAGCAGACACTCGCGACCCGCACGCCACGCTTTGCCAGGCGCTGCACGAAGGCGCGCGTGATCTCGCAGCGCGCGGCATCCGCAACGCCCGCGCCGCCGGCCACGACCAGCGTCGTGATCGCGTTCGCCGACTTGAAATCCCGCGCCATCATCTCGACGCCCGACGAGCTGCGCACGAGTCCCGCCGTCGCCGCCAGCACGCGAATGCCAGGCGCCTTGCCGGTGCAGCGCGCGGCGACCTCGAATGCCGAGATCGGGCCCGCCGCATCGAGCAGCTGGAAATCCGGGAAGATCAGGATGCCGATCATGGTCATGTCCGAAAGTGAGGGAATTACGCCATTTTGGACAGAAGGGCATCATGCCATCCTGCCGGCGTCAAGCTCATTTTTCGGAGGCTCCCATGTCGTTACCGCTTCAGATCGGACTGCTGGTGTTTCCGCGTGTCACCCAGCTCGACTTCACCGGCCCGCTGCAGGTGTTCGCCGCCGTCCCCGGCGCCAAGCTGCATTTGATCTGGAAACGGATCGAGCCGGTGCCGAGCGATTCCGCACTCATCGTGACGCCGACCACGACATTCGCCGATTGCCCGCAACTCGACGTGATCTGCGTACCCGGCGGCCGCGGCACCGACGATCTGCTCAATGACGAGGAGGTGCTCGAATTCCTGCGCCGGCAGGCAGAAGGCGCCAAATACGTCACCTCGGTCTGCACGGGATCGCTGGCGCTCGGCGCCGCCGGCCTGTTGAAGGGCTACCGCGCCGCCACCCATTGGAGCGCGATGGAGCTGCTCGGCCGGTTCGGCGCCACGCCCATCAAGACGCGCGTCTGCGTCGATCGCAATCGCGTGACGGGCGGCGGTGTCACGGCAGGAATCGATTTCGCGCTGACGCTGGTGTCGATCCTGATCGACCGCACCACGGCGGAGGCGATCCAGCTCGGGCTCGAATACAACCCGGCGCCGCCGTTCAATGCGGGCTCGCCCGACACCGCGCCCGCCGAGGTCCTTGCTCGCGTCAACGAGCGCATCGCGCCGAACCAGGTCCGCCGTATCGAGGCCGTCGAACGCGCGGCGGCGCGGGTGATGTAGACGTTCCGCCTTCGGTGGTGGAACTGAGTTTTTAGGGGAGGAGTTAGACCCGCACGAAACTCACGGCATCCGGAGCGTAATCATGGAGCATCTCCACTACCCCAATGAAAGCACTGAGTATCGTGCCGCGCGAAATGCGCTGCTGGATGAGGAGATTGCCCTCCGAGCTCAGATTGAGGCCGTTGCCGCCAGGCGTCGAGCGCTACCGCTCGGCGGCGAGGTGCTCCAAGATTACGTCTTCGAACGCATCGGCAAAACGAGCATGCCAGAACAGGTCAGGATGTCGGAGCTGTTCGGCCCTCATGAAACGCTGGTTCTGTACAGCTTCATGTATGGGCCGGAGCGCGAGCTGCCCTGCCCCGGCTGCACCCATTTGCTTGACGGGCTCGACGGCGCCGCACGGCATGTCGGCGAGCGTGCGGCGCTTCACATCGTTGCGAAATCGCCGATCGCGCGTCTCGCAGCCTGGGCCCACGAACGAGGTTGGGAACATCTGTCGCTGCTGTCCACGGCCGGCAACACCTTTGATGCGGACTACTTCGGCGACACCTCGAAGTTCTCTAAGGGTATGCGCGCGCAGCACCACGTTCCCGACGGGCAGAATTGGGACGAGACGATCTTCAACGTCTTCAGGAAGGCGAATGGCAAGATCAGGCACTTCTGGGGCTCGGAGATGAGTTTCGCGCCGCCCGCGCCGAAGCAGCATCATCGCGCCGGTGATCTGGTCGATCCGCTCTGGGGCCTGCTCGACATGACGCCTGAAGGCCGCGGCGACTTCTTCCCGAAGGTGCGCTACGACTGAGGCGCACAAACCGGCTGACGAAGTGCCTCAAAGAAAAAGGCCGCTCGGTTTCCCAAGCGGCCTTTCCTGTCTTACGGCGGCTGCACATTCCATCGGGCGATTTCGGAACTTCCAGACCGGGGGCCTATCTCCCGATCGAGTCCTTACTCGGCGGCCGCTGCATCTCGGGACAGTCGCGAACTGTTGCCCGAACCGAACGCGATGGTCTCCCATCTCCGTAAGATGGGACCATTGAGCCGCATCGCTGGCGTGAGCACAACGCCGGCGCATGCGGCATCCCCGCTGTTCCCGTTGTCCACAGCGGTTGCGAGGCGGATGCGTGTGCATCCAGTGGCGAGTGGACAGACCTCAGTTAGCAGGGGTCCAGGGCTGATAGTCGCCGGTCGCCTTCGGCCGCCGGCCGCTGGCGAGCGTCGAGCCCGAGGGACGGTAGGCCTTCGCCGTGCCGGTGAGATTCGGCTGGTGCGGCTTTTCCCACTCGCGCGGCTGGTAGTTGGCCTCGGTCGGCGGCACATCGACGACGTGATGAATCCAGCCGTGCCAGGACGGCGGGATGCGACTCGCCTCGGCATAGCCGTTATAGACCACCCAGCGCCGCTCGAAGCCGAGCGTCGGATCGATGGCCCCGCCGCGGGTCCGATAATAGAGATTGCCCTGCTCGTCCTGGCCGACCAGCTCCCCGTATCGCTTGGTCCAAAGTTGCGTGCCAAACGTCTGGCCATTCCACCAGGTGAAGAACTTGAGGAAGAATTGTTTCATGCGGCAAGGGCCCTGCTTCGTCGGGTCCTGATGCCATCCGGGCGCAGAAATGTCCAGTTCGGCAGGGACAGCCGTGCTCTCCGCAAATGAGGGGGCCCCCGGCACGGGCCTGCCGCAAATCGGACGCGATCTGTTCATCCCGGGTACAGCGCTCAGGTGAGACGCTTCCTGCACGCATGCAAACCGGCGTGATCCAGGAACCACTGCCATTTCGCAGGGTTGGCTTCCGGGAAAGGAGCTCGATCATGAAAAGTCTGAAAGTTTTGAGTGCCGCCGCGGCCATGGCGCTGGTTCTTCCGCTGGCGAGCCCGAGCTTTGCTCAGAATCGTCCTACCGTGGGCGGTGGCGGCCATGTCGGCGGCGGTGGAGGCGGAGGCGGCGCACGCATGGGTGGCGGTGGCGGCGGCAGTTTTGCGGCTGGCCCCGCGGCGCGTCCAAGCGGTGGCAGTTTCGCAGCTGGCCCCGCGGCACGTCCAAGCAGTGGCAGTTTCGCGGCCGGCACCGCGGTACGTCCAAGCGGCGGGAGTTTCGCGGCCGGCACGGTGAGCCGACCCGCGATCTCGCCGACCTTCAGCGGCACCCGCAGCGTCGCAACCGCCCCGTCCGGCACCTGGAGCGGCGGTACTTGGAGCGGCGGCTGGCGCCATCATCATCGCGGTGGCTTCTGGCCCGGCTTCGCGGCAGGCGCCGCGATCGGCGGCCTCGGCTCGTACGCCTATTACGGCGGCGGCTATGGCTATTACGACGACCCCTACTACTACGGCGACAGCTACTATTATGATGAGCCGTCAGTGGCGGTTGTGCCGGACAGCGGCGGCGACTCCGCGGCCTATTGCGCGCAGCGCTACAGATCGTACGACCCGGCTTCGGGCACCTACCTCGGCTATGACGGCCTGCGTCATCCCTGCCCCTAAGCCGATCGATGACATTTGAAGCAAAGGCGTCGCAGCGATGCGGCGCCTTTCGCGTGTCGATCGACCCTCACGGCTTTGCGGAAACGTTACTCGCCGAGTGTGACGCCCCCTATGCGACGACGCAGGCGGACCTTTATGCACTGCGCCGTGCATATCTACGTTGACCCAATCCAAAATTGACCCGACCCACGATTCGCGGATATCACAAACCTCAGTGGGGACTTCGATTACTGGGAAGTGTCATGCCGCGTATTCTCGTGGTTGATGACGATCCGATGGTCGGCGCGACCATCGAGGTCCTCCTCCAACGTCAGGGCTTCGACGTCACGTTGACCGACGGCGGAGAAGCGGGATTGGCTGCGCTCGAAACACAGACTTTCGACGTGATGCTGGTCGACATCTTCATGCCGCACATGCGCGGCTTCGAGTCCATCCGCATCTTTCACGAGCGGGCGCCCGCCACGCCGCTGATCGCGATGTCCGGCTACGCCTTCGCCTCGTCCGCCTCGCCTTCCCCCGACTTTCTCCGCATGGCGCTGGAGCTCGGCGCGACCCGCTGCCTGCGCAAGCCGTTCACGCCGGACGCGCTGCTGACCACGATCCGGGAATGCCTCACCGGCGCGGGCGGGAGCGCACAGCCGAAGGACAAGAAAGAAGCCCCTTGATCCCAACGCAGCGCGTCATTCTCGGTGCTGGACTTGCCATCCTCCTGATCATTACGGCAGCCTCGATCGCCCTCGACGTCAAGTCGCGGTCCGATGCGGCATGGGTCAATCACACCGTCCAGGTGCAGAAGAAGATCTCCGATCTGCGCGTGCTGATGCGCCGCGCCGAGAGCGCAGCGCGCGGCTACGAGCTCTATCGCAGCCCGGGCTTCAACGACGAGTTTCAGGCGGTACGTGCCCAGATCGCGCCGGCCCTCGCCGACCTCAAGCGCGACGTGCGCGATAGTCAGGATCAGGTGGCGCTATTGGAGGGCACCGAGCCGCTGGCGCTGCGCCGGGTCGAGATCGCCGCCGCAGCGATGCGCCTGCGTGCCGAGAACGATCAGGCCGGCATTGCCGCGCTCAACAGCAAGGCCGAGGGTCGCGGCCTCATGGATACGGTGATGGGCAATCTCGACCATTTGAGCGCCCAGGAAGAGCGCCTGCTCGCAGCGCGCTCCCAGGACTCGCGCCGCACCGGGACCGTGCTGCTCGGCATCGACGTTGCAGGCGCCGTGCTGATCCTGCTCCTGGTCGCGCTGGTGATGCGCGAGAGCCAGCGCGCCACGGTACAGCTCCAGAGCACGCTGACAGAGACCACGGCCGCCAAGGAGGCACTCGAGGCGGCGGTGGCCGAGCGCACCGAGCATCTTGTCGCAGCCCATGACGAGCTGCGCCTGTCGGTCAACGTGCTCCAGAGCACCTTTCGCAGCATGGCGGAAGCGGTGCTGGTCATCGACACCGAGGGTGCCGTCCTGCTGTCCAATCCGGCCGCCGAGCGCATCTTGTTACATCGCGCTGGCATGAATTTGCGCAATCTGCGCGCGCTGTCCGACGTCTATCACGGCGACGGTGTCACGCCGCTGAAGGCCGACGAACTGCCGTCGACACGCGTGCTGCGCGGCGAGCACTTCGAAGAGCTGGAGATGATCGTCCGGCCGCACAGCGGCAATCCTCCCCGCCATCTCATGATCAGCGGCCGGCCGATGCTGGACGGGCAAGGCAATATCTCGGGTGCGGTGCTGGTCTATCATGATGCCACCACCTCGCGCGAAACCGAGCGGCAGCTGTACCAGTCGCAGAAGCTGGATGCGATCGGCAAGCTGACCGGCGGCGTCGCGCACGACTTCAACAACATGCTGACCGTGATCTCCGGCAACACCGAGACGCTGGTGGAGAGCCTGAACGGCCAGCCCGAGCTCCAGCGCACGGCACGACTGATCGACGATGCCGCCGAGCGCTGCGCCGAGCTGATCCAGCATTTGCTGGCGTTCGCGCGCAGGCAGCCGCTCCAGCCGCGCAACGTCGAGATCAGCACTGCGGTCGCGGACATCGCAAAACTGCTTCGCCCTACCCTCGGCGAGCAGATCCAGATCGAGACCGTGCTGGAACAGGGGCCGATGACGACGCACATCGATCCGTCCCGGCTCACCAATGCCGTGCTCAACATGGCGATCAACGCCCGCGACGCCATGCCGAACGGCGGCAAGCTACTGTTCGAGGCCCACCGGGTCGTGCTCGACGAGGCCTATGCGCAGAACAATCCGGACGTGCGGCCTGGTCCTTACGTGATGCTCGCCGTCAGCGATACCGGCACGGGCATGCCGGCCGAAGTCCAGCAGAAGGCGTTCGAGCCGTTCTTCACCACCAAGGAGGTCGGCAAGGGCTCGGGCCTCGGCCTGTCCATGGTCTATGGCTTCGTCAAGCAGTCCGGCGGCCACATCAAGATCTACAGCGAGGAAGGCCACGGCACCACGATCAAGCTCTATCTGCCGCCGGGCGAAGGCACGGCGGACATGGCCGCTCCCGTCGCGCCGCAGGCCGAAGGCGGCGCCGAGACCATTTTCGTGGTCGAGGACGACACGCTGGTGCGCAACTTCGTCACCGCGCAGCTCCAGAGCCTCGGCTACAAGACGGTGGCCGCGCCCGACAGCCGGGCCGCGCTGCAATTGATCGAGGCCGGCCAGCCGTTCGATCTGCTCTTCACCGACATCGTCATTCCCGGCGGCATGAGCGGCCGCGAGCTCGCCGAGGAGGTGGCCAAGCGCCGGCCGGGCCTGAAGGTGCTCTATACCTCCGGCTACACCGACAACGCCATCGTCCACCACGGCAAGCTCGACGACGGCGTGATGCTGCTGACCAAACCCTACCGCCGCAACCAGCTCGCCGAGA
Source organism: Bradyrhizobium zhanjiangense (assembly GCF_004114935.1). Classification (NCBI taxonomy): domain Bacteria; kingdom Pseudomonadati; phylum Pseudomonadota; class Alphaproteobacteria; order Hyphomicrobiales; family Nitrobacteraceae; genus Bradyrhizobium; species Bradyrhizobium zhanjiangense. Next base: position 5,503,860 of record NZ_CP022221.1, read on the forward strand.
TGATCAGAAAGGCGCTGAACGGCGGGGTGGCGGCGAGCTAGCGCGTCGCCAGGACAACGGCTCCAAGCGTGAAGATCAGCGCCGCGATCTGCCCTGCCCCGAGCGGCTCGCCGAGCGCGATCGCCGAGGTGACGACGCCGATGACAGGCACCGCCATGGTGCCGATCGCGGCGACCGAGGCCGGCAGGCGCGCCAGCGCGGCGAACCAGCTGACATAGGCGATACAGAACTGCCCGACGACCGAATAGACCAGCAGCCACCAGCCGACCGGCGTCACCTGCGAAAGATGCGTGGTCTCGACCAAGAGGCCGATGATCGAGATCGGCAGGCAGCCGATCCCGATCTGCCAGGCCGCGGCCGTGATCGGCGGCAGGTGGATCGGGTACTTCTTCGAGAAAACCGTGCCGACGGCAAAGCCGAGCGCGCCGCACAGCGCCATGATGATGCCCGGCAGCTTTTCTGCGCTGGCAGCAATGCCGTTACCGCCCATGATCGAGGCAAGGCCGGCAAAGGCCATCACCAGCCCCAGCGTGCGCAAGACCGTGGGCCGCTCACCCAGCAGCGGCCAGGCGATGATCGAGGCCCAGACCGGCATGGTGTAGGCGATCAGCGCCGCCTCGCTCGCCGGCAGCCAGAGCAGCGCCAGGCCCATCAGCACCATCCAGCCGGTGACGTTGAGCACGGCGGCGGTCAGCAGGCGCGGCCAGATCGCGCCCTCAACCTGCAAGCTCTGCCGGCGCATCACCGCCAGCAGCGCCAGCAGCACCGCGCCGAGCACGCCGGTCACCCCGCGTAGCGTCAGCGGCGGCAGCTCGGCGAGCAGGAATTTCGTCACCGGCCAGTTGAAGCCCCAGCCGATCGAGGTGATCGCGAGGAACATCAGGCCGGCCGGGGCGATGCGCGGTCGCTGCACCGGCCTCGTCGAATCATGCATGGGGGCATTCCGGCAAAATCGGGCTCAGCTTGGCGCGGATTCGCCGCGCAAACCACCACCTGGGCCGGCATGCCTGCCCTCACCTTCCGTAGGGCTACGTGAGTCCCGCTGACGCAATCCCATCGCCCAAAAATATAGCTGCCCTGTGAACAGCGGGATGAAGGGTTGCGAACAGCACAGCATGCAAATTTTTTCGGTTGGGAATCCCTGAGGACTCACTGATACTTGGCTCCACAACAGGCGCGGCCGAGACCCCTGTTATCCCCGACAATCCACCATATTTAGTATTTGATTCAGGAACTCGCACTAGTTCTTGACGGGCGCAACGGAGAGTCCTAGCTTTCGGACCGTTCGGCGCGAGTGAGTTTGCGTCCCGCCGGCACTCCCCCAAAGGGTCTCGCAAATCTCAGCTCCGCCGGCCAGCCAAAGGCAGCGGGATGAGGGCTTGTCTGCCCTCGGATAGCGGACTTTTCGGGCGCCAGAACGGGCCGGCAACAGGCTCGGAAGGCAGACTTCACGGTGGTGCGAAGTAGCACCTGCGTGAAGTGAGAGAAGTAGAGGCGGTGTGGGCGTTGAACGCATGTCGGGCGCATCCCCTTGGGGGCGGATGGGTCTGGGCATGCCGGCGGATGTGAGGTGCGTGCACCGAACAATCGCGCCGGGAGAACAAGGGCCGGGTCCACCGGCTGAACTGCGATGCCCAGAGGCCGAACGGCCAACAGGACTCGCGAAGCGAAATGTGACCGGGACGCCTGAACGGAGGCGGTTCGGTCAAAGATAAGGACGGGGCAAGACCATGCGGATTGAGCGGCGCCACACCACGGTAGGACAGTCACCTTATGCGGGAATCGATTTCCGGCTGACCACGTCGGAGATTCGCAATCCCGACGGCTCGGTCGTGTTCAAGCTCGACAATGTCGAGGTGCCGACCGAATGGTCGCAGGTCGCCTCCGACGTGCTGGCCCAGAAATACTTCCGCAAGGCCGGCGTCGCCGCGCGCCTGAAGAAGGTCGAGGAGGAATCCGTCCCCTCGTTCCTGTGGCGTTCCGTGCCCGACACCGAGGCGCTTTCCGCCCTGCCCGAGAAAGAGCGCTATGTCAGCGAGCTCAGCGCCAAGCAGGTGTTCGACCGCCTCGCCGGCTGCTGGACCTATTGGGGCTGGAAGGGCGGCTATTTCTCCACGGATGAAGACGCCCAGGCCTTCTACGACGAGCTCCGCTACATGCTCGCCATGCAGATGGTCGCGCCGAACTCGCCGCAATGGTTCAACACCGGCCTGCACTGGGCCTATGGCATCGACGGCCCCGGCCAGGGCCATTATTACGTCGACCCCTTCACCGGCAAGCTGACCAAGTCCAAGTCGGCCTATGAGCATCCGCAGCCGCATGCCTGCTTCATCCAGGGCGTCGGTGACGATCTCGTCAACGAGGGCGGCATCATGGACCTCTGGGTCCGCGAAGCCCGCCTGTTCAAATACGGCTCCGGCACCGGCTCCAACTTCTCACGTCTGCGCGGCGAAGGCGAAAAGCTCTCCGGCGGCGGTCGCTCGAGCGGCCTGATGAGCTTCCTCAAGATCGGCGACCGCGCGGCCGGCGCCATCAAGAGCGGCGGCACCACGCGCCGCGCGGCCAAGATGGTCGTCGTCGACGTCGATCACCCCGACATCGAGACCTATATCGACTGGAAGGTGAAGGAGGAGCAGAAGGTCGCCGCCCTCGTCACCGGATCCAAGATCAACCAGAAGCACCTCAAGGCGGTGCTGAAGGCCTGCGTCAACTGCGAAGGCTCGGGCGACGATTGCTTCGATCCCGAGAAGAACCCGGCGCTCCGCCGCGAGATCAAGCTCGCCCGGCGCAGCCTCGTGCCCGACAATTACATCAAGCGCGTCATCCAGTTCGCCAAGCAGGGCTACAAGGACATCCAGTTCGAGACCTACGACACCGACTGGGATAGCGAAGCCTATCTCACGGTTTCGGGCCAGAACTCCAACAACTCGGTCTCGCTGAAGGACGATTTCCTGCGCGCCGTGGAAACGGACGGTGACTGGAATCTCAACGCCCGCACCTCCAAGAAGGTGACGAAGACGCTGAAGGCGCGCGACCTCTGGGAGAAGATCGGCTACGCCGCCTGGGCCTCGGCCGACCCGGGCCTGCACTTCAATACCACGATGAACGACTGGCACACCTGCAAGGCGTCCGGCGACATCCGCGCGTCCAATCCGTGTTCGGAATACATGTTCCTGGACGACACGGCGTGCAACCTCGCTTCCGCCAATCTGCTGACGTTCTATAACACCACGACCAAGCTGTTCGACGTCGCGGGCTATGAGCATCTCTGCCGGCTCTGGACCCTCGTGCTCGAAATCTCGGTGATGATGGCGCAGTTTCCGTCGAAGGCGATCGCCGAGCTCTCCTACGAGTTCCGCACGCTCGGCCTCGGCTACGCCAATATCGGCGGCCTCTTGATGACCATGGGCCTACCCTATGACTCAAAGGAAGGCCGTGCGCTCTGCGGCGCGCTGACCGCCGTGATGACCGGCATCACCTACAAGACCTCGGCCGAGATCGCGGCCGAGCTCGGCACCTTCCCGGGCTACAAGAAGAACGCCGCGCACATGCTGCGCGTGATCCGCAACCACCGCCGCGCCGCGCATGGCGAGGCCTCCGGCTACGAGGCGCTCTCGGTCAACCCGGTGCCGCTCGATCACGCCTCCTGCCCGCAACAAGACCTGGTCGCGCATGCCAAGGCGGCCTGGGATGCGGCGCTCGCGCTCGGCGAGCAGCACGGCTATCGCAATGCTCAGACCACTGTCATCGCGCCCACCGGCACGATCGGCCTAGTCATGGATTGCGACACCACCGGCATCGAGCCCGACTTCGCCCTGGTGAAGTTCAAGAAGCTCGCCGGCGGCGGCTACTTCAAGATCATCAACCGCGCGGTCCCCGCAGCGCTGCGCGCGCTCGGCTATCGCGAGAGCGAGATCGCGGAGATCGAGGCCTATGCCGTCGGCCACGGCTCGCTCTCCAATGCGCCGGGCATCAACGCCTCGACCCTCAAGGCGAAGGGCTTCACCGATGAAGCCATCGCCAAGGTCGAAAAAGCGCTGCCGACCGCCTTCGACATCAAGTTCGCCTTCAACAAGTGGACCTTTGGCGAAGACTTCATCCGCGACCAGCTCGGCATTGGCGCTGAAGCCATTGCCGCGCCGGGCTTCGACCTGCTCCAGGCCGTCGGCTTCACCAAGCGCGAGATCGAGGCGGCCAACGTCCACATCTGCGGCGCGATGACGGTGGAAGGCGCCCCGCACCTCAAGGCCGAGCACTATCCGGTGTTCGACTGCGCCAACCCCTGCGGCAAGGTCGGCAAGCGCTACCTGTCGGTCGAGAGCCACATCCGCATGATGGCGGCAGCGCAGCCCTTCATCTCGGGCGCGATCTCCAAGACCATCAACATGCCGAACGACGCCACGGTGGAGGACTGCAAGTCCGCCTACATGCTGTCATGGAAGCTCGCGCTGAAGGCCAACGCGCTCTACCGCGACGGCTCCAAGCTCAGCCAGCCGCTCAACTCGCAGCTCATCAGCGACGATGAGGACGAGGACGAGGCGGTCGAGCAGCTCTACGAGAAGCCGATGGCCGCACGCGCGACCCAGGTCTCGGAGAAGATCGTCGAGAAGCTGGTCGAGCGCATCATCGTGATGCGCGAGCGCGAGAAGATGCCGGATCGCCGCAAGGGCTACACCCAGAAGGCGGTGGTCGGCGGCCACAAAGTCTATCTTCGCACCGGCGAGTATGACGACGGCCGTCTCGGTGAGATCTTCATCGACATGCACAAGGAAGGCGCGGCGCTCCGCTCCTTCATCAACAACTTCGCCATCGCGGTGTCGCTCGGCCTGCAATACGGCGTGCCGCTGGACGAATATGTCGACGCCTTCACCTTCACCCGCTTCGAGCCGGCGGGCCCCGTGCAGGGCAACGACAGCATCAAGTACGCGACCTCGATCCTCGACTACGTCTTCCGCGAGCTGGCGGTGAGCTACCTCTCCCGCTTCGACCTCGCCCACGTCGATCCCAACGAGACGGGTTTTGACGCGCTCGGCAAGGGCGTCGAGGAAGGCAAGGAGCCGGACGAGGACGGCGGCCACCACGCGACAAAACTGGTCTCGCGCGGCCTCACCCGCTCGCGCACCGACAACCTGTTCGTGATGCGCGGCGGCTCGACCGCGGTCTCGCAAGGCAACGACAGCGCTCCCGCCGGCGGCAGCAAGGTCACCGCCCTGGCCTCGCACGGCACGTCAGCCCGTGTCGGCGACGCCCTCGAAGGCGCCGTCGCCCTGAAGCAGGAAGCCAGCCACGACCTCTCCCCGACGGAGAAGCTCGAGCAGCTGCAGTGGAGCAAGGCCGGCACCGCCGCAACCGCCGCCCCCTCTAAGGCCGAGCGCCGCGCCGAAGCGAAAGCCAAGGGCTACGAGGGCGAGATGTGCTCAGAGTGCGGCAACTTCACGCTGGTGCGGAATGGGACCTGCATGAAGTGCGATACGTGCGGAAGCACCACGGGGTGTTCGTGAGCACCACGTTATAGTCACAACCTGACGAGACCCGCTGATCGACTCAGCGGGTCTTTTGCGATTGGTTCCTAGGGAACGTTCAGTTGCAAAGGTGCCTGTCGCGGGTGAGCAAACGATGAAGTTTCGACTTTTATACGAAGGTCCGATCGCACCAAGGCAACGGGCTAGCCTTGTCGACATCCATTCGATCCGGACCGCTCTCGCTCCTCAAATTCGCGAGCTGTGGCAGCACTCACCTCTGAGAAGTGACGCAGAAAAGATGCTAAAGGAACAATATGACATTCCAGCAAGTCAAATCGGTATCCTAGAAACGCGCGGCACGACCGTCTTTGCACCTCTGGTTTCGAAGCGCCTAGATTTGATGTGCGAACTCGACATTGTTTTTTTGCGCAGGCAAGCGCCGGGTCAATTGATCGGCGAAGGCGGGGATATTGATAATCGGATCAAGACCCTTCTCGATGCGTTGTCGATGCCGCCGCCAGCGCAACAAAAGCACTTCGAAAATGCAGTTTCGAGCGACCCGATCCACTGCTTGCTGCAGGACGATTCCCTGGTCACCAAGTTATCTGTAGAAACAGATCGCCTCCTGAGGCCCGCCGAGAACGAACACGATCTAGTAGCAATCATCGGAGCTAAGATTTCCGCAAGCCGCTTGACTTTCATAAATATCGGTATCGTGAACTAAGAGTGTCGGGCCCGCAGGATAGGTTGAAAATTCCTACAAGATTATTTCGGATGAGGCTGCGCTAAGGCTCGAAAACTTAGCTCGTAGGATGGATTGAACACTTGCGAAACCCAGCATTCGATGGTGGCAATCGATGGGTTTCGCCGCTCTTCTAAGGCGGCATCAAAGGCCGCAATCCCGCAGGTGTCTGGATCGGCGACTTTTTGCCGGATGCATCGAAGGCGCAACGGCAAAATCTCACCACATAGCCGCCACGCAAGCGACAGCCCACTATCGCGATTTGAGCGCAAACGCGGCGGAGGCTCGCGGCTTCAGCGATATTCAGGAGCCATTTGCAATGTTGAGTGCGGTAGAAAACAAGCCAACGGGAAAATCCGGCCGGCGTGGCGGGAAGAAGAAGGCCAGGCAACGGTCCGGGGCCGACGAGCAACAAGCAACTGCAGCGCATCAATTGCCGGATGCCTCGGCGGGGATCAGCCAAGAGAACAGGCAACAGAACAGGCAAGAGACCAAGCAAGAGGTAGAGGCGAGCCGACAGAGCAGTGCGGAGGTACCCCCGGCTGCCGCCTTGCCGTCCGGGATGGAGATCGTTGCCAGCGCGCCCGTCGCACCGGTGGAACCCTCCCAGGCCAGCCCGCAGGCGATTGCCGATGCCTATAGCGGCTACATCAGGACCTCCGTTGAGCACGCCTGGGCCTTCCTGGGAAAGCTCGCGACAGCGCGCTCACCCGTCGAGGCCTTCGAGCTTCAGATGGAGTACGCGAAACAGGCGTGTGAATCGTTCGTCGCCGAGTCCCAGAAGATCGCCGGGTTGCATGAACAAATGACCATACAAAGGGTCATGCATTTTGAGGGGTTCGTGGCCAGGCTCACCCAGACGACGCTCGAAATCCGCGCGACGCGTCACTAACGACAGCTGCGTATTTCGACGGTGCGGGGACAGGATGCCCGTACGATGGGTACGTTGATCGGCTTCGCTCCGCTCGATTCATACTGCGAACTGCGCTTTGCGCAGTCGCGGTACTAGCCCCTACGCGCTCACGCCCGCCCCACTCCCGCGCCCGCCATAATTTTTCCTTTGCACATGCGTTGTGTTGGACAGCGGCGAGACCTATCCTTCCAGTGATCGGACTGCCTCCCATTGACGCCCGACCGGATGGAGAGCGCATCGGTGCCTGAAACGAACGACCCCAACCCTGATAGCGACAAGCCTGATACCGCCAAGCCGGATGCGCCCAAGCCTGACACTGCCAAGCCGGATGAGGCGCGCGCCGATGGCGGGCTGACGCGGGCCTACGACCGGATCAAGAGCGCAGAGGAAGAACTGGCGCGACTGGACCGGCTGGTTTCCGGAATGGAACGCGACAGCGAAGGCCAGCGGACCTCGCACGCAAGCGCCAGTGCGACGGCAGCCGCAACTTCCGGAAACAAGGCGCCGACGCCGGATGCCAAAGTTCCGAATGCCGCGGTTCGCGATCCAGGCTTGAAGGGAGACCGGACCATGGTGCGCGCTTTGGTCGGCCTCGTGCTGGCGATCGGCCTGCTCGGTGCCGCCTTCGCTTCGCAATATCGCGATGAGGCCAAATCGATCAGCCAGTCGATCATGGCACGATGGGCTCCGGCGGCCGCTAGCCCGCCCCCGCAAGCGTCCGCGGTGGAAAGTCCGGCGCAGCCGCCGACCGTGCAACTGGCTGCTGCTGATGAGCCGAGCCCGGTGCCCGCGCCGCCGGTCGCCAAGGACACGGAAAGCGCCGCAAAGCCTGCCGCCGCAACGCCAGCGCCCGACCCGTCATCGTCTGATCTCGCGCAATCGCTCAAGGCCATCACGAGCGAGCTTGCGAGCATCAACGGCAAGCTCGAGCAACTGAAAAGCCGCAACGACCAGACCCTGCGTGAGCAGGCCGACACCATTCAACAGCTCAAGGCGGCGCAGGAGAAGGATGCGGCGGACAATGCGCGCCTTGCCGCACAGGTCCAGGCGCTGCAAACGCAACTCACCGCTTCATCCGCGTCTGCAGCCACCAAGCCCGTCGCGCGGAGCGTGATGAACAACGATGCGCATGCCCGGCCGCACGTACCAGCGGCCGAACCCCGACGGCCCAGACCGCCGCGAGGCCCCTGGATGCCTCCGCCCTATATGGCCGACCCTTACGGCTATCCGGATTGGTGAACCCGCAAGGCGCGGGCTTGTTTCCCGAAGGCGCGATTGGATTTGAAGCCCGTAAGCGGGTAGATGCCTTGCGAAACCCATCATTCGATGATCGACGTTGATGGGTTTCGCTAGAGCACACCCCATCTTACGAGCTACCGAAGCATTCGAAGCGGCTCGAACGACGTACTCAGGCTGACGAACACAGGCTCGGGAGTCAAACTGGTGACACCAATTCTGAGTTCGGGAAAGTAAATGTGAAACATGCGATCGGTCTGGCCACTCGTGACATCCGTGAACTTGACCTCGCCGCGGTACACGGCAAGCGCACACGATCCGATCGTCGTTTCCCCGGCCGAAACGAACGTGTAGTCGACGCCCTGCTCGACCTGCCGCGCCGTGCCGTTCCGATACTTGAAGGTCCAGGAGACCTTGTATGATACGCTGTGCCGGTGATCGTTGTCCTCGATCACGATGCCGGAGTACCTGTGCTGCGCTTCCTGATCCGGTACCTTGTCCACCGTGGATGTCAGGGAGGATGCGATTCCGAATCCGTTGATGGTTTCCGCCTTGCTGATGTTGATGCCATGCGGTGTGGTCTGCCGTGTCCAGAGCACCGCCGTTTTCCCGGCTTCCCTGTAGACCTGATAGGCCTGCTCAAATCTGTCGAACCTGACGACGAGCTCAACCGGGACTGTCGTAGACTTGATCTTGCTGCAGTCCATCGACTGCGCAAGGACCACCGTCGGGACCCCGAACAGCACCAGAGCGACAACGTTTACGGCAAGTCGCAAACGAGCTCCGCTTCGGTTTCCGGGAATAGCGCGCAAGTCTACCTTCCAGCCGAGCGAAGGTCTTCTGCGACGCCGTCGAATGCGTTCTGACTCGCGACGGCCCCACCCTGCTGCGCATCTGGCACTGCAGATCGCCGACGCGCGCCGACCCCGAAAATGTCGTGCACCAGCCCAAGCTTCCCCAGCCCCAGGATGATCAGGCCGTTGATGTCGATCTCGTACCAGGCGTGCGAGAGGTAGGCGTCACGCGGAAACCGATGATGGTTGTTGTGCAGCCCTTCACCAAAGGTGAGGATCGTGGTCACGAATTCGTTGGTCGTGCCATCATTGGTTTCGAAACGGCGGTAGCCGTAGCGGCCGTCGCTGTGGCAGACCGAGTTCACCAGCGAGGTGGCCATGGTCATGATGTAGCTGCGGAACAGGCCCGAGAACAACACGCAGCCGATCATGCTGTGCACGCCGCCGAACGCGTAGCCGATGGCGCCGGGAATGATCACCGCCGACAGCGCGTACCAGTACCAGCGAGTCCTCGTGAAGAACATGGCGATCGGGTCGGCCAGAATATCCCTGGCGTAGTATGCGCCATCGGTGGTGGCCTGGTCCCACACCCAGCCGCCTTGCGCATGCGACATCCCCTTGAGGAAGCTCGCATAGCGGTTGCCGAAGCCGTCATAGTAAGGGCTGTGGACGTCGCCGGGCTTGTCGGAGTGAAGATGGTGCCGGCGGTGGTTGCTCACCCACTTCAGGATCGAGCCCTGCACCGCCAGCGTGGCGATCGCGGCGAGGATCGTCCGCATCACCGGACCGCAGCGAAAGCTCCGGTGCACGAAGTAGCGATGCATGAAGCCGATCCCGACCGTGGTCAGCAAGAACATGCCGACGAACACCGAAACCTCGACCCAGCCGATGCCTTGCCAAAATGCCCAGACCAGCGCCGCGATCGAACCACCGATCATGAAGCCGAACGCGATGTAGGAATCGAGAAACTTGGCGTCGACCAACGGGCCTTCGACAACCACTCCCGGTGGCATTTTCGGGTCCGCACCTGCCTCCGGCACCACGCCCTCGATTACGGTCATTTTTTCAGCCGATCCATTTACGCAAAATTAACTGTTCTGCAGCGCAACGTACAACCGGGGGTTATTTCTCGCAAGGATTGGAACGGCCGTAGCAGCACGGAGCCGGGACCTGAAAAGGCGCGGTCGCGTGAAATGAAGCGAGATTTTAGGGCGGGCGGACAGCGTTAACTAAGTCCACAGGCTCCGCAATTTACGCCCACAGCGCACATGCCAAGGACAAGCAGCAGCCTCCTCCCTCGCCTTCGTCGCGTCCGGCGGGCCGCCCGGTGGGCGCGGAAGAATTTCGCGCGCGCACCGCGGATGGTTCGGATCGCAGGCGGCGTGGCGATGCTGCTTGCAGCCATCGCGCTTCTGAACATCGTCGCTCAAATGGTCCGCAAGCCGACCGAGCTGTTCTTCCTTGTTGGCCATTCCCTCGACAAGGAGCCAGCGGAGACTTGGGCGAGATACGGGCCGCTGTTCCGCAGGCATTCCACTGCTGCGATCACGCCGGAATTGCTGGCCGCGCTGGCACAGGTCGAGAGTTCAGGCAACCCGGTGGCACGCACCTATTGGCGCTGGCGATGGAGCTTCAATCCGCTTTCGATCTACCGGCCTTCTTCCAGCGCCGTCGGTCTTTTCCAGATGACCGACCCCGCTTACGCCGAGGCCGCGCGGTCCTGTGTTCGTGGCAACGCGGTCACGGAGACCGGTTGCGGGTTCACCAGTCTCTATATCCGCACGATCCCGAGCCATGCCGTCGAGCTGGCATCGGTCTATCTGGACCGCCAGGTGGCCGACGTTCTCGCCCGCACCGGCGATGTGAAGGCAAGCCCGCAGCAGAGGCAGGATCTGGCCGCCTTCATCCATCTCTGCGGCGCAGGCCCCGCCACAGCCTACGCACGCCGCAAGTTTCAAATGCTCGCCGGCGAGCGCTGCGGCGATCATCTGGTTGCGGCCTACGTTGCCAGGGTCAACGCGATCAAACGGCAGTTTCAGCGCCTTGCGGCGGATGACGGCGATTAGCGGCGCGCGTAGCCCGGATGGAGCGAAGCGAAATCCGGGGGGTCTTGCTCCAAGCTGCACTGGTCCCGGATTGCGCTCCGCTCCATCCGGGCTACGGGCGCTTGCCGTGAGCGACGGCGATTAGATGATGCGTTTCGCAAGACCGTAGGATGGGCGGAGCGACTTGTCCGCCGTAGCTCGACGAGCGGAAGCGATACCAACGACGCTGGCGCGCGACGACGGGTTTCGAAAGAGCTCAACCCATCCTACGAACTACGCTCTATGCCCGCCTCACCGTATCTCGCTCATCGTCACCTGGGCGGCGATCCCGCCCAGCTCGGGCTCTTGCGGCTCAAGCTCCTCATCGGAAGATGGACCGACCGAGACTTCGACCATTCTGCGCTTGACCTGTTCGCATGTCTTGCGGACGTCTTCGGTGAACAGCGCGCATTCTTCGATGCGCTTGAAGATCTTCCGACCCTCTTCACGATACCCCGCCGCCGTTTCTCGCATGAAGGCGATCGCATCATGGACCTGGGCTGTCAGCGCCTCGCATTTTTGCGCAGCGTCGATCAACTCGGTGCCCATGGCCTCGATTTCTTTCGCAGCGGACTCATAGTCGCGAATGACCGCCTCTGCGCTCAGCGCGCCGACGCGCGTCACGCCCGCGGTGTGCTCGACGTAATCAGGCAGAGCAATGGAAGTAATAGAGCTTCCCGAGCGTACCGACGATATGTCCGCCTCGAGTTGGACCAGGTTAACGCCGTCCCGTCTGCGCAATTGTTCAACACTTGCCATGATTGATCCTCTCAATACGCGCCCGTACCCCTTAACAGTATTGGGTGTATTACGGGGATAAATGCCATTCTACCCCGATGTGTCCTTGACAGTCTCAGGTTTGCCATTTTTTCCTAGCCGCTGACGTCGCACGCAGCGATGTTGGACTTGGATGCGTTCAACCTCTCCGGATGGCCAGAATGGGAGGTGCGCAAGGGCTTGAGCTGTCGAGCGAAAATGAGCGCTTACGATCGGTGCAGGCGCGTAGCGAGCGTAGCCCGGATGGAGCGAAGCGAAATCCGGGGTCTTGCCTCAAGCTGCGCCAGTCATCCGGGCTACAGGCGCCAGTCAATTCTGCGTCCGTCGCTGGCCGAACTCCACATGCCGCAGAACGTGATGGTTGTTCACCACCAGTATGGCCACCGCCACCCTTCATAGCGAACCCACGACGAGACCAGCGGCGGACCGTAGGGATCGACCCGGTCGTCTTCAGGACGATAACGATATCGTGGAACGATATAATAATCCCACGGCGTTGGCCTGAGCACGGGCGCCGTGACGATAAGTCTCTGCTGGGGTTCGCGAACGACTTGCACCTTGCGCGCCCGGGCTTCAGCCCCTGACATCCCAAGGCTGCTCAGCACCAGGGCCGTTCCGAGCGCACACGCGATGGTCATTTTCTTCATGCGTTGGCCTCCTTCCCATAAGAGTGCTCAAGGACGCAAAGCAAGGCAAGCCAATTCGCGCGCGACTTTGCTGGAATGACCGATGGCGGCTCGCAACTCTCCACCGTCATTGCGAGGAGCCCTTGCGACGAAGCAATCCAGACCGTCTCGGCGGAGGAACTCCGGATTGCTTCGCTGCTCTCGCAATGACGAAGAACGCAATGACGGAGAACGCAGCGAGCGTAGAGCATAGTCCGCTGCCCGCACCAAACCGCCTACTCCCGCGCCCGACGCAGCGCTTCCTCCAGCTTCCTCCTCTGCTTGTCCCCACGGCCCTGCTCCGCCTCGGCGCGTTCATCGATCGCAGTTCGTTCTGCCTCGATCTCCTCCGCCCGCGCCTCGTGCTCGCGCTTCGCCTTGTCGAGTGTCGCCTGCGCAATCGCGACCGCCTTCTCCCGCTGCGCGCGCTCCTTGGCGCGAGCAGCCTCTTCCTTGCGGCGCTCGGCTTCGCGCCGCCGCTCTTCTCTCTCGAAAGCCGCGGCGGCCTGGCGGGCTTGTCGATCGTCGATCTTGCGGGACGGCTTCTTTGCGGTCTTCTCCGCGCGCTTGCTCGGCTTGGGCTTACGTTTGGGCTTGGCCTTGCCTTCGTCGGCAAGGTCGGTCGGCAGCTCGGCGCTTTCAGTGAACGGGCCGTTCGAGCCGACCGGACGCCTGAGCACGACGCCGGGGCTTGCCATGGTCGCCGCAACGATATCGGGATCGTCAGTCTCCTTGGCGACGCCCTGATGGAACAGATTGGAGCTGGCGCCCCAGGCCTCCAGCGCCGCCTTCATCGAGGGCGCGGCGACCGCCTGGTCGTAGAATCCGAGCGAGGTCTGGTAGGTCTTCAGTTTTCTTTTCGCTTTGATTTTCGGTTCTCTTGGCATGTCGCCCCGCGGCCCGGCGACGCATCGGCTCCCCATCGCACCGGCGCCATCCTGGCATAGTGCCCCTGTTTTGCCCGACGAGTCAAACTCTATTTCGGGATCACCGAAATCGGCCCGCGTCTGCGTGTCCCCCGCCTTGCCCGACGGGTCACATCATTTCGGGCGCGCAGAAGTGTGAAATCTCAAGGTGTTCCCTACTGTGCATGGGGTTGTTTTCGCACTTTTTGTTTTTATGGGCACTCCCGTCCTTCCACCGTCAGTGCGAGCGTAGCGAAGCAATCCAGGGTCGTTCTGCGGAGGCAGTCTGGATTGCTTCGTCGCACCAGCGCAAAATTGCTACGCAATTTTGTCGCGGGCTCCTCGCAATGACGGTGTCGCTACGCACCGAGCAACGCGTTATAGCCCTGCGCGCTGAACGCCAGCAGACAGAACCCGTGCCCGAACGGATCGGCCAGCATGGCGATCCGCCCATACGGCGCATCGCTTGCGGGGACCTCCAGGACGGCGCCGGCCCGCAGCGCGCGTTCGACGGCGGCATCGACATCATCGACGACGACGTCGATATGCACCGGCGTCCAGTGCCGCGCGTAGCGGCGGCGATCGCCGCCGGCGCCCATCGTGCCGGCCTGCTTGGTGAGCAGATACACCGGCGCCGGCCAGCCCAAGAGCTCGACGAAATCGGCGCCGAAACGGCGGCCGACCGTCAGGTCGAACGCGGCGGTGTAGAAGGTCGTCGCTCGCGCGACGTCGGGAACGTCGATGTTGAGGAGGAAGGTCATGGCGCGAAATGTAGCCCGGATGGAGCGTCAGCGTAATCCGGGATGGCACCGCACCTCCCGCCTCGGATTTCGCTGACGCTCCATCCGGGCTACGCAAGCCTCACGGGATCTACGCAAGCCTCACGGGATCTCGTACACCGACACCTTGTCCGCGATCCCGCTCAGCGCGACGCTGCGGCGGGTCGGGTTGAGGCCGCCGGCGTTCAGCACCGAGCGCGTCTCGGCGTTGTCGACCACCGCCTCCGTCACCACGATCGCGCGCGAGGCCGCCAAGCCCTGGACGCGGGAGGCGATGTTCACGGTCTGGCCGAAATAGTCCTGCTGGCCGTTGAGGGTGACGGCGAGGCACGAGCCCTCGTGGATGCCCATCTTGAGCAAGAGGCCTTGGTGCTGGCGCTGGGCGCCGAGCTCGCTCATGGCCTCGCGCATGCGGATCGCGGCCGCAATGGCGCGGTCGGGCGTCTCGAAGGTCGCCATCACGGCATCGCCGATGGTCTTGACCACGGCGCCCTGCTCGGAGGCGATGATCTCCTGCAGCAGGCGGAAATGCTCGTTGACGAGATCGAAGGCGACGAGGTCGCCGACATGCTCGTAGAGCCCGGTGGAGTCTTTCAGGTCCGAGAACAGGAAGGTCAGGCTGAGGATCTTGAGGCGCTGGCCGATCGCGAGCGTATCGGTGCGGTAGAGATCGCGAAAGGTCTGGTTGGTGAGAAGGCGCTTTGCGGTGAGGCTCGGCTTGCGCCGGGTCAGGAGGTCATCGAGCCGCTGGTTCATCACCCACACCGCGGGCAGCACGCGGCCGTCGGTGCGGTTCTCGAGCGTCAGCCGCAGCGGTCCCGGGCGCAGGCTTACGGCGTCGACTGGAACCTCGGACTTGTTGAAGATCAGCGACAGCGTTTGGCGCTCGGCCGTCTCCTCGCCCTTCACCTCGATGTATTGTGCCGTATGCGTCACGGGATCGAACACGATCAGCATGCCCGGCTGCACCTGCAGGGAGAGAATGGCGCGCTCGCCCGGCGGCAGGTCGACGGATTCCAGCGTCAGTTCGCGAAGCAAGCCGTCGAGGTCGGGCGGAAGCTCGATCGCCGAGCTCCAGAACACCTGACGGTAATATTCTGCGAGCGGCAGCTCGTCGGCATTATGCGCGGCGATCCTGCGCACGCGCGGGCTGACCGCGAAGGTCACCTCGACCAGATTGTCGAGCGTCGTCTCGTAGCCGGCGGCGCAGAAGGCGCAATGATATTGCGGGCTGTTGACCGTCTTCAGGCTCTTGTTGGCCGAGAGCACGCCGGCGCAGCTCGGGCACATCACGTTCCAGGTCATCTCGAGGATGCCGAGCCCGACCGCATGCAGCAGCCCCGCGATCACCTGCTCCTCGCCGAGTTTGGCCGTCCTTGCCAGATGCAGCGCGTTGATCTTGCACAGGGCATGGTCCGGCCCCTCCCGCACCATGCGCTCGAGCATGTCGACGACGGGCGCATCGGCCGACTGGCGCAGGACACCGAACAGGGTTTCGATCTCGCTCATGCCGTGACGCTACATGGAAGGGGGTGACGCGGACATCCGCTTTCCGATCAGCTATGCCTGGTGAGGCAAAGCACAAGCCATAGCCGTCAATTGCTGCGTCACGATGATGGGAGCTTGCCGGGCCGCAGCAGAGGCCGGATTTTCCTTGATTTCCGCGTCCCCGCCCCTACGGTGCGCCCGCCCACGGGGGCCGAACAGGGGATGAATCGACGATGGACGATGCCGTGAAATGTCCGAGCTGCAACTCCGAGCACGCCTATCAGGACCGCGGTCTCTGGGTCTGCCCGGAATGCGGCCATGAATGGAGCGGCACGGCCGATGCGGCCGCGGAAGCCGCGCCCGAGGCAGGCGTGCGCGATGCCAACGGCAATGTGCTGGCTGACGGCGACAGCGTCATCGTGATCAAGGACCTCAAGATCAAGGGCTCCTCGTCGGTCGTCAAAGGCGGAACCAAGGTCCGCAACATCCGCCTCCAGGACGCCAGCGACGGCCACAACATCGCCTGCAAGATCGATGGCATCGGCGCGATGAATTTGAAATCGGAGTTCGTGCGGAAGGCGTAAGTTCGCGCCTAACTTTGCCGCTGCGCCAGGTAAAAGCCGCACAGCACCGTCACCAGGCCCGCGGCCTGGAGTGCCGTCGGCGGCTCCCCGAGCAAGAGCCAGCCGACCAGGAGCGTCAGCGCCGGCACGATCGCGGGGAATACCGCGGCCCGAGCGACGCCGAGACGCTGGACGGAGACCGCGTAGAGATAGAGCGCGGCGGGACCGGCGAGCACGCCCTGCGCCAGCGCCTGAATCGCGTTCTCGGTAATGCCGATTGCGGCGATGCGGGCAAGCCCGCCGGTCGCGAGATAGATCGGCAAGAGCAGCAGCGACAGCACGTTGATGACGAGCGCGGCCGACACGGCGGAGACGCGCCAGTGCCGCAGCAGCGCGCCGAAGCCCGCGAACATGAATCCGGTAAGCACGAAGATCAGATCGCCCTGCACGCCGTCGGCGCCGATATGCCCGATCGATTCCGCGCCGATCACGCCGAGGCCGCCGACGATGACGAGAGCGCCGGCAAGCCGCGAGGCGGAGATCTTCTCCTTCAGGAACAATGCGGCGAGCAGCAGGCCGCCAAGCGTCGCGCTGGAGGGCTGGATCACGCTGCCATGGCCGAGCGGCACGAACAGGAAACCGGTGTAGGAGATCAGCGCCATCACCGGGCCGCCCAGCACCATCAGCGCAAGGCCCCTGCCCCAGCCGATGCCGCAAAGATCGGAGATGCCGGCGCGGAAGACCAAAGGCAGGAACGCGATCCCTGACCAGACATAGCGATGCACGAGCAGATCGACCGGCGTGAAGCCAAGTTTGAGGCCGTGCCGCGTGCCGACGAAGCCAAGCGCCCAGAATAGCGCTGCGGCCAGCCCGCAGACGACGCCGAGCAGCGCCGGCGCCGCGTCGTTCTTCTGAATGAGAGCGTCAGCGCCGCTCGTCCGCTGATCCATGGGGGAAGCCTTATGTCAGCGGGCCAATCCGCTCAACCCATGTGGTTGCAGGGCAAGCAACTGTTAAAAGGATTGGGCTCGTTATGAACGAGCACACATAACCGGCGCCTTCACGCGAACTTGTTCGCGGCCGGATTCTCGATCAGCGCGTCGTGGCGCAATTTTCTCGTCCGCGCGATGATCGCGGCACGAGAAGAGATCGCAGCAGCCCCTGCGCGCAGCGCGTGCGGGCGATCGTTCATGATCGCATGTGGCGGCGGGTCGCGCACACGGCGAGACCCGCCTGCCCTTCATGCGATGTCAGCTCAGCGGGCTGCGCCCGTCGTGACGTCCGCGGTCTTGACCTTGCGCGAGCTGAGCACCTTCATCTGGTGCGCCGAAGCAACCGTCGTGGGCGCCGCGACCTGCTGCTCGACATGGCCGGCCCCGAGCACGCCAACCTGGACGGGGGAGACCGGAAATCCGTTGGCCTCATAGGTCGGCAGCTCAGCGGCGAAAGCCGAAGTAGCGCCCGCGATCGTCAGGACGGCGGCGGCGATCGTCAAAGTCTTCTTGTTCATTGGTGGTGCTCCTGATGGAAGATTCGGAGCACATTTAAGCGCGTTTTGCTGCATTGCGACATGCGCTGTTGCATTGCAACATCGCATGTAGCGCATGGCGATATGTTTAACGCGTACAAAGCCTTGGCCGAATCATGCCGGCCGCGACATAGCGCTTTTATGGGCGGTGGTCAGCCACCGAGCACGTTGCCCCAGCCGTCGAAGAGGTAGGCCTTCCAGGCCACGGTTCCATCCTCGCGCGGCCGGCTGGACTGCCGGTAGTCATCGGCCTGATCGGCGGTCCAGGTGATGATCGTGTCGGACAGACGATCATGCAGGATGGCGGGCTCGGTGGGATCGAAGGCGTCCATGGGACGAAGCGAGGAATGCGTGCTCATGGGCCGATCAACGCACGGCGCTGCGCAAAGTTGCCGCGAGGCGTCAGGCAAGACACCTTGTCACAAGACACCTTGTCAACAGCCCATCGCGAAAGCCTTGTTATCGCCTATTTCAGCGCGGTCGCGAGCGACTGCAGTTTTGCGACGAGATTGGTGCCGAGCGCGTAGATGATCTCGATGATCGCGAGTGCGATGCCGGCTGCGATCAGACCGTATTCGATCGCAGTGGCGCCGGATTCATCGGCGACGAATTCGGCTCATTTGCATTTCGACTTCACGGATGCGTCCTTTCCATTCTACCGGACGTTGCCGGCGGGCGAGTAGTATCATCGTAGCAATCCACGATTGAGTAAATTCGGATCGCTCAATTTGACGACAAAATGGGCTTGCCCGCGCAGTCGCACATGGAACGCCACGGAACCCGCGTTGCAACTTCGCAACACCCCTTCGAAAAGCCTGTTTTCGTTCAATTACGCCATTGCGCCGCCACACCGTCTTCCGAACAATCGACGCGCTGCGTGCCTTTCCGTGCAAGTCTGTTCGCATCAAGACTGTTTGCATCACCGACTGTTCGAACAAAACGGGTTCGAACAGAACCGTTTGGAGGCAGGGATCATGAATGATCGGCGGTCTCTTCTGGTGGCGGTCTCATGTCCCTCGGCCGTTCTCGCCAGCTGGCTCGTGCTCTCCCTGTCTGCCTACGCGCCGGCCCTCATCGAGCATAGCGGCGCCAATGCGGCTGCTGTCTCGCGTGCGAAGGATCTCGATCGCCTCGACCTCGCCGACGTCCCACGCGCTGCGACCATCGAGGACGGCGTCGCCTTGACCGCCGAGATCGCTGCTGCGGCGGCGAGCCTGCCAACCGTTGAAACGGCAGCCGCGCCGGAGGTGCCCGTCCCCGCCGTCCAGCTCGCGTTGGCAGATCCCGCGCTAATATTGCCGGCGGAGCAGCCCGCGCCTCAGATTTCACCTGAACCGACCCCCGGCGTCAGCGAGGCTGCTAGCGTCAGCGAGGATCCGCCTGCGCCAACGCCAGAGCCGGTCAAACTCGCATCCGCCGATCCCACCGAGATCGTGGCCACGGACGCATTGTCCCCAACGGCGATCGCGAGCGGACCCGCCCCGGCCGCAAGCAAGGCGCCGCCCGCGGACACCATCGCCGTGCTCGACGAATGCTTCGTCGTGGACGCCTGCATCGACCGCTATCTCTGGGCGCTCTACCAGCGCACGCCCAAGGAGGATTCGATCAAGGTCGAGGAACGCCGCCCCGTCACCGTCAAGCGCAAGGGCAAGACCGTGACTGTGATGCGCAGCTTCACCAAGCTGGTCGACGAGGATTTCGGCTGGAAGGATCCGAAAGCGGCCGACCACGCCGGCATGTCGATGATGGATTACGTCATCGGCGGCATGGACAAGAGCTTCAAGCGAAAACTGTTTCGCACGCTGCTCGCAGCCGAGGCCGCCGGCCTCTCGCCGGGCATCACCAGCGCGTTCCGCGACGACTATCGCCAGTCGATCGCAAGCGGCCTGAAGGCCGCCTCCGACCGCTCCTATCACGGCGGCAGCACCCGCGGCGGCTACGGCCACGGCATGGCGGCGGACATCGTAAGTACCCAGGGCAGCAACCGCGCGCAGCGCTGGGTCTCGACCGAAATCCTGTGGAAGTGGGTCGACGCCAACGGCAAAGCGTTCGGTATCGGCCGGCCCTATCTCGGCCGCGATCCGCCGCATGTCGGCCCGATCGACGGCCAGGAATACATCTCGCGCCGGGGCACGGCGGACCGCAAGGAAGCTGCCAACGCGAAGCCCAGGAAGGTACGCGCTGCGGCCCATGCAAAGCCGCCCAAAGCACAGGCCGCTCGCGAGCAGAGGGGCCCGGCAAAGTCGCAGAAGGCGGCGCAATCGGCAGGCAAGCGCGCGACCTGAAGCCGTTACGGCTCGCGGCCCGGCGGCGGTAGCGGCACGAGACGCATCTCGGCTGTGCCCGCCTTCTGCGTGCGCACCAGCACCGCGAAGGTGGTCTCCACCGCGCGCCGCACCGCCACCTCGGTCGCCTCGCCCTTAGCCAGATGCGCCGCGATCAGACCGGTGAGGAGGTCGCCGGTGCCAAAGGGACGGATCGGCAGAAGCGGCGTCGCAAAGCGCGACAACCGGCCGTCGGCGCAGAGGATCGTCTCCAACTGTCCTTCGGGCGTGTCCGCGAGCGTGCAGCCGGTGGCGACGACGTCGATGCGGCCCTGTCCCACGAGCGCCCCGCACGCCGCACGTAGGTCCTGCGCATCGGCAATCGTGAGGCCCGCAAGCAGCTCGAGCTCGAACCGGTTTGGCGTGGTCAGCTTCGCGGCCGGCAGCAGCCGATGCCGGAGCACGTCCAGGATTCCCTCGGCGACATAGACGCGGCCGTCGTCCCCGATCACGGGATCGCAGAGATAGACGAGCTTCGGATTGCTGACCAAGGCCCGCTCGACGAAGTCGGCAACGACGGCGGCATTGCCGGGCGAGCCGAGATAGCCGGTGACGAGCACGGCCGCCTCGTCGACGAGATCGCGCTCTTCAACACCCCTGAGGAGATCGGCGACCAGCTCAGTCTCCAGCACCCGCCCGCGCAGACTCGGATAGCGCGGATGGTTCGACAGCAGCGTCGTCGGCACCGCCGCGACATCCGCACCCTCCGCCTGCACGGCATAGGCAGCCGCGCTGTTGCCGACATGGCCGTGGACCACCTGGCTTTGAATGGAGATGACGAGCATGAAGGAAGTCCGTAAGTCAAAGATCAGACGAGGCAAGGTTTGACGGGATCTCGTACTTGAGCTCCGGTCGCAGCGATTGCATCCTGCGCGCCAGCCGCCGGTGCCCTGTCTCCTCCGACCGCGCCAATCGATCCGCGACCGCGACATGGTCCGCATCGCTCTTGTGCTGATTGAGCTTGGCCTGCCCCTCGACCTGATCCACCACGAGATCGATGACGCGGATCGCAGCCAGCATGCTCTCGCGCTTGCCTGGCTCCATCTGCGCGAGATCCCAAGGCTGCTTAGGCAACCGCGCCTCGGAGACGGCAAGCAGCGCATCGCCATGTCGGCGATTTTCGTCCAGCCCGCGCAGATGCGCCACGCCCGATAGGTGCACCGCCTCGTAGAGCCAGGTCGAGACGTTGTCGCGGGAGGCATACCAGTCGTTGGAGACGTAGGCATCGTCGCCAGCAACAATCAGCAGGAATCGCCTGATGCCGTCGGCGAGCGGCACGAGCGGATTTTTGGCGGTCAAATGGATCTGCACGATGGCGCGCCCGCCGCGCTCGCCCAACACGAACGGCACGTGCGAGGCCCGCGGCCCGCGCTCGTCCGCCGCCACGATCACGCCGAAGCCGCGTCGCCCGGCAAATTCCAGCGCGCGCTGCTCCTCGATGCGGAACTGGGGACGGAGGACATGCATGGCGCGGCGCTCGATGATTGGATGAAGGACAATACGAGGCTAACCCATGATGCGGCGAATTCCGAAGAACAATCGGCGCGCAAACGCCGATGTCAGCAATGCCTCAGCGCCGCGCCAGCCTTCTAAGATAAGAGCAGAACATGTCGGCCATGGCATCGGCATAGCCTGCGATCTCCGCCTCGCTCCGCGTCTCTTCCGAAAAACTCTTGCCGACCTCGCTGAGCGTCGTCGTAATCAGCTCGCCGGCGAGGCTGCGCGTCGTATCCGAGGCCTTGGGCAGCGCCTCCCGCATGAAGGAAGCGACGATGCCCTCGCCGGCTGCCCGTGCCTCATGCGCCTCGGGCGCGTCGCGATAGAGCGGTGCGGCATCACTGAGCGCGATGCGGATCGCAGCCTCCTCGCACTCGGAGCGAATGAAGGCATGGACCAATGCGCGTAGCCGCGCCGGCGGCGGCCTCGCCCGGTCCGCGAGGATGCCGGCGAGCATCTCGCTGGTGCGTCGCCACTCGTCGCTCTGGAGGCGGAACAGGATCGCCGCCTTGTTCGGAAAATATTGATAGAGCGATCCGACGCTCACTCCGGCCCGCTCCGCCACCCGCGCCGTCGTGAAACGCTGCGCCCCCTCCTTCGCCAGAACCTGAACAGCGGCATCCAGGATGGCCGCCACGAGCTCGGTGGAGCGGGCCTGTTGAGGCTGTTTTCGCGAGGAAATTGAACGGCTTCGACGGTCGGCCATGGCGCCTGCGAGCAATGCGAATAGGAAATGCGACGAATTAGTCGTATTTCGATCTCCGCGCAAGCACGCGCTTCGCCGCGAACTCTGGAGACACCAAATGACCACCCCAACCATCACATTGCTTGCGCCGCTGCTGGATCGACTGTTCAACGAGGCCGAAGCAGCAAGCGGCGCAACGCTGGACGCCGTCGCCGATTTGTCCGATGCCGACCGGGCGCGGATGTTGCGGAGCAAGACCGCCTACCGCGATCTCTATGGGCGCCTGAAGGACGCCCCGCTCGCAGTCTCCCGCGAGACTGGTTTGCTGCTCTACATGCTGGCGCGCAGCTCCCGCGCCAAGGCAATCGTCGAGTTCGGCACCTCGTTCGGCATCTCGACCCTGCACCTTGCCGCAGCTCTGCGCGACAATGGCGGCGGCCGCCTCATCACCAGCGAGTTCGAGCCGTCCAAGGCGGCACGGGCGCGGGACAACCTCTCGGCCGGCGGAGTGATCGATCTCGTCGAAATCCGCGAGGGCGATGCGCTGAAGACGCTCAGTACCGATCTGCCTGATACGATCGACCTCGTGCTGCTCGACGGTGCCAAGGCGCTCTACTCCGATATCCTGGATCTGCTCGAAGGCCATCTCAGGCCGGGCGCGATCATCGTCGCCGACAACGCCGACGACAGCCCCGACTATCTGGCGCGCGTACGTGCGCCCGGAAGCGGCTATATGTCGACGGCCTTTGCCGAAGACGTCGAGCTCTCGATGCGGATCGACTAAGGCCCCATCGAACCGCCAACCCCAGGCCGCCGCACGATGTATCGCGCGGCGGCTTCGTGTTGTCAGCGACCTGTCTTGGAAACTCCGGTCTTGGTGCGTTCCGCATCTGTCGCAGCCCCGTCACTCACACGTGATACCTGCTCCTGGCAAAAGCCATGTTCCCGCGGCTAAACATACCTACCGCGCGGTATCTTTTCGCGCGCTTACGTTCGAGCTCTCATGACATCCGCCTTCAATGCTTACGCCGCGCTTGCCCTCGCCATCGTCTTCGAGGTCACCGCCTCCGCCTTCCTGCAGCAATCGGCGCAGTTCACCCGGCCATGGCCAACGCTGGCGATGGTGCTGTTCTACGTCGCCTCGTTCTATGCGCTGTCGGTCGCGATCCGCGTCATTCCCCTCAGCATCGCCTATGCGATCTGGGGCGGGATCGGCATCATCCTGACCGCCACGGTCTCCTTCGTGCTGTTCCGTCAGATGCTGGACGCCGCCGGCTTCGTCGGCATTACGCTGATCGTGTCCGGGGTCATGATCATCAACCTGTTCTCGGAGACCACGGTGCATTGATGCCGGAAAGCCGCTACGCCCGCGCCAAGCAGCCCGAGCAGGTGCGGCGCGCCCTGCTCGACCACGCTGCTGCCATTGCCATGGACCATGGCGTCTCCGGCGTCACGGTGCAGGCGGTCGCTGCCGCGGCCGGCGTCACCAAGGGCGGGCTGTTTCATCATTTCGGCAGCAAGCAGGCGCTGATCGAGGGCCTGTTCGCCGATCTCCTCGCCCGCGTCGATGCCGAGATCGACAGCGCCATCGAGTCGGATCCCAAGCCGCGCGGCAGCTTCACGCGCGCCTATGTGAATGCGGTGTTCACCGGCAAGGCCTTCGGCTTCGCAACGCCCTGGGCGGCGCTGAGCATGGTCGTCGTCACAGATCCATCGCTGCGCCGGCTCTGGAATGACTGGATCAAGGCCCGGCTGAAGCGCCATCGCGCCACCGATAGCGCGCCCGATCTTCACGTCGTCCGCCTCGCCGCCGACGGCGCCTGGCTGTCCTATGTTACGACAGGACAGACACGCATGAGCGCCGACCTGCGCGCCGTGCACGACCGCCTGATCGCTCAGACCTATCGACGCGCTTAGCCGGGATTCGGGGCGACAGCTATTGGCCCTGCACCGCTTTGGGCGGACGTGGCGATGATCGCGGCGGTTTTGCGCCGGGCTTGGCCGCAGCACGCGGCGGCTCATCGACCGACTCCAGATAGGCGGCAAGCGCCTTGGCGGAATCGGAACTGGTCGCGTAGTGGTCCTTCAGGAACCAGGTCAGCGTCAGGCTGAAGCGTCCCTTGGCAAGGCCCCGAGGGGTGCGGTGACAGGTCGCGCAACCGTCGGCAAAGAGCTTTGCGGGCGACTTGCCGGCGTCGAGATTCTGCGCGGCGGCAACCGTCGCCGTCAGGACGGCAGCAAGAGTCGTCAAGGGCGCGATCAAGCCGCGCCCCGGTCGAAACAGCGAAATCAATGTTGTCCCCTAGCCCGTCTTGCGGTTACGCCGCCAATAGCTGATCGAATTCGGGCGGCGCGTAGGCCTTGCCATCCTGATCAGTGATGACGACCTGCCATCCCTCACTGGCCCACACCCTTGCCTTGGCCACGATGAGCAACCGGCTCTCGCGGGCGAAACTGTACTTCTCGTTGTCGCGTTCTGCGACCATTTTGTAGGCCAATGCAAATCCCCTGGCGTTGCCTGCACCCGCTCCTCTCGTGGCAGCGGGCTTTGGCGGCAATTCGCCAGGAGCGTGGCAATTTGGTGCCA
Source organism: Bradyrhizobium zhanjiangense (assembly GCF_004114935.1). Classification (NCBI taxonomy): domain Bacteria; kingdom Pseudomonadati; phylum Pseudomonadota; class Alphaproteobacteria; order Hyphomicrobiales; family Nitrobacteraceae; genus Bradyrhizobium; species Bradyrhizobium zhanjiangense. Next base: position 5,528,889 of record NZ_CP022221.1, read on the forward strand.
TCCGCAGGCAGCACTGTGCCGGGCACGCTTCCAGCCGGGTAACCGGATGAGCGCGCGCCGCGTCCGGGACGCGATCCTGCTTGTCGCGGGCTTGCTTGCCGCCAGGCGCGGAGCGCCGCAGGCGCGTCGACATATCGTGCTGAATCAGCCGCCGGCCCCGTCACGACTGTCACGGAAACCGATCGCGCCTGTCCGAGCCCCGCTAGTGGACGCGGATCACGTGCGGCCGGCCGAGATTGATCAGTCCCTGCACCGCCGAGAGGCGATCGTCGAGGGCTGCGATGGTGAGCTGCAGATTGTTGCGGCGCTCGTCGAGCATGCCTATCTCGGCGCCGGTAAGCTTTGCGTTCGCCCGTTCCTTGTGGATCGCTTCGAGCGATTTGCGCAATCCGGCAATCAGGCCGGACAGCTGCTTGGCCTCCTTGGTCATCGACCGCTTCGCGACATTTTGGCGGCGCGCCTCCGCCTGGCTCTGTCTCATCGTCATCCTCCCGTGCCCCGCTGCCCCGAGTGGATGCTTACAGCTTTCGGTAGAGATATTACGATCGATGAAATCTGCCGGTGAAGAACTGACTTAAATTGTAAGGGCCTTGCGATGGCCAAAGAAAAAGCCCGGCGCTGCGGCCGGGCTTTTTTTGGCAACCCTAGTGCTTTTGATGGCCGCCGCCGGGACCGCCGGCCGGCGCATTGCCGCCGCGCGGCGCCGCATTGATGTGCGGAGCGCCGCCGCCGCCAGGGTGCGACATTGCGGGCGCAGCCGCTCGCGGCGCCGGCGTCTGCGCACGGGCATTCATCGGCGAACCGTGGCTGACGTGCGGCTGGGCGACGTGCGGCGTCGCGGGCCGGGCTGCAGGCGCGGCCGCGCGCGGCGCTTCATGGGCGCGCGTCATCGGCTGCGCGCGAACGGCGGCACGGCTCGCAGCACGGTCGTGCATCATGCGCGCCTGCGCCTCGCGCGCACTGCGGCTCTGCACGGCGGCTCGCTCATTCGCGATGCGCTCACTCCGCGCGGCGCGGGTGCGGTCGATCGTAACCACGGCGTTGCGCTTGGCGATGGCGGCGTTGGGCCGCGCGACCGCGGTATCCGGTCCGGTGACCGCGACATTGCCCCTGGCACGCACGCCGCTGCGCTCAAGTGCGACCGCCGCGTCATGCGTCGCCGCACGACCGATGCGGGCCGCACGTGGATCAAGCGTCATCCGCGTCGCGAAGCGCTGATGCGAAGTCCAGTAACTATTCCAATAGGCATGGCGACGGTACCAGGGACGTCCCGCATAGTAGCTCGACCAGTACGAGGTCAGCACGAACGGGACGACGGGCACGTCGATCTCGTCGACATAGTCAGGGAGATAGACGTAGTGGTTGCGATAGAGATATTCGAGATATTGCGACGATACCCAGCCGCGATCGTCGGAGAAGCTCACATCGCACCAGGCATTGCCGCGCAGGCAACCATGGATGTTGACGCGGGCGCCGCCGGGGATGCGGTCAACCAGGGGAAAGCCCGTGCCCGGCCCGGCGCGCAGACCGGTCGAGACGGTGACGATGCCCGGCGCGGCCAGCGCGGCCGTCGGGACGAGCAGCAATGCGGCAAGTAAAACGCTTTTGAGTCTCATGGCGTGTTCCTCCTCTGCCAGTCGGAACGCGCAAGCAGAACGGGCGTTCCGCGTATGGCGGTCGCATCCGTCGAAAGATCGAGATGCACACCGCGCGCGGTTCAATATTCATTCGCCGTTCATCGGCACAGCGCCCGGTCGCGCTGCCAGGCCGTCAATTCGCTGGCAACATGACGGCGTCAAAGTACGACGCAAGCGCAGCAAAGCCGTCGAGCGGCAGCACGTTCGCGACATACTGGTCCGGCCGCACCACGACCATGCAACCCGCCTTCCGGTCGATGCCGCGCATAGCGAAGACGTCGTGCCCGCTCTTGAGGTCGGGACAAAACATCTTCTCGTAATCGATCAAGCCGTAGCGGCCTTTGCGCGGCAGCAGCAGCGACGGCATCGCCTCGACGGCAAGCTCGCGATGATCCTGCTGGAAGACCGCGCGCAGGTCGATCACGCTGTCGATGTCAGCGCCCGCGGGCGTGTATCGCCTGATCGGCGACTCCCTAGCTTCGGTGAGGAAATTGCACAGCGCGCGAATGGCCGAGCCGCCGGCGGCGGGATCTTCCGCAGGCGAAAACGCATAGATGCGGAAGCGGCCGTCGGCCTGCGCCGCATGGCCGAGATGCACCGGCTTGGCGTCCGCCAGCCGGATCACCGGCGCAGAGTGGAAGCGCTTGCCGATGACGAGACCTTGCGCAAGATGCTGATGCGCGGCCGTGCCGGTGAGAAGCGACGGACGGTAATGCGTCGCGGTCCCTGCCGTGTAACGGCCGTGCCGGACGAAATAGTCCTGCGTCTTCGCCGCATCGGCACCGCCGGCCTTCGCGGCGGAAGCGAGTATCCCCGCCCATTCACGATCGAAGTCGATCAGCTCCTTGGCAACCGCCTGGCGTTCGGCCGAATAGGAATGCAGCAGGCTTGGGGCGCACTGCCCGCGCAGGACGGCGGCAAGCTTCCAACCGAGATTGAAGGCATCCTGCATCGAGACGTTCATGCCCTGCCCCGCCTTCGGGCTGTGGGTATGGCAGGCATCGCCGGCGATGAAGATGCGTGGCAGGCGGGCGGCGACGTCGGCTTCCGGCACGTCGTCGAACTTGTCGGTGAGGCGCTGACCGATCTCGTAGACCGACCACCAGGCGATCTCCTTCACCTCGAGCGTATGCGGCTTCAAAATCCGCTGCGCCTTGGCGATCACGTCATCGGCGGTGATGTTGCGATTGGCGACGCGCTCGCCGATGTCGAGCTTTGCGAGCTCGACATAGAGGCGGACCATGTAACCGCCCTCGCGCGGGATGATCAGCAGGCTGCCGTCCTTCGCCGATTGGATCAGGGCCTTGAAGCGGATATCCGGGAAGTTTGTCACCGCCAGCACGTCCATCACGCCCCAGGCGTGATTGGCGGAATCACCGTGCAGCTCACGTCCGATCGCCTTGCGCACCGTGCTGCGCGCACCGTCGCAGCCAACGACATAGCGCGCCTTGATCGTTTCGACCTTACCCTCGTTTCCGGCATCGACGCGCTCGAGGCGCACCGTCACGGCATGATCGCCGGCACCAGCGGCCGGATCGACATCGAGATCGAGCACGCGCCGGCTGTAATACGGCTCGAGCTTGGCCGGCGATTTCCGCATCACGTCGAGAAAGCCGTCATGGATGCGGGCCTGGTTGAGGATGACATGCGGGAATTCCGAAAGCCCGTCCTCGACGTCCTGCACCCGGCCGCTGCGGACGATGGTCTCTGGCTGCCGCTCGTCCGGCTTCCAGAACGTCGTCTCGTTGACCCAATAGGCCTCCTTCAGCACACGCTCGCTGAAGCCAAAGGCATGAAACATCTCCATGGTGCGGCAGGCGATGCCGTCGGCCTGGCCGACCAGCAGGCGGCCCGGCTTCTGCTCGACGATGCAGGTCTTGATATCAGGGAATTGCGCGAGCTGGGCGGCCAGCGTCAGGCCGGCGGGCCCGCAGCCGACGATGAGGACATCGACCTCTTCGGGCACGGCGCCCGCTGCACCCGAGGCCTGAACGCGCTCGACGGGATCCGCAATCTCAGGATCGCCCGGCTGAAATCCATTCAGATGGAATTGCATGAGCACCCCTCCCGCCAAATTTCTGTTTGGATATTGCTCAGTATGCTGACTATCAGTATACTTGTCAATGATCCGCATCGTCCCTGCCGAACGGAGACCTCGGTGAAAGACAACAACGACATGCCGGGGCATCTGGCGCGCCGGTTCCAGCAGATCGCGGTCGCGGTATTCCTGGCTGAAGTCGGAGATGCCGGCTTCGATCTTACGCCGGTACAATATGCCGCGCTGGCGACCATCAAGGCCAATCCGGGGCTCGACCAGGTGACGCTCGCAGGATTGATCGCCTACGACCGCACCACCATCACCGGCGTGATCGATCGACTGGTGCAAAAGGGCCTCGTCGAGCGCCGCGCCTCCAGCCGCGACCGCCGCGCGCGCGAGCTCGAGATCACCGATGAAGGCAGGCGCACGCTGCGCAAGATCACGCCCGCCGTCGAATCTGCGCAGCGCGTCATGCTGCGCGGCCTCAGCACGAAGGAAGGCGAGGAGCTGATGCGGCTGTTGCGCAAGGCGATTGCCGCCGGCAACGAGCTCAGCCGCGCGCCGCTGCGCGATGTACAGACATAATTAGGCCCGTCGTTTTGTACGTAATTGTCGCAGCGCCGCGAAACCTGGAACTAACGTTCGGCTGTTACGGTCGGCCCGTTCGGCGCTTAACGCGCGATTAACTTTGCGGGTCGGGAGTTTCGGATGTTCAGGTGCATTGTTGCGGCCGCGGCGATCGCGCTCTCGACCGGTCATGCGCTCGCGAATGGCCATGGCGGCGGCGACTCCCCGCCCCCGCCGAAACCCGAGGCAACGACCGCACCGGCGAAGGTGGTCCTGACCAAGCAGGGTCCCAAGCTCGTCGACCTCAAGGGCATGACGCTCTACTATTACGAGCGCGACACCACCGGCAAGACGTCGAACTGCAACGGCAAGTGCACCGAGAGCTGGGTTCCGCTCGCCGCGACGACCGACGCCAAAGCCGTCGGCGATTTCACCGTGATCAACCGCAACGACGGCAGCAAGATGTGGGCATACCGCTATCGCCCGCTCTACACCTCGCCCGCCGACAAGGCGCCGGGTGATGCCAACGGCAATGCCACGACTCTGCAATGGCGGATCGCCAGGCCGGGCGATTAGGACGAGATCGGCCCGCGTGCGTGAGAACCAGATGTGCTTCCGGTGCCGCAGGTGTCGGACACATCACGCCCGAGTGAGCTTTCCTCACCCGCGCCAGAACGCGCCGGTCACGGCCTGCGCGTTTTGCCCAGGCGGCAGCACCACCACGGTCGAGCCCAGCTTCACACGGTCATAGAGATCGATGACGTCCTCGTTGCGCATCCGGATGCAGCCCGACGAGATCGCCTGCCCGATATATTCGGGCTGGTTGGTGCCGTGGATGCGATAAAGCGTGTCCTTGTTGCCGGCATAGAGATAAATCCCCCGCGCGCCCAGCGGATTGGCGGGGCCGCCGGGAACGCGTGCCGGATACGGCCCGAGCCGCGCCTGGATGTCCGCTGTCGGAATCCAGTCCGGCCATTCCGCCAAGCGGCCCACCCGCGCGACGCCTGAGAACGCCATGGCTTCCTCGCCGACCGCGACGCCGTAGCGGATCGCCTTGCCCTCGGGCAGCACGAAATACAGGTAGCGCGCGTCGGTATCGACCAGAATGGTACCGGGCTGCTCCTTGCGATGGTAATCGACGATGTGGCGTAGATACTGCTCAGGTACGTTGGCCTTTGCGTAAGGCGTGTGCGCGAGCAACTGTCGGTCGCGAGCCGTCATGCTCGCATCCGTCGATGGCGAAAGCGTCGTCTGCATGCAGCCGCCGAGCGGCAACAAGGCGACGACGAACAAACAGAGAAGAGATCTTGGCACCACCGGCCCCCCGATAGCGCCCCCAGCCCCGCCAGATGCTGCCCAAATCGTGCTGAAAACAAGGCAAACCGGAACACGTGCGCGTGTTCGACAAAACGGGTTCCATCACCACAAACGGCAGAGGAGCGTCGCATCATCTCCATCTCCTCGCCTTGCTTTGGTCAAACCCGGCTGGACTCGTGCGTCCCAGGGATTTGGGATGGGCCCCACCTCAACAGATCGGCTCCGCGCCAATGCGGAGGACCAAAACTTAAACATCTGGGCTTCAAAAGGAGCTGCGATGCTCGCGACGCTCAACAGCAAGCAAATCGTCGATGAGATCGTGAAGGACACGGTCAAGGACAACGACCCGCACGACGCGGTTCAGATTTCTCCCGAGATCGTGCTGGTCTCGCGCCCGGGGAGCGCGGCGCCAGCGCTGGCGCCAGAGGTCGCACCCCGTCCGGAGCCGAGGTTCGCTCCGAATCCCGCGCGTGCGCCGGAGCCCACGATCAACGTCGTCTACGGCAAGCCCGCTGCGGCACCTTCGGTCGACACGGCGGTCCGTGTGACGGCCAGCGATGGTCCGGGCCATCGCAAGCGATCCGCGGTCGGCAAGTGGCTGCGCGGTGCGTTCGTCACGTTCCTGTTCGCGGGCGGCAGCGCGGCTGCCGCGATTGCCTGGGAGAAGCACGGCGATACCGCGAAGCAAATGCTCGCCGAATGGACGCCGGTAGTGACGTCGTTGCTACCTTCGATCTCGCTGATGTCTTCGACGTCGCAGACGACGCCCGTCGCGGCAGCGGAAGCCGCCCCGCCCGCAGCACCAGCGGCAAACGAATCAACGGCCGATCAACCCGCGACGCCGCCTCCGACCCAGCTTGCCGCCGCGCCCGCAACGGCGCAGCCGGACACCGCGCAAACGTTGCAGTCGATGACGAACGATCTCGCCGCGATGGCGCAGCAGATCGAGCAGCTCAAGGCCAACATCGCCGAGCTGAAGGCCGGACAGGAGCAGATGGCGCGCGAGATGGCGAGGCCGCCTGCGCCGAGGCCAGTGGCTGTCGAGACCAAGCCGGTCGATCCGCGCCCACGCGCCTCTGCGCTTCCGCCGCGGCCTGCGCCGCCGGTTCGCAAGCCCAAGCCGGCTGTCACGCAGACCTACATGCCGGCCTATACCCCAGCGCCGCTTGCACCACCTCCGCCGCCATCGCAGGCTGTCGCAGTCCCGCCGTCAGCTGCTCCGGCTGCGACGACGCAAGCCGTTGCCGATGACGATGGACCAGTCGTGCGTCCGCCGATGCCGCTGCGCTAACGCAGCGCGAGGCGACACCACAGCGTCGCAACGTCGTACGCTGTCCGAGTCGATGTGATGCGTTGAGTCCGGGCGATTACGGGAAGCGACGCTTCGATCGTCTTCCGCTCAAGAGAAAAGGCCGTCGGGATTTATGCCGGCGACCTTCTCTTGCAACTGCCGGTTCCCGGAGCCCGGTTCTGTTGCGATTCCATGCTTCATGGTCGCGCCGCATATTTAATAAAATCTTAATGAGCTCGCATGCTGCACATCATTTCTGCGCCATAAGCACAGAGATTGCGCGGCCGGATCATTCGATAAATATCGACTCGTGATACCATCCCGGATGTGTCGAGATTTCCATTGAAGACTTGTTTTTCAAACTTGGGTCATCACACCGGGGAAGTCGGATGCCATACTACTCCTTCGATCTTGTGGTTGGTGAAGAGTTCAGGAACCAGGGCGGAATCATCCTCGAAGACATCGAGGTCGCCTCCGATCGCGCCGATCAATTGGCATGCGAGCTGTCGCAGGTGAAGCCGGAGCTCCAGCAGAAGGGTTGCTCGGTGCGCGTCACCGATCGCGATCACAACGAGGTCTATCGCACGCCGCTCGATCCCGTGCCGGCCTGGCAACGCTAAGCTAATCTAGCACCGGCGGTTCGAACCAGTTCGTCAGCGACAATCCGCCGTCGACGACGAAGGCTGCGCCAGTGACATAAGCGGAGAGCTTGTTCGACAAGACGGTGAGCGCCATCGGCGCGAGATCATCGGCCTCGCCGAGACGCCCGAGCGGAATGTGCCGCGCCAGCGAGGCATCCGCGACGAACCCGCCGGCTGCGATCGCGCCGGGCACCAGCGCGTTGACCCGGATGTCGTGCTGGCCGAACGTCTTGGCGAGCTCCTTCACCAGTATCGCCATTGCCGCCTTCGCCGTCGAATAGTGCGGCAGGTTGCGCGGCGTGCCGGCATGCAGCGAGGTGAGAAACAGGAACGAACCCGGCCGCTTCGCCGCAATCAGCCGCTTCGCGATCTCGCGCGCCAGGTGAAAGCCGGCATCGAGATTGACGGCATGCATATCCTGCCAGGTCTTGCGATCGACCGCGAGCGCATGATCCGCCTCTCGCCGCGGCGGAGACGCGCTGTGGACGAAATGCGTGACGTCCCCGAGCGCCCCCTGTGCGGCGGCCAGCAGCTCATCGCAGGCTTCGAGCCTGGCGAGATCGCCGATCCAGGGCACCGCCAGCTCGGGCCTCCTGCTCGCGCCGATCGCGACCTCCACCCGCTCGGCACTGATATCGGCGAAGACGGTCCGCACGCCCTCGCCAACCAGGGCCTGCGCGATCGCGCGGCCGATGCCGTTGCCTGCGCCGGTGACGAGTGCGGTGTCGCGTGCGGGATCAAATGGCGTGCTGAACAGGCTCATGTCGCGCTCCGAGGCCGGAAAGCGCCAGGTTAGCGCACCGCACGGAGGGACGACAATTGCACTCCGGTCCCATTGCAGAGCGGCGCGCCGGACGCTAGCCTCTCAAAAAACGGAGGAGATACCAAGGATGCGCACTGGTTTTCTGATGACGGGCCTGTTGCTGCTGGCTGCACCGGCCCACGCGGCCGACGCGCCGCCGCGGTCGACCTATGTGACGATGGTGTTGCAGGCCTTCGCCGCCAAGGTCGAATGTCCGGGCACGGACCTCGTCTATCAGGACCTCGTGCAGAAGGCGCAGCAGATGCACCTTCCCGACGGCACCACCGAGAAGGTGCGTAAGGCGATCGCCTGGATGCACACCGGGGGCAAGATGGGCGAGAAGCAGGACGACGATTTGATGGCCGAGGTCGCAGTTGCGACCCAGGCGACCGATATGGACCAGCGCCGGCTCGGAATGCAAGGCTGGTGCGAGGCCCAGAAGACCAACCTCGCCGGATTGATCCGCAGCAAGGGCGGCTAGCAGGCGGCCGTTGCAGCGTTAAGCACGCTGCGACGAACCGCTGCTTCGGCTAACAATCGTCACAATCCTCCACACCATGCCGCTCTTCGAATTCGAACCGGAGAGCCCTCATGCGGAGTATCCATTTCGTTTTCGCCGGCGCAATTGCGGCCGCCGCGGTGCTGACCGCGCCCGCCCTGGCGAAGAATTCCGACGCCCAGAAAGGCGAGGAAAAATCCACCTCGTCGTCATGCAGTGCCTATCAGCAGGCGCCGGACGGATCGTGGGAACCCCTTCCCTGCAAGGAGACGGGCGAGCGCGCGCAGCCCCAGACACAGCATCGCACTCCGCAGCGAGGCGCTGACCGCGAGGAGCGTTGAGCGCGCCCAGGCCCTACGACTGTCAGCTCTGGTGCGGACCGCGCATGATCTTCATGGCGTCGACAATGTGACGCCATTCCTTGGCCTCCTCGGCCTCGCCGCGGCCCTCGCAGGCTTGCGCCTGCTCGGCGGCCTTCGCAATCGCAGCGAATCCGTGCTGTTCCAGCATCTGCCGCGCGACGGTGTGGACCTGGACCTCGGACATCATGGGCGCTCTCCCGGTGGACGGAAACCGCGGTGCATCGCTCCCGCGAGTCTCTCACAACGATTGAGCCCGGGGCCTCGTTCCGTGCCGCCACCTGAGCGCACGACAAAGGCGGCCCGCCATGCCCGGCGGACCGCCTTCTCACCCACCCCAATTTGGACGCGTCGGCCGTGTCCCCTACGCGACCGCCACGCGCTTGCGCTCGATATCGTTGGGCACCTCGATATCGACTTCCAGGGTCGATACCTCGTCGCCGCGCTCGAGCCGGACGATGACCTTGGTCGGGTCCAGCGTGACATGCTTGGACACGACGGCGAGAATTTCCTCACGCAGCACACCGAGCAGATCAGGCTGGCCACGCATTCCGCGTTCATGGGCAAGCAGGATCTGCAACCGTTCGCGAGCGACGGGTGCAGTGGCTTTCTTGCCGCGGAGAAGTCGAAGCAGACCCATGCTCATGCAGCCCTCCGTCGCAGCAGGCGGTCCATCAGACCTCTGCGCTCGGCGGGAACGTGCATCGTCACGTTCTCGCCGCAGAGGCGCTTGGCCGCGTCCATATAGGCTCGCGCCGGCGCTCCATCCGCGTTCGACAGCGTCACCGGCGTGCCGACGTTGGAGGCCTTCAACACGTCCTGGCTCTCGGGGATGATGCCGAGCAAGGGTGTTGCGAGGATTTCGAGGATATCGTCGATGGTCAGCATCTCGCCGCGCGCGGCGCGGGAGGGATCGTAGCGCGTGATGAGAATGTGCTTCTCGACCCGCTCGCCCTTCTCGGCCCGCACCGTCTTGGAATCGAGCATGCCGATGATGCGATCGCTATCGCGCACCGACGAGACTTCCGGATTGGTCACGATCACGGCCTCGTCCGCGAAGCGCATCGCCATGGAGGCGCCGCGCTCGATGCCGGCCGGGCTGTCGCAGATCACCCAGTCGAAGCGGCTGCGCAGATCGGCGATGACCTTGCCCACGCCCTCCTCCGTCAGCGCGTCCTTGTCGCGGGTTTGGGAAGCCGGCAGCAGCCAGAGATTCTCCAGCCGCTTATCCTTGATCAGCGCCTGCGGCAGCTTGGCCACCCCCTGCACCACGTTGATGAGGTCGAACACGACGCGGCGCTCGGCGCCCATGACGAGGTCGAGATTGCGCAGGCCGACGTCGAAATCGACCACGACGACCTTGTCGCCGCGTTGCGCGAGCGCAGCCCCCAACGCGGCGGTCGTCGTGGTCTTGCCGACCCCGCCCTTGCCTGATGTCACGACCAGTACCTTACTCATCTGAAATGTCTCCTTTGCTGGTCAGTTCAGTGCTGTAATTCGCATGGTATTCCCCTGCAGCCAGGCCTGCGCCGGCTTGCCGCGCAAGGCGGCGTCGATGTCGTCGGCAGTCTGATAAAATCCATCGATTGCAAGCAGTTCGGCCTCGATCTTCTGACAATAGATGCGCGCGCTGGTGTGACCGTTCACGCCCGCCATGGCGCGGCCGCGCAGCGCGCCGTAGACGTGGATGGAGCCCCCGGCGACCACCTCGGCACCGGAGCCGACCGAGCCGAGAATGGTGACGTCGCCTTCGGGGAAGATCACGGTCTGGCCCGAGCGCACCGGGTTTTCGAGCAGCAGCGAGGTCGGCTTGGCTGTGACTTTGTCAGCCTTCTTGGGCGCGCTCGGCTCGACCACGCAGCTGCGCCCGCCCGAGAGCAGCGGCGGCATGGATGGCGTCAGCCGGCCCTCCTCCACGCCCTCAATGCCGAGCACGCGGATGTTGCGGTCCTGCAGGCTGGTCAGCAGATGGGTGATGCCGGCTTGGCTGAGGTCGACCGAGGACAGGTCGATCACCACGGGCCGGCCGGCAAAGAAGCCCGGCGAGCGCGCAATCGTGGCATCGATCTCCTGGAGCCAGTCCTGGATCGGGACCGTCGGCACGAACACGAAGGCCACATAGGAGCGCCCGCGCAGGCGCACCATCTGGCGTTGGACTTTTGCTGCAGCCTCCATAGCGGCCGACTCGTTCCCCGTTATTGAATGGTTAACGATGCGGCGGATATGGTTAACGGCGAGTTAATTTCTCTCGGGTCATGTGGAAGGGCGCGGCATCGGGCGGATGCGGATGCGCTCGCCCCAACAGCGCTGTCATGCCCCGGCTTGCCGCCTTCGCTAAAGCTTCGGCGGCCGAGCACCCCCGTGGCCCCGGCGTAGCCTTGGCGGAGCCGGGACCGGGGCATCCAGTACGCCGCAGCTTCTCGGCTCTAATTCAGACGTCTCTGGAATACTGGATCGCCCGCCTACGCGGGCGATGACAGAGAGTATGGGGCAAGCCCCCTACTTCTTCACCTTGCTCGCATCCATCTTGATGCTCGGATCCAGCATCTTGGTCGTGAACGCCGTCGTCACGTCGAACGGCTTCTCCATGCCGAGATAGGTCTGGACCAGCTCGTAGTCCTTCTTCATCCGCTCGCCGTCGATCCAGCCGAGCGCCTTCGTCGTCGTGAACTCGTCGGTCATCAGGAACTTGATGCGTTCCCACTGGCGCTCCTGGTTCTCCTTGTCGAGACCGGAGACCTGATCGAGCAGCGCTTTCAGGCACGGCGTGACGTCGGCGACGCAGGCCGCAAAGGCCTTCTGCGTGACGCGCACGAACGCTTCGACCACCTTCGGATTCTTCTGGAGATAGGCGCCGTTGACGATCAGCGAATTGCCGTAGGGGTTGAGCCCGATGTCCTTCCAGTTGACGTAGCCGAGATCGGGCCCGAACTCGATCACCTTCAGATCATGCTCGTTGTAGAAGTCGCTGATGATGTCGACGGTGTGGCTCTTCAGCGCCGCGATCTTCGCGGTCGGCCCGACATTGACGAAGCCGACGGAGTCGGGCGCAAGGCCTGCGGCCTTGGCGAAGGCCGGCCACATCACGCGCGAGGCATCGCCTGGCGGATTGCCGATCTTGTGCCCGGCGAAATCCTTCACCCCGTTCACGCCGTAGCTTTTCAGCCAGTAGAAGGTCTGGCCGGTATTGGCGTAGACGCTCATCACCGCAACGGCGTCGGCGCCCTTGCTCTTGGCCACCAGCATGGTGGCGAGATCGGCGACGCCGAACGGCGAGCCGCCGGAGCCGACCTTGGCGGCGGAGACACCGGAGCCCTTGCCGGTCTCGATCGTCAGGTCGATCCCGGCCTTCTCGTACCAGCCTTGCGCCTTGGCGTAATAATAGGGCGAGTGATCGGCCGTCGGCGTCCAGTTCAGGATCAGATTGACCGCCTCGCCCGCGCTCGCGGACACCGCCGACACACCGAGCATCAGGGCCAACACCAGGGCAGAGCCCGCCGCCTGCAAATGCTTCATCGCACCTCTCCTCATTGCCGCGACCCCGGCTTGTCGCTCTCCCCATGTGAGGATACCAATGCAACAAGCCCGCCCTCAACTTGTCAACTGTTTGGTTGGAAATGCCCGCAAAACGATCTGGCGACACCGTGCCGCAGCGCCGCGATCCCGTCGCCACCCGCAACAAGCTGCTGACGGCGGCGCGCCTGGAATTCGCCCGGCACGGCTTTGCGGGGGCCCGCGTCGACGAGATCGCCGAGCGTGCCGGCGTCAACAAGCAGCTCGTCTATCACTACTTCGGCGACAAGGACGCGCTCTACCTCGCCGTGCTCGAATGGGTCTATGAGGACATTCGCGAGCAGGAGCGCAGGCTCAATCTCGAAGGCCTGCCGCCGGAAAAGGCGATCCGCAGGCTGATCGAAGCCTCATTCGACCACCTCGCGGCAAACCCTGATTTCATCGTGCTCTTGAACGACGAGAACCGCGGCGGCGCCCGCCACGTCCGCGGCTCGAGGCGGTTGGAAGCGATGCATTCCCCGCTGGTGAGAAGCGTCTCCCACATCCTCAACGAGGGGGTGCGCGCGGGCGTGTTCCGCAAGGGGATCGATCCCGTCCAGCTCTACATCTCGATCGCGGGCCTCAGCTATTTCTTCTTCTCCAACACGCCGACGCTGTCGGCGATCTTCGGCAAGGACCTTTCGAGCCGCGCCCAGCGCCGCGCCCGCCGCAGGCACGTCGCCGATCTGGTGCTGCAGTCGCTCCGGCCATAATCAACCAACTGGTTGAAACTTCCCTGAAGGCCGGTTAGGCTCGTCGCAGCGGCAGGTGACCGCGGCAACAGGGAGCAACCGGTGAGAGACGCGGCCCGCACCTCGCGCAGCTTTGCGATCATCCTGATCGTGCATCTCGCCGTGCTCGTGCTCTGGCAGGTCATGGTCGATGCTTTCCACGTGCCGAAATTCATCCTGCCCTCGCCGCTTGCCACCGTGCAGACGCTGGGAACCGCAGGCTATGCCTGGGGCGCCAACACGCTGGTGACCGCCATCGAGATCCTCGGCGGCTTCGCACTCGGCGCCTTCGTCGGCGTCGCGCTTGCGGTGATCTTCAGCTGGGCGCCGTTGCTCAGTCTCGTGCTGCTGCCGCTGTTCGTGACGCTGAACATGATCCCGAAGGTCGCGCTCGGCCCGCTCGTCATCGTCTGGTTCTCCTACGGCATCGTGCCGAACATCCTGATCGCCTTCAGCATCTGCTTCTTTCCGATCCTGCTCACCACCGCGCGCGGCCTGCGCGAGGTCGAGCCTGACCTGCTCGATCTCGTCAAATCGCTGCGCGGCTCGCGCTGGACGCTGTTCCGCAAGATCCAGCTGCCGGGATCGCTGCCTTACATCTTTTCCGGCATGAAGGTCGGCGCCATACTTGCGGTCGCCGGCGCCATCGTCGGCGAGTTCATCGCCTCGGAGCGCGGGCTCGGCTACCTCATGATCCAGGTGCAGTCCTCGCTCGATACGCCGGCGATGGTGATGGCGGTCGTGCTGCTGACGCTGCTCGGGGTCGCTCTGTACGGCCTGGTGCTCGCCCTCGAACGCATGTTCGTGGTCGGCGACGCCAGGCAGAACTAAGACCAAGGACCAAATCCATGCTGCTCACCCGCCAGACGCTGCCGAAGACCATTCCGGATGTCGCTGCGCTCGACGAGCTCCTGTGCCGGCCGACGCAGGCGCTGATCGACGACCTCGCCAAGGTTGAGGGCGACATCATGATCCTCGGAGTCGCCGGCAAGATGGGGCCAACGCTGGCGGGGCTCGCGAAAGCCGCCGTGCCGGACCGCCGCGTCATTGGCGTCGCGCGCTTCAGCGATGCCAGCGTCAAAGACTGGCTGCATGCGCGCGGCGTCGAGACCGTCAATTGCGATCTGATGGACGAGAGCGCAATTCAAACGCTGCCGAAGGCGCCCAACATCGTCTTCATGGCCGGCCGCAAATTCGGTGCCGAGGGCGATCTGTCGCTGACCTGGGCGATGAACGCGCATGTGCCGGCCCTGGTCGCGCAGGCCTTCCCCTCGTCCCGCATCGTGGCGTTCTCGACCGGCTGCATCTATCCCTTCGTACCCATCGACGGCAAAGGCTCGACCGAGGACATGGCGCCGAACCCGCCCGGGGAATACGCGCAATCCTGCGTCGGCCGTGAGCGCATGTTCGAGTATTTTTCGCGCAAGTTCGGAACACCGGGCCGCCTGTTCCGGCTCAATTACGCGATCGACATGCGCTATGGTGTGCTGCACGATATCGCCACGAAGGTGCTCACGGGCACGCCGATCGACGTCAGCCTGGGCCATGTCAACTTCATCTGGCAGGGCGATGCGTCCTCCCAGGCGCTGCGCTGCCTTGCCCATTGCACGACGCCGACCTCTCCGATCAATGTCAGTGGCCACGAGATTCTGGCGGTGCGCGATCTCGCGCAAAAATTCGGCGCAAGGTTCGGCCGCGCGCCGGTGCTGACAGGCAAGGAAGAGCCGACGGCATGGCTGACCGACACGTCGAAGGCAGTCGAGCTGTTCGGCTTGCCCGTCGTCGACACCGAGCAGTTGATCGCCTGGACCGCGGATTGGGTCTCCCGCGCAATGCCGAGTCTCGGGAAGCCCACCAAATACGAGGTGCGCGATGGACGCTACTGATGGCCCGCCCATCATCAAGCTCGGCGTCGAGGACGCGATCGCCGGGCTGGCGCTGTCGACGGAAGCGCACTGGAACCAGACCGAAGAGGACTGGCGCGTTTTCCTGCGCGACGGCGTCGTGTTCGGCATCCGCGACGGCGCGCGACTGGTGGCGACCGCAGCACTGCTGCCCTATTCCGGCAACAACGCCTGGATCAGCATGGTGCTGGTGTCGGCAACGCATCGCCGCCGCGGCCTTGCAACACGCCTCGTCGATGCCTGCCTGGAAACAGCGCGCAGGAATGGCCTGACGAGCTGGCTCGATGCGACGCCCGACGGCGCCAATGTCTACGGGCCGCTCGGGTTCACACCGACCCTGCAGTTGCGCCGGCTGAAGCTGAAGAAATCTGCGCAGGCGTCCGCGCCGGTACCATCCGCCGCAACGCTCGAGGCGCTTTGTGCCCGGGACCGGCGCGCCACAGGGTTCGACCGGACCGCTCTGCTGACCGCCTTTGCACAGCGCTCGGGGTCACGCATCGTCACTGCAAACGGATGCATCGCGTTGGTCCGCGACGGCAGAACCGCGCGCCATATCGGCCCCTTGTTCGCAAATCATGCAGCCGAAGCGCTGGCTCTCATTCACGCGATCGCGGGGTCCGAGGACCGGCCGCTCCTGCTCGACGCCATCGCCTCGCAGGGCGCACTCCTGGAGGGATTGATCGCCTCGGGCTGGACCATCGAGCGGCCCTTCCAGCGCATGCGGTTCGGCCCCGCCACCATTGCCGCTGAGGAAATGCCATTCGCCGTCGCCGGCCCTGAATTCGGATAGGACATCATGCACCACAGCCAGATCAACAGCGACATCCGCAAGCTGATCGCCGAGGGCACAGTGCTGCCGGCACATCCCCTCGCCCTCACTGCCGAGCGCCAGCTTGACAAGACGCATCAGCGCGCGCTGACGCGCTATTACATCGATGCCGGCTCAGGCGGCCTTGCCGTCGGTGTGCACACGACGCAGTTCGCGATCCGCGACGTCGGCCTCTACCGTCCCGTGCTCGAGCTCGCTGCCGAGACCGCCGCGAGCTGGACCAAGCGTCCATTGGCGATGGTCGCAGGCCTTGCCGGCCCAACCAGCCAGGCCACCGCTGAGGCCCGCACTGCACGCGACATCGGCTATCACGCCGGCCTGCTCAGCCTCGCCGCGATGAGGAACGCCTCCGAGGACGAGATCATCGCGCATTGCACCGCGATCGCCGCCGAGATTCCACTGGTCGGCTTCTACCTCCAGCCGGCCGTGGGCGGCGTCATTCTGTCGAGCCGGTTCTGGCAGCGCTTCGCTTCGATCGACAACGTCATCGCGATCAAGATCGCGCCGTTCAACCGCTACAGGACTCTCGACGTGCTCCGCGGTGTCGCGGCCGCCGGCGCGCTCGACCGCGTCGCGCTCTACACCGGCAATGACGATCATATCCTGCTCGACTTGATGCTGCCGTTCGACCTGCGCGACAACGGCGTCACCACACGCACCTATTTCAAAGGCGGCCTGCTCGGCCATTGGTCGGTGTGGACGGCGAGCGCCATCAAACAGTTCGAGCGCTGCAAGGCCGCGCGGCACAAGGACAGCGTTCCGGCTGACCTGCTCGCACTCGATGCTCGCGTCACCGACTGCAACAGCGCCTTCTTCGACGTCGCCAATAATTTTCACGGCTGCATCGCGGGCTGCCACGAGGTGCTGCGACGCCAGGGCCTGATGAAAGGTTTGTGGTGCCTCGATCCGAACGAGGGCCTCAGCCCCGGCCAGAAGCAGGAGATCGATCGCGTCACTCGCGAGCACGCCGATCTCAGCGACGATGCCTTCGTCGCCGCCAACCTGAACAAATGGCTGGCATGACCGAAGAACCCTTCATCAGCCTGCAAGGCGTCCGGAAAGTCTACCGCAGCGGCGGTGCCGAATTCCTGGCGGTTTCCGACGTCACCATGGACGTGCAGGAAGGTGAGCTCGTCTCGCTGGTCGGCCCGTCCGGCTGCGGCAAGACCACGGTGATGAAGATTTTGGCCGGCCTGCACGGCGCCGACGGCGGCACCGTGAGAATAGGCAATGCCAAGAGCCCGTTCGATCCGACCCGCGACATCGGCATGGTGTTCCAGCAGGCGCTGCTCTTGAAGTGGCGCACTATCCTGGACAACGTGCTCTTGCCGGCCGAGATCGTCGGCCTGCCGATGAGAGCCGCGCGCGAGCGGGCGCGCGACCTGCTCAATCTGGTCGGGCTGGCCGGCTACGAGCAGAAATATCCGCAGCAGCTCTCCGGCGGCATGCAGCAGCGCACCGCGATCGCGCGCGCCTTCATCCACGATCCGAAGCTGATCCTGATGGACGAGCCGTTCGGCGCGCTGGATGCGCTGACACGCGAGCAGATGAATCTGGAGATGCTGCGGATCTGGCGCGAGAGCGGCAAGACCATCATCTTCGTCACCCATTCGATCCAGGAGGCCGTCTTCCTGTCCTCGCATTGCGCCGTGCTGACCGCGGGACCTGCGAAGATGGCCGATTATTTTGCGATCGACCTGCCCTTCCCGCGCGATCTTCCGCTGAAGACCACGGATGCGTTCGGTGCGTATGCGCGGCGGATCTATGCGAAGCTGGGTCTGGGGGCGGTGTAGACCGCTTGCTCAGGTCCCGTAGGGTGGGCAAAGCGAAGCGTGCCCACCAGGGCCAGCCGAGCAAGTCGTGGTGGGCACGGCGCAAGTGCGCCTTTGCCCACTCTACGGGAGCGCGGCGCAATCGCGGCACCGCGCCCCTCAAGCTCAGGTCTTGCGCGTCTTGCTGAGCAGATAATTGTCGTAGAAGTTCTCCGCGATCTGCGTGTAGAACAGCAGCTCCTTCATATAGGCGTCGTGGCTGTCCTTGGTCCGCTTGAACAGGTCGCTCTTGGCGGCGAGCTCGTTCAAATGGTCCTGGGTCGCGTTGTAGCAGGCTTCCAGCACCGGCTGCGGGAACGCCTTCAGCTCCGCGCCATTGGCGATCAGGCGCTTGAGCGCCGCCGGATTCACGCTGTCATATTTCTCGAGCATCCAGGCGCCGGCCGCCGATGCGGCCTGGTTGACGATCGCCTGGTATTGCTTGGGCAGCGAGGCCCATTTCTCGTCGTTGACGACCATGTGCAGCATGGCACCGCCTTCCCACCAGCCCGGGAAATAATAGTATTTGGCGACCTTCTGAAAACCGAGCTTCTCGTCGTCATAGGGACCGACGAATTCCGCGGCATCGATCGTGCCCTTCTCGAGGGCGGGATACACATCGCCACCGGCGATCTGCTGCGGCACGACGCCAAGCCGCGCCAGCACATGGCCGCCCATGCCGGCGATGCGGAATTTGAGGCCTTTGAGGTCGTCGACGGTCTTGATCTCCTTGCGGAACCAGCCGCCCATCTGGGTGCCGGAATTGCCGCAGAGGATGGCGTGCGCCTTGAAAGGCTTGAGCGCTTCGTTGGTGAGGCCGGCGCCGCCGCCGAAGTGCCACCACGACTCCTGATGGCGATGGTTCATGCCGAAGGGTGCGCCAGTGGCATAGGCCAGCGCGGGCTCCTTGCCGATGTAGAAATAGAGCGGCGTCTGCGCCATCTCCACGGAAGCAGTACTGACGGCATCGAGCGCCTGCAGGCCGGGCACGAGCTCGCCGGCGGCGAAGGTCTGGATCTGGAATTTGTTGTCGGTGGCTTCCGCAACGTATTTCGCAAACGTCTGCGCCGTACCGTAGATGGTGTCGAGCGATTTGGGGAAGCTCGAGGTCAGACGCCATTTGATCTCGGGCGCGCCTTGCGCGATCGCAGGGGCCGCAACCAGCGTCGTCGCGCCCGCGACCGCGCCGCCCTTGAGGAATGTACGGCGTTTCATGATGGGGTCTCTCCCTTGAAGTCAGTTTTCAAACATTGGCTGCGGTCTTCGCGGACCGTTTGCCCGTTCCGATGGCGGAGTTCAAGCTGGGACAGAAAAGGTCGGTAGCCCGGATGGAGCGCAGCGCAATCCGGGAGGGTGCCACTGACGCGCACGACCCCGGATTACGCTTTCGCTCCATCCGGGCTACGAAGCTGTCGCTAGAGCAGCTTCGCGCTGACGAACAGCGCACGCACGGCGTTGGTTGCCTGCACTGCCAGCATGGCGTTACCGGCAGCGCCCTCCAGCGCCTCAACGGCGTCCTCATGCAGGGAGCGGAATTCCATCCATTCCACCGACTTGAAGTTGGTCAGGAACTGATAGGCTTGGCCGACGGTCGCAATCGCCAGCGTGTCACCGTTCAGCTTGATCTTGAACGTCGTGCGCAGCGGGGTCTCGGAACTTGATGGATCACTCATGGGCTGCTTCTGGACGAGGACGATTTAACGAAGGGGAAACGGCAGCCCCGCCGCGGCAGGCAAATATCAGGAATCGGTGCTCGCGCGCTGCGAGGCGGTCGCAGACCCGCGCAGATTCGGCACCACGACCAGACGGTTGAACTCGCCATTGTCGTAGGCCTTGATGAAACGGTCATAGTCCTTGATCGAGACGCAGCCGTTGGAATCGCCGCGCGGTCCGAGCATGTAATTGTGGGTGAGCAGGCCGACGCGGCCGAGCGCGCTGGTGCCTTCGACCGGAGTCATGCGCAGCGCCCGGACGCCGTGGAACAGCTTTTCGCGCGGCTTCAGATCGTAGGTCGCCGGCGGCGTCGCACCGACCATCCGCCGGTCGACATGGTCGGGATTGTCCATCATCGGGCCGAAGCCGGAATGGGCCTCGAGCGCCACGCCGCCAGGCAGGTAAACCGCCTTGGCCGAGATGTCATAGACCGCCGTCCGCGAATCGTAGCCGAGGGCCGCAAGATCGGGCGCCTTGTTGAACAATCCGCTGTCGGGCGTCAGCGAGGCCAGCTTGATCTTGTCGGTGAATTTTTCGAAGAAATTGCGGTTATCGACCCGGGGGCTGGTATCGGCATACGCTTGGCTGGATGCGATCTGGGAGGCGAGATCGGCCTGGACCGGGCGCGAGCGCGGCATCGGGACGGCGTCGGCGCGCTGCGAGGGCCTCGCCTCCTCGGCCGGGGGCTGGTCGTCCTCGGTCAAGGTCGAGCGCCAGTCATCGCCCTGCAGCTTCTCGGCAAGCATGGCCTTGGCATCGCGAAGCTTGAGCTGGACCGCGTTCAGGGCGGAGCGCTCCAGCGTCCGCAGGCCGAGTTCGCGGGCCGGCGGATTGCCGGAGGCCGAAGCGAAACGATCCTCGAATGAAGGGGCATTGGCCGGCGGCAACGCGGCGGAGACCAGCGGAGTCGAATCGCCCATATCCGCAACCCACGCGGCAGCGCCCAGCGCCAGCGCGATCGCTGCCAGCGACAGCAAAGTCTTTTCGGCTCGCCCGACACGGCGGCGCGACAACAGCCTCTCGGCATGTGCTGCGTCGGAAACCATCAGATCCCCAAATCGACCCCCGGGGGCGCCCAACCCCCACCCGGAGACTCTATACCAGCTACCACATTGGGAGCCAAAAGTTAGGCATAATCGCGGCCGGCAAGGGGTCCGGTGAGGCTTCCTGAGGTATCCAATGACCGATCCGTTCGATCTCAACCGCTTTGTCCAGGCCCAGGACCCGGTCTATCGCGACGTCCAGGGCGAGCTGGCCCGGGGCCGGAAGCAGACTCACTGGATGTGGTTCATCTTCCCGCAGGTCGCAGGCCTCGGCTTCAGCGCCATGTCGCAGCGCTACGCCATCGGCTCCCGTGCGGAGGCCGAGGCCTACCTCGCCCATCCCGTCCTCAGGGCGCGCCTGATCGAATGCACGAGGCTCGTGCTCGCCGTTCAGGGACGGACCATCAACGCAATCCTCGGCGCGCCGGATGATGCGAAATTCCGCTCGTCGATGACGCTGTTCGGTGCGGTGTCCCGTGAGCCCGTCTTCGATCAGGCGATCGCCCGATATTTCGCAGGCGAACGCGACGGCGCCACGCTGGAGATCCTCGCCAAGCTCGACCGGGCGTCCGGCTGAGTTGCGCGTAAACCCGGGATTAACATCGCCTGCCTATCTTTCGTGCACAATAATTCTCCCGCGCCAATTGCCCGACAGATCATGAAAATCGGTACGCTCCTGACCACCGCCATCGTCTCGCTCTCGACCGTCGGCGGCGGCCTCGCCGTCTACGTTGCCGTGACGAAATATCAGACGATGGAGCGGATCAGCGAGGCGCAAGGCCGCCTGGCGATCGTCCGCGCTGCCAGCGACATCCCGCGCTATCTCAATCCCGAGCGCGGCTTTTCCACCAACATCCTGTACGGCCCCGCCACGATCGATCCTGCGCTGCTCGCCGAGCAGGAGAAGCTGCGCAAGCAGACCGACGGAGCCCGCGACAGGATGAACGCGCTGCGCAAGGAGCTGCCCGGCTCCTTCGACGACGGCAGCACCATCGGCAGCAACATCGACGGCATCAATGCGAAATTCACCGCGCTACGCGAGGCCATCGACAAGGCGCTCGCGGGGCCTGCGGAGGCGCGCAAGGACGCCGCTAAGAAGATCGTCGCCGACAATGCCGTGCTCAACAGCGGCGTGACCGCGCTGCTCAACGAGCAGGTCCGCCGCATGGCGATTCTCAACGGCGACGCCTACCGGCAGGCCAGCTACGCCAACATCGCGATGACGCTGCGCGACGTCGGCGGCTTCAATTCCAGCCTGCACAAGAATCTCGTTGGCGGCAAGCAGCCGGCGACCGACGCCGAGAAGGCCGAGATCAGCCGCTCGCAGGGCCGCAACGATCAGATCGTGATGGCGCTGCAGGAATTGCGCGGCAATCCGGCGACTCCGGCCAACGTCGCCGCTGCGCTGGAGAAGTTCAACGCGGTCTATGTCGAGGAGTTCGGCCGCGAGCTCAAGCTGGTGAAGGACGGCGCGGTCAGCGGCAAGTACGAGCACGACATGGACACCTATTACGCTGCCACGCAGCGCGGCCTCGGCACCATCATCGGCGTCCGCGACGCCTTCTACGACAACGCCGAAGAGATCCTCGCCGGCGCGTCTTCGGGCGCGCGCACCAGCTTCACCATCGCGCTTGCAGGCCTTGCCGCCGTGCTGATCGCGAGCGCCGGCCTCATCGTGACCGTGCGCCGCCGCGTCTGCGCGCCGATTGTCAGCCTGACCACGCGGATGTCGCGGCTCGCCGACGGCGAAGTTGCGGAAAGCATCCCCGGCGCCGAGCGCTCCGACGAGATCGGGGCGATGGCCGCAGCCGTCCAGGTGTTCAAGGACAACATGATCCGGGCCGACCGGCTTGCGGCCGAGAAGCAGGCCGAGAACGACGGCAAGATGCGCCGCGCCCAGGCGCTCGACGACCTCACCCGCGCCTTCGAGGCCAAGATTACCGAGCTCGTCGGCGGCCTCTCGCGGGCCTCCTCCACGATGGAGACCACCGCGCAGTCGATGACGTCGACGGCGGCCCAGACCAACAGCCAGGCCGCCATCGTCGCCGCCGCCTCCGAACAGACCTCGACCAATGTGCAGACGGTTGCCAGCGCCACCGAGGAGCTGACCTCCTCGATCTCGGAGATCGGCCGTCAGGTCGCGCAATCCACCGAGATTGCCGCCCGCGCCGTCGACAATGCTCGCCGCACCGGCGATACCGCGCGCGCGCTCGCAGAGGGCGCGCAGAAGATCGGCGACGTCGTCACGCTGATCCAGAGCATCGCCGAGCAGACCAACCTGCTCGCACTGAACGCGACCATCGAGGCCGCCCGTGCAGGCGATGCCGGCCGCGGCTTTGCGGTGGTTGCTTCCGAAGTGAAGTCACTGGCCGGCCAGACCGCCAAGGCCACGACTGAAATTTCCGAGCAGATCACGGCGATCCAGTCCGCGAGCGACCAGACCGTGGCCGCGATCCGCAACGTCGCCGACGTCATCGCCGAGATCGACCAGATCGGCACCGCGATCGCGGCTGCGATCGAGGAACAGGGCTCGGCGACCAAGGAGATTGCCCGCAGCGTCCAGGAGGCCGCGCGCGGCACCCAGGAGGTCAACAGCAACATCTCCGGCGTGCAGCGCGCCGCCGACGACACGGGAGCCGCCGCCAGGGAGGTGCTGGGCGCCGCCGAGCAGCTCTCGACCCAGTCGCGCGATCTCGCCGGCCAGTTCGACCGCTTCCTCGGCGAGGTCAGGGCGGCGTAAAGAGGCTCAATAAGGCGGCGCCTTGCGCGCGCGCTGTGCTTTCGCCGCCTCGATCCACCACGCCAGATCGTCGGCAAAGCGCGGGAACGAGCGCTCGATCGCCTTGCCGCCCTCGCCGATCGGCTCGCCGTCGGCTGACAGCGTCTGCGCGATCGGGCCGACACCGATGGTGCTCGACACCACGACCATGCCCATTTCCGACAGCGTGCCGTGCCAAGCCGTCGCGGCGCGCGCGCCGGACAGACGGCCAGCGGAATAACTCGCGATCGCGGCCGGACGCCAGAACCATTCTTCGAGGAAATGGTCGGTCAGGTTCTTCAGGCCGGGCTGGATGCCCCAATTGTACTCGCCAGTGACAAAGACAAATCCGTCGGCGCCGCGGATCTGTCCGGCCAGCTTCTCGAGCGCCTCGGGCGCCGAGCCCTTGGGATATTCCTTGTACATGCGGTCGAGCATCGGCAGGCCGATTGCCTTGGCGTCGATGAATTCGACGTCCTCGCCGCGGCTGCGCAGACGATTGATGACGAAATTCGCAAGGCGGATGCCCATGCGGTCGGAACGGTAGGAACCGTAAAGGACGAGAATGCGATTGCTCATGGTCGAACGGTAGCACGAAACCGGCGTTCGGCCCTACTCGATTTGTCAAACTATCGCCCGCGTCCGCGCTCCAGCGTTTGCGATGGCGTCTCGCCGAACTGGTCACGGTAGCTTCGGGAAAAATCGCTGAGATGCCAGAAGCCGAAGGCGAGCGCCACGGCCTTGACGCTGTCCGCCCCGGCGAGCAGCCGCCGTCGCACCAGCCACAGCCGGCGCAGCCGCAAATAGCGGTGCAGGCTCATGCCGCGATAGCGCCTGACCACGTCATGCATGGTGCGGACGGACAGGCCGAGCTTGCGCGCAATCTCCTCGCTGTAGATCGGCTGTGAGAGATCGTCGGACAGCAGCGCGCGGATATCCTGGAACATCTTGAAGTGCCGCTCGTCATTTGGCAGCGCGGTCCATCGCGCGCGGACCACACTCTCGAATGCGCCGTCAACGGCCGCAAGCAGGGATTCTTTCATTGCGGCTGCCTTGAGCGGCACGTCTGATGCCTCGATGGGCTCTGACGCCGCAACCAACACCTCGCGAACCACGCTGCGCAATCGGGCGAGGCTCGCGGCGCTCGTTTCGAAAATCTGGAAGCTCAGGGTTACTCGTGGCCAGCCGCGGCCCGTCACCTCCGGCCTGAACATCACCGAGGCAATTTGCCGCTGCACCTCCTCGATGCTCGTGTAGGCGGCTCCGCCGCTGCCAATGACGACGACTGGGCGCGCGCGCTGCGCGCCATTGAATCGAATAGGGACATCGAGGTCGTCCATCGTGAACCCGATCGCCGTGCAACTCTCGACGAGTTGTCCGTCAACCACGCGCGGAAATGCGCGCGTCAAATTTACGTCGCAACCGGGCAGCGACAAAATGGTCTGCTCAGCAGAAATCCTTCGTACGAAAGGCGTGAACTCGAAATCCAGGCCTCGTATGGCGTTCCGAAATTCGTCGACGTCTGAAAAGCGAAATATCTTTGGTGCCAACCTTGGCACGTCATCGATGCTGTTCATGGCAATATGGAATGCAACGTCGCAACCGACGCACATCCGGCAACTGTGCCGGTTCGCTTCTCCCTTTGATTCGCCGTTGGACCTGATGAGTAAAGCCTAACGGGTCCTGTTCAGTTGAGAAGAGTCCAAGTGAAAGGACAAGTCGAAGGCGTCAAGTCTTGCCAAATTTCGATAGCATTTTCCCGGAATTGCGGCGGTGCATTAATACCCCGACATTTAATTTCTAAAATCAAAAATTAAGAATTTTGAGGCGCAATAACGCTCGTTAAATCATCAAAGTTATTTCGATTCAGGCTCCTGCCATGATGGCAAATTCGCCTGCTGATATTTTGGTCGAGTTGGAAGATGCGGTCGCCTCCTGTCCGCTGGACCGCTGCGCTCGGATCCTTGCGGGCATTGTGCAATTGCTCACCGGCAGTCGCCACCGGCGTCAGGAGCTGCTTGCCAATGTGGTCGACGGCGTTTTGCTGCGCTTGACGGATCGCGTCGACACCAGTGCGCTAATTCAGCTCAGCACCGCGCTTGCCGAACTCAATGTGGCCCCGCCGAAGACCTTACTGCGTCTTGCCGCACACCACGATCCGGAGGTGGCGTGCCCCATCCTGCTCAAATCGCAAACGCTCTCCAGGGTCGATCTCGAGACGATCGCGGCCTCGGGCGGCGAACGGCAACAATGCGCCATCGCTAGCCGCGAGCGCATCGAGCCGCCGCTGACCGAGGCGCTGATCAAGGGCGGCGGCCGCGCCGTCCACCTTGCGTTGATCGGTAATCCCGGGGCCAAGCTCTCGGAGGCCGCCTATTCCACGCTGATCGCCCGAGCCGGGCAGGACGACGAGATCACGAAGGCGCTCGCGCTCAGGCCAGATACGCCCGAGCTCATCGTGCGGAAACTGCTGTCCGCCTCCAACGGCCAGGAAAGGCCGGCGAAGCTCAACGCCTCGTCAACGCCGCCGCACAACGCGACATCGAGCGCAACTAGCATCTTGGCACCGCCCAAGCTGCCCTGCCAGGCGGCCTATGCGAGCGCGAGGCCGGAGATCGTCGCCCTCAACCGCGTCGGCAAGCTCAACGATTCCACCGTCAACCGCTTCGCGATCCGCGGCGAGACCGCCAATCTGTTCACGGCACTGTCGGTGCTCTCGGGGGCGCCGCTCGACATCATCGAGCACGTCATGGCCGATGAGGATTGCGAAGGTCTGGTCATGGCCTGCCGTGCTTCGCGGCTGAATTGGCAGACCACGCTGGCCATCCTGAGCAACCGCAGTGGTCGACGGCTTTCCTTTGCCGAGCGCGAACGCGCGCAACGGATCTTCGACACGCTGCTTCTGTCGACCAGCCAATGGACGGTGCGCTGGGGGGAAATCACCGCAAACGCCAAGACAAACGATAGGGCACATCGCAGCGCAAGATTGGGGGACAAGCAATGAGATTCGATGGCCGCAAGGCGGGGCGCGTTCGGATGGATCACCGGCAGCCCGTCAACCTGATGGGCTCAGACGGCACTTGGCGGCGCAGCTGTGTTCTGCTCGACGTATCGCAGACAGGTGCGAAGGTCGAGGTCGAGGGTACGCTGGACGTGCTCCAGGCCAAGGAATTCTTCATGGTGCTGTCATCGATGGGGCTCGCCTTTCGGCGCTGCGAGTTGGTCTGGATCGATGGCACCACCGCCGGGCTCCACTTCGTCACCGCAGGCGGCAAGAAGAAGCCGGCGAGCGCGCCGGCAACCGCTACGCGGAATTCCGCCGAAAGCAAATAAGCCGAGAATTCATCCCGCACATTGGACCCCACGACATCGAAGGTCAAACCGTGCTGAACCCGCGAACCACGCTCAGGCCGCTCGATCGTGACATCCGGGATACCGAGGCAGCCCGTCCCTTCGTGCATGTGCTGGCCGACACGTCCGACAAGCTGGCGCGTGTCTGCTCGATTCTCGAGGAGCGTTTCGCCGTCGCGGGCGAACGGCTCGACGCCGAGGCCAAGCTGTCGCAGGTTCCATTCGCCATCGTCATCCGCGCAGAGCTTCGCGACCTCGACAACATCGCGGCCATCAAGAAACGGGCCGGCAAATTGGCCAAAGCGAAGAAGCGGATCTTCCTCATCGAGGACACGTCTCACGTCGGCGTTTCGCAAGCCTATGCGCTTGGAGCGACGCTCGTCCTGCCCGGCACGATCAGCCGGGCCAAATTGCTGTTGGCGCTGGCTGATCCGGCCGATCCGTCCTCTGCCTCGTCAGGCGAGACTGCACAGTTTGACGACGCAGTTGAGATCGGGGCAACCGCGTTCGCCTCGATGTTCACGGCGGTCACCCTCGACCAACCGCTCGACGTGGACGGCACCAAGGAAGCCGGCCGCCAGATTGCCGATCGCATCACTGAGCATGGTCTGTCGGAATGGCTCACGACAGTGCGGCGCCATCACGAAGGAACCTATCAGCACTGCCTGATCGTGACCGGAGTCGCCATCGACTTCGGCCTGAGCCTCGGCGTCGGAAGAGCCGATCTGGAGCGCCTCTACTCGGCGGCCATGTTCCACGACATCGGCAAGGCGCAGATCCCGCTCGCCATCCTCGACAAACCGGGTCGTCTCGATTCCGAGGAGCGCGCCCTGATGGAGACCCACCCTGCCGCTGGCTACGAGTTTCTGAAGGGGCACGCCGAGATTTCGCCGGAGATCCTCGATGCCGTGCGTCATCATCACGAATATCTCGACGGGAGCGGGTATCCGGATGCCCTCTGCGCCGAAACCATTGGCGACATCGTGCGAATTCTCACGATTTCCGACATCTTCGCAGCGCTCATCGAGCACCGGCATTACAAGCCAACCATGCCGCGCGTGGAAGCCTACGACATACTGCGCGGGATGGCCGGAAAGCTGGAAAAGGCGCTGGTAACCGCGTTCAAGCCGGTCGCGCTCACGAGGTGAGCGCGTCGACGGCGCCGCGAACCGGCTAGTGCGTCGCGCGATATTTGGCGCGGTGCGGAATAGAACGGCAGGCCAGCCCGTCAGCCAGCAGCTTCATGTCCTCGTGCTTGCCGCTGCGGATCAGCCGGCCGAACTCTTCGGGTGTGAAAGGAAGACTTGGATCATCATCGATCGGGCGCCGCACTCGCGGACCGAAGAACCATCGAACCAGGCTAGCCAGCCGCCGCATCTCAATTCCCTCGCGCCAGCAACAAACCTCTCAGCCTGCATATTGTTCCTCCCGCCCCTTCGAGATTGCAAGAGCTTGCCAGCGACTCCGCACCAAAAAAAATTTCGCCAGAGAACAATCTCCTCTTCTCGTGCTAATCGGCAAAACCCACGTACCGCACGAACTCCTCGTTTAGTTCGCGGTCCGAGCGAACGGCATTCGCGGCAAAGCCGTCGTCGGGATAGCCCATCGCGACGCAGGTCATGATCACCTCGTCCTGCGGAATCTTCGCGACCTCGCGCACGATGTCGGAGCGCATGATGCCTTGTCCGTTGATCACCGAACCGAGGCCGCGATCCCACGCCGCGAGCACGATGCCGTAGCAGAGCGCGCCGAGATCGAAATGGCAGACCGCGCCGGGATCGAGCACGCGGTCGTAGGTCAAGACCAGCGAGACCGGCGCGTCGAACTGGCGGAAGCCGCGCAGCACCCAGTCCTGGCGCATCGGCTTGTCGTCGCGTGCGATCCCCATCGCGCCGAACAGCTTCTTGGCGATGTCGACCTGCCGCGTGCGATGCACGCCCTGGTACTCGCCATGGCTGACGATGTCGCGCTTGACCTTGGCGCCGGCGATCATCTCCTCCATGTTGCGGCGGCGCACCTCTTCCAGCGGGCTGCCGGTGAGCACGTGGACATGCCAGGGCTGGGTGTTCATCGACGACGGCGCGCGCTTGGCGCTCTCGATGATCGCCTCGATCACCGCGCGCGGCATCGGCTCGTTCCTGAAGCCGCGCACGCTGCGGCGCGATTGGACCAGCGTTTCGAATTCCACCTCAAGACCTCCCTGCCCATTTCGTCCGGCTTCGCGGCAGGGCGCCGGTTGCCGATGCGGCGCGCAAAATCTATGCTAACCCGCAAGCAAGACCAAGAACCCTGGAGGACCTGTCATGGCCGCGCCGCTCGATCCCGTGATCGCCGAGATCATTCCGCTCATGCCGATGCGCGATCCCGCGGTCATGACGCCACAGAGCGCCCGTGATTCCTTGCGCGCACTGGCTGCCTCGCGCGCGGCCATCCCGCCACCGCCCGTCGACAGCGTACAGGATATCAAGGTGAAAGGTGGCGCCGGCCCGCTCGATGCACGCGTCTACCGGGTCGGCACCACGCCCGCGCCGACCGTGGTGTTCTTCCATGGCGGCGGCTGGGTCGCGGGCGATCTCGAGACTCACGACCGGCAGGCGCGCAACCTCGCGATCGAGACCGGCGCGGTCGTCGTCTCCGTCGACTATCGCCGCCCGCCCGAGACGCGCTTTCCCGGCGCCTTCGAGGACGCCTTTGCCGCGGTGAGTGACATCTTCAACCGCGTCGCGGAATTTGGCGGCGATGCAAAGCGCTTCGGCGTTGCCGGCGACAGCGCCGGCGGCAATCTCGCGGCGACCACCGCGATCGCGTGCCGTGACGCCGGCATCAAGCTCGCCGCGCAATTGCTGGTCTATCCCGTGACCGACGTCCTCGGCAGCTATGCGGATGCGCGCGAGAACGCGCGCTATCCCTCGCGCGCCGAGAATGCCGACGGCTACTTCCTCTCCCGCGCCGTGATGGAATGGTTTTGCGGCCACTATCTCGCCGATGCCGGCCATGCGTCGGACTGGCGAGTCTCACCACTGCGCGCGGCATCCCTCGCCGGCGTCGCGCCGGCGGTCGTGACCACCGCCTGGTTCGATCCGCTGCGCGACGAAGGCGCGGCCTACGCGCGGGCACTGGAGGCCGCCGGCGTGCGCGTCAAGCACCATGAAGGCCCCGGCCTGATCCACGGCTATTTCGGCATGGGCGACGCCTCGGACGTCGCGCGCGCCGAGGCGCAGCGCGCACGCGCCGACTTCAAGGCGCTGCTGGCGCGGGGCGTATGAGATCGCTAAATGCTCCGCGCCCGCTGCGCGTCGGTGTGCCCCCAAGTCTTGTCCCAATCCTGACCGGCGGCATCGACGACACGGCCGTCGGCTTCGAAGAACTTGTTCGGCACCTGGAAGATCGCCAGGATCAAGGCCCCGTCCGGGCACCAGGCGGCGTGCCGGCTGCCCGCCTCGCGCCAGATGAATTCCCCGGCCTTGCAGGCGATCCCCTTGGCCGGCCCTTCCTTGTCGACGAGCGCGCCCTCAATGACGTAGCTCTGCTCGATGCCGACATGCTCGTGATCGGGCAGCACCGATCCCGGCGCAAAGCGCATCAAGGCGGTCATCAGACCGCTGCTGCGATCGAACAGCAGTGTCTTGGCCTCGCAACCTGGAAACCGCGTCTTTTGCCAGTCCATCTCTTGCGGCTGAACCAGGTGAGAATGCCGGTCGGCGGCTTCCTGGTCTATCGGGATCACGGCGTCCATCACGATGCTCCCTCTCTATCTCAACCGTCCGAAGCTAGCAGGATCGCCCGGCCTGGTCAGCGAGCAGTGCAATAAGTGGGGGGCGTTTGCCGATCGCGCCCGAAAAATCGGCAGGCCGAACTGACTACGCCCGCTCAATCCTGCTTGATTGCGCCACGATTCCCGGCTCCAATCCTCCTGCCATTTCTGGTTTAGGGAGACACCCATGATGAAGCGGATTTTCCTGGCGGCGATCGTTGCCACCTTTGCAGCGGGCTCGGCCTTCGCGCAAGAAACGTGCGAGAGCAAAGCGATCGGCAAGGACGGCAAGCCCCTGGCCGGTGCCGCCAAGACCTCGTTCCTGAAGAAGTGCAAGGCCGACGCCTGCGCGCCCAAGGCCGTCGGCTCCGACGGCAAGCCGCTCGCCGGCGCCGCCAAGAACAGCTTTATGAAGAAGTGCGAGACCAGCGCGTAGTGGCGCGTACTGCAAGAAGCTCGTGCTCCGGACGCAGCGCAGCGCTCTCAGCGATGCGCTGCAGAGCCGGGGCCCATGTTTCCAAAAGCAGTCCGAGAGATGGGTCCCGGCTGAGCGGCGCGTCACTGCGTGCCGCACCGCGTCCGGGACATGAGCCTCGCGACTAGTTCGCTGCCTCACTCCCGCTTGAACTTGTAATCAAACGCCCCATCCAGCGGCTTGATCAGTCCGGCCGTCGGCGCCGGAAAATGCACCGGCAGGATCAACGTGTCGGTGTCCGCAACCGAAGCGAAGAACTTTCGCCGCGACACCGCCGATTGCTTCGGATCCCAATCCGGCTTCGCCGACCATTCCGGTTCGCGGCACTGGATCTGATGATGCACGAGATCGCCCGCGACCACCGCGCGCTGGCCCTTCGAGACAATGTTCACGCAGCAATGGCACGGCGAATGCCCCGGCGTCGGCGTCAGCGTCACGGTGTCGTCGAGCGCGTAGTCGTCATCGACCAATAGCGCCTGTCCCGCTTCGACGATCGGCAGGCAATTGTCGCGAAACACGGTGCCGGGCGGGTTGTTTCCCTTGGAGTGCTCGGCCTCCCAGGCCGCGTACTCGCGCTTGTGGAAGACGTACTTCGCGTTCGGGAACGTCAGCACCCAGCGCCCGTCGCGCAAGGTGGTATTCCAGCCGGTGTGGTCGATATGCAGATGCGTGCAGAACACGTAGTTGATCTGCTCGAAGCCGATGCCGAGCGCGAACAATTCGTTGCGCCAGCGCTCCTTGCCGGGAAAATCGAACGGCGGCGGATGGCCCTTGTCCTCGCCGGTACAGGTGTCGACCAAAATCGTGTAGCGCGGCGTGCGGACCACGAAGGTCTGGTAGGTGATCACCATCATGCCGCGCGCGGCGTCGAACACCTCCGGCTCCATCGTCGGCAGATGACGGGCGAACACGCCCTCGTCATAGGCTGGGAAAAAGTCCTGCGGCCGCCGCCACGGCCCTTCCCGCTCGATCACCGCATCGATGGTGATATCGCCGATCCGCAGTTGCTTCATGGTTCTTCGCTCGCTTTTTCGAGCAAGCCTAGCAACTGGCATCAACAGGTCAAGGCGCCGATCATGTCCGCTCAGGTCCAAATAGCAGCACTCTGATGGACCTCCGCGAACATCCGCGTCGGGCCAACAGAAGAAATTTCGGCTATGACTAGACGTATGATGCGAACGCGCACCTGGATAGCGACAAGCGGCGGTCCTCACCTGCTGATTGCCGATGAACAACTCCCGCATTGGCGGGGGATCGAGCGATGGCGCGATCATAACGACCCAGCAGATCAAAGTGACTATGCCCGCGCGTGCAGAGTAACGACTTGGCTGGGATCGCTCGCCTGTCAGCAGGGTAGCGCTGTTGTGTTATCGGGCGATGCCGGCGACATAGCATGGTATCCGAATCGTCAAGGTGGCGGCTTTCTCGTGCAATGGCTTGGCGTTGATGACGAACGACTGATCGAGCCCGCTTTGTACGCGCCGCAACTGCGGGACCGCCTGGAGAGTTCAAGCGCTGAAAGGCTTGAATTTGAGACCGGTGCGTCCGGTACAATGTGGCTCATAGATGCATCGGATCAAGGCTACGATCTACGCAACAGCCATCAGGCTCTGGCCCTGCTACCAGGCAACTACCTTGCGAAGGCTGCCTCCTACGGCTCTCCCGGGCTGGCGATGGTCGTTCGGGAAATCTGTTGGATCAGCCCACCGGTCAACGAAGCCGCGTTGGGTCAGGAGCGGTGATGCTCTCGTTGATCGGGAGACTTCCGCTTAAAGATGAGCAGCCGATCTGTGCGCCTTTATGAGGACCTGCCCTAGCTCCGCAACCCCGGCGCCTCCTGCCCCGTGCGCGCGACATACTCCGTGTAGCCGCCGCCATATTGGTGGATGCCCTCCGGCGTCAGCTCCAGCACGCGGTTCGACAGCGTCGCCAAGAAATGCCGGTCATGCGAGACGAACAGCATGGTGCCCTCGAAATCCGACAGCGCCGTGATCAGCATCTCCTTGGTGGCGAGGTCGAGATGGTTGGTCGGCTCGTCCAGCACCAAAAAGTTCGGCGGATCGAACAGCATCTTGGCCATCACCAGACGCGCCTTCTCGCCGCCCGACAGCACCCGGCAGCGCTTCTCGACGTCGTCGCCGGAGAAGCCGAAGCAGCCGGCGAGCGCACGCAAGGAGCCCTGCCCCGCGGTCGGAAACGCGTCTTCCAGCGACTGGAACACGGTGCGTTCGCCGTCGAGCAAATCCATCGCGTGCTGGGCGAAATAGCCCATCTTGACGCTGCCCCCGAGCGCCACCGTGCCCTCGTCCGGCTCGCTCGCACCGGCAATGAGCTTGAGCAAGGTCGATTTGCCGGCGCCGTTGATGCCCATCACGCACCAGCGCTCGCGGCGGCGGATCATGAAATCGAGGCCGTCATAGATGCGCTTATTGCCGTAGCCCTTGTGGACATTCTTCAGCGCGACGACATCCTCGCCCGAGCGCGGCGCCGGCGGGAAGTCGAACGCGACGCTCTGGCGGCGGCGCGGCGGCTCGACCCGCTCGATCTTGTCGAGCTTCTTGACCCGGCTCTGCACCTGGGCCGCATGCGAGGCGCGCGCCTTGAAGCGCTCGATGAACTTGATCTCCTTGGCGAGCATGGCCTGCTGGCGCTCGAACTGGGCCTGCTGCTGCTTCTCGTTCTGCGCCCGCTGCTGCTCGTAGAATTCGTAGTCGCCGGTGTAGGTGGTGAGCGAGCCGCTATCGATCTCGATCACTTTGGAGATCACGCGGTTGATGAACTCGCGGTCGTGCGAGGTCATCAGCAGCGTGCCTTCGTAATCGTGCAGGAATTTTTCCAGCCAGATCAGGCTTTCGAGATCGAGATGGTTGCTCGGCTCGTCGAGCAGCATCACGTCGGGGCGCATCAGGAGGATGCGGGCCAGCGCCACGCGCATCTTCCAGCCGCCGGACAGCTTGCCGACGTCGCCGTCCATCATCTCCTGGCTGAAGCCGAGGCCTGACAGCGCTTCGCGCGCACGGCCGTCGAGCGCGTAGCCGTCGAGTTCCTCGAATCGATGCTGCACCTCGCCGTAGCGGGCGATGATCTCGTCCATCGCGTCGGCCTTGTCGGGATCGGCCATCGCGGCCTCGAGCTCGCGCAGCTCGGCCGCGACCTCGCTGACAGGACCTGCGCCATTCATCACCTCGGCCACGGCGCTGCGGCCGCTCATCTCGCCGACGTCCTGGTTGAAATAGCCGATCGTGATGCCGCGATCGGTCGAGACCTGGCCCTCGTCGGGCAGTTCCTCGCCGGCAATCATCCGGAACAATGTGGTCTTGCCGGCGCCGTTCGGACCGACAAGGCCGATCTTCTCACCCTTGTTGAGGGCCGCGGAGGCTTCGATGAACAGGATCTGGTGGCCGGCTTGCTTGCTGACGTTGTCGAGGCGGATCATGGGGTCATTTGGGGGGATTTTTGCGTTGCAGCGTCATAGGCTATGCGAGCCGTCAGGGGAAGCCCGGCGGGGCCCGGATTCAGTCCTACCGGATGCCAATTCGGTCGTTTCACCCCGCAGCTTAGGGCTCGTGGACCTCGGCGGTCTGCATCATTGCGATCTCATGGTTGGGAGCGGAGGTGATCAGCTCGCCTAGCGCGTCGATTGTGCGGAGATGCGCAATCGGTGCGCAGCACGGCCGAGCACCGAAGCATTCGAAACTAATGCGAAGCCAAAAGCGAAATTCATTTCACTCAGGCGCGCCGCCGGAACCTAATTAACTGCCAACAAACGACAAATTTAGTTATTTCCGATAATCATGGTGACTCCATCATAAAATACAAAAATATGTTGGGGAAAACATGGGAGGTTTGGAATGGAAGCTGCCCGCCGCTTTCGCGCAATGGCGTCACTTTGCCGGCAGACCGCCGCGCTTCATCCTGACAGAAGCTGGAAACTGCTCGCAGAGGCAGAGTACTGGGAGCATCTGGCGACTGCAGCTTTAGCCCACTGACTTCGGCCTAGCGAATATTCACTTCCTTGGTCTTTTCGTCGACTTCTTGGTTCAAATCATATTCTGAGGCAGCGATGTCCAGTACTGGTCAGGTTTATACTTGCGCTGTCCTGCGCGAACGTGTGCAAGCGATTGTGGTGGGGCTTCGAGAAGTGGAGACGCTTCGAAGCAGGCTCCGAAACGCAGAAGCGAGAACAATCGGCCGAAGACGGCGTGCCAAAGTGGGCCGCAGAGCAAGAGCCGTTTGAGGGCGCCCGGTCACCTAAATATCGACCCGCATTGGGCTCACTCGCACGTCTTCGACGTGTGCCATCAAGGGAACATCGCGAGCTCAGCGCGCATTGAAGGACCATCAGAATACGTTCGATGGAGGCCCTCATGATTGGGACAACGCGGAACGAAACAAGGCTGACCAATTTGGCGACAGCGTGCGCGGCCCTGGCTCTCGTGCTCGCCACGGTTCCGGCAACGGCGCAGGAGACCGGACGACCGAGAGTCGGCACGCTCACGTGCAACATATCGCCCGGAGTCGGCATGATCGTTGCTGGACAACGGCAGTTGAGCTGCATCTATGCATCGGCGAGAGGCAGGGCGCGCGAGGCTTACGAAGGCACCGTCAGCACGCTTGGTCTCGATATAGGAGCCACGTCCGGCGGTCAGCTCGTTTGGGCCGTTTATGCTCCGACCGCGGTTCGCCACGCCGCGTTGGCCGGAACCTATGCCGGCGCGACCGCCGGCGGCACAGTTGGTGCCGGAGTTGGCGCCAACCTCCTGGTGGGCGGCTCGGATCGCACGATCGCCTTGCAGCCGGTATCCGTCCAGGCGCAAACAGGTATGAACATCGCAGCAGGCATATCGAGAATGGAATTGCGGCCGGCCGCTGCGCCTTTGCGCCGCAGGTGACCGCCGTCGCCGGCGGATTGAAGTAGAAATGGCGCTTGTCGGTGAGTCCGGGTCCGCAGTGGCCACCGGTGCCCTCAGGAAAGTTGAACCGCTCGCTCCTGCGCGCAATGGAGGATTGATTAAAATTCGCTCGCCCCGGAACGGTCCAGAAATGCCAACGTTTGCTCGCGTAGGATCGCACCTGTGACGGAGGGCATAGGATCCGACCTCACCAACAACAACGATGGAGCAACTAATGGCCAATCCACGCCAGGAGGAAAAGTCTACCCAAAGCCCTGAGGACACAATCCGCCGCGCCGCCGAGAGGACCGCGGAGCAGACCAGACGGATCGGCCTAGCTACCGCTGAGGCCGGCGAAGAGGTCGCCCAAGCCAGCAGCCATCTACTGCAACAAAATGCCGAGATGCTGCAAAACACTTGGCGCTTCGGCGTCGACATGGCCACCGCGATGATGGGCCGCTCGACTGATCAGCTTGGTCGCACGTTCGGTTTGACGGGCAATGAAGCGCAGCGGGCAACGGAACGCTCGGTCCGCAACGCCGAAGCCATCATGTACTCTACGACCGCAGTCGCCAAAGGAATGAATGGCGTGTCACGCGAGTACTTTGATTTCGTTCGACAGCAGATCGATCGGACCATGGATCGCATGAACGAACTCTGGCGCTGCCGAACTCCTCACGATTTGGCGGCCGTGCAGACTGATCTGATGCGCGACACGATCAGTAGCGCCTTGGACACCAGCCGCCGGATGGCGGACATGTCTCTGAAGGTGGCTGACGATGCCGGAAACCATATAACCCAGAGTATCGAACGCATGCGGCACGCAGCCTAGCGCGCTGGCATAATCATGGCGTACGTGCGCGGCTGAACCTCAGCCGCTCACCGCGCCGCTAAACCTGACGGCCTTGTTCTCTCGCAGAGCTGAGGGCCGAAACAATGAGGGCCCCGACGTATTGGACGCGTCGGGGCCCAAACCGTTACTCACTGCGGTCAGTCGCAGATGCGGCGGCGAACCACAATATCCTCACCGAACCGGTTGATCCGGTGTTCGACGATGGTGCGGCAACCGCCGTAGTATTCGTTACCGTAGTCACGGTAGTATCGGTCCGGGCCGACATAGACGCCGCCGGGACCGATGCCAAACTCAACAGCGTTTGCTGTTGTTACCGCTCCCGCAGCTAGAGCAGCCACTGCGGCGAGCGCGAGGATCGTTCGCTTCATTTGGCACTCCTCTCGCAAGTGACGGAGCATTGGGCCAACGATCGGGCCGGAGATTGGTTTCGTGACAATGAGCGGGGACCAATCGAGAAAATCGTCGTTCCACTATGAACAGCGCGTTCACGAAGGAACGCAGGATCAACGTAGAAGCAAATCTGGTCCGCCATGTCTCAACGAACGGACCTCCGTTAGACGACGGGTTGCTTCGCTGATGGACCAAACCCGCGTGGCCTTTGTGCCACGGCTGGGGGCGATGCACGCCGACAACATGTGCGATCGCCTCCCCCATCAGGACCGGACCGGCTGCCCGATTCCAAGAAGATTGCCTTCGCTGTCGCGGAACCACGCGCCTCGCTCACCGATACCCTTGCTGGCGTAATTCCCGGCTATCTCGGCGATCCCCTCAACGGTCTTCAGACCGGGCAGGTCATATTCCTCGAACTTGACTCCCCGCGCGCGAAGCTCGCACACCGTTGCCTCGATATCCTCAACTTCCCAGCCCATCTGCGTGTGCGTGCCGGATTGCACTCCGGCCGAGACGAATATCGCAAACTCGCCACTTGCGCAGATGTAGCGCAGTCCACCTTCGCGTTGTTCGACAGGGTCGAGCCCGAGTTTTTCGGAATAGAACGCCCGCGCCCGATCTAGGTCCTTGGCTGGAAGACGGGTGGCCACCTTCGCGTTCGCTAGCATTCTTCTCTCCCTCTGAGTTTAATAAGAGTTGGGCGCGTCGCATCCTCGGTCAAGCCAAAGTCCGCTCAGGGTCCAATCGGCGACATAGAGGCGTCCACTGAACAATCGGTCAGAGCAGCTAACGTTTTAACGATGGGACCGCTCAGGGTGGACATCGCACGGTTGGCACTGTCACGCATCCGTCGTAAAAATGAGCGGGTTGGAGAGCCGGCCATGGTGCAGGAGCGGCCAGCCCGGATCGCGCGCAGGCTGTCGGCGATATTGGCCGCTGACGTGGCCGGCTATTCGCGGCTCATGCACAATGACGAAGAGGCAACGCATGCCAAACTGACTGCGCTTTTGACGGACGCAGTCGCCCCGGCAGTTGCCGAACACGGTGGCCGCATCGTCAAGAACACCGGCGATGGCTTCTTGGCGGAATTTCCGAGCGCGGTCGAAGCGGTTCGAGCTGCGGTACAATTTCAGACCCGTGTCAAGGAACTGACAATCGATGATCCAGAAGCCAAGCGCATAGTCTTCCGCGTGGGAATTAATATCGGCGATGTGATTGTCGAGCCGAATGACATCTTTGGCGATGGCGTGAATGTTGCGGCGCGGCTTGAAGGCATCGCGAAGGCCGGGGGCATCTGCATATCTTCGGCCGCCTACGATCAAATCCGTGGCAAGGTCGGGGTCGAGTTCGCCGATCTGGGCGAGCAGAACCTCAAAAATATCGCTCTCCCAGTCCGAGTCTATGCTTCGCAGCTCTCCGATACGCTGCCGGTCATTTCGGGCTTTCCGTTTGTCCAGTGGCCTGCGCATAGCCGGCGAGCTCGGATGGGTCTTACAATGGCGCTTCTCCTGCTCATGGCTGGCGGCGGTCTTGGTTACTGGTACATGCGATGGAATGAGCCACAATTGGTGAAGCATCGTCTATCGATTGTCGTGCTGCCATTCACGAATTTGAGCAACGAACCCGAGCAGGAGTACTTTGCGGAAGGTGTTGCTGATGATCTAAGCTCCGATCTCTCGCGGATCGAGGACAGCTTCGTGATCGCGCCGAGTACAGCCCGTGCCTATAAGAACGTTGACCCAAAGCGCGTTCGCCGCGAACTCGGCGTCCGTTATATCCTCGACGGTAGCTTGCGCCGAACGGAGTCGATTGTCCGGATCAACGCCCGGCTGATCGATACGCGAACCGGCGCCCAGATCTGGTCGGAGAGCGTCGACGGTGAGTGGTCCAAATCGTTGCAGCTTCAGGATGTCATCACGGGTGGATTGGCGCGGCGGCTTGATCTCGAGTTGACTGACCACGAAAGCCGCGACGCGGAGGTTGCGCGGCCCAACAATCCCGACGCGGTCGATCTTACAATGCAGGGCCTGGCCGTGCTCAATCGTCCCTATTCGCGCGAACAGGTAGCCGAGTCGGGTGCCCTCTTCGAGCGCGCACTGCAGATCGATCCCGGCTACCCTAAGGCCCTCGTGGGGTTGGCAGATACTTTGGCAATACAAGTCAATTATCGTTGGACCGATGCACCCGCCGATAAGTTACGGCGCGCTGAGAAAACGGTGGATCAGGTTCTGTCCCAGTTTCCCAGCGACGCAATGGCACATTTTGTAAAGGGCGAGATCCAACGCGCCAAGGGCAGGAATCTCGACGCTGCTGTCAGCGAGTATATGGCGGCAATCGGGATAAATCCTAGTCTAGCCCCGGCTCATGGCGCGCTGGGCGCTGCCAAGATACGTGTTGGCCGATCTGCGGAGGCGTTCGCCCCTCTCCAAATGGCCATCCAGCTCAGCCCCCGCGATCCGCTCCTAAGCACGTGGTACTTCTATGCCTGTCATGCGCACAGCCATCTCGCCCAATATGATGAAGCGATAGACTGGTGCAGCCGCTCCATTACAGTGAATCCCTTTTGGATTGCCTATGCAGATCTCGCCGCCGCCAACGCATGGACGGGACATGAGCCCGAAGCTCTTGCCGCCATCGGCGAGCTTCGTCGGCTCAGGCCCGATTACACTGTTGCCCTTTGGTTGCAGGATGGGTCTGCGTGGTCCGATAACGTCGTTTTCCTTGCCGAATTTCAGCGCATCGCTGAGGGTCTGCGTAAGGCGGGCCTTCCTGAACGGTGAACGAGCAAATGACCGAGCCGATCCTCACCCTCGCGGCGTGCCGGATAAGAGCTCGCCGGATCTCGCTCAGGCATATTAGAAGCGGCCCGGAAGCCTGATCCGGGTCCGGACTACCAATTACCCTGAAGTCCAGAATGCCGTTCCGTCCACGGGGGCGGAAGTGCGGCTGCCTTCTCAAGTTCGTTGTTGGGTGCAGGTTCGTTGGATCGCGCGAAAACAAAACGGGACGTGGCGGCACTTTCCGCTTCGTCCCTCCCGTCTTGGCCGATCAGGATCAATCCAGCTCCGCCATTCGCGACGTTCAGAATAGTCGGTTCGCCGCCCCACGTCTTGATTGGCTTCATTGCGATGGTGAGAAATTCGCCCATAGGCTGGTCCAGATACTGAATCCGCAATTGCGGACCGACCTCTGCGTCGGCGAGCCTAAAGCCGATCTGCATGGCGCGCGCGTAAATAGCAGCCAAAGTCACGGTATCCGTCTTGAACCCAAGCTCGGCTACTCGCACAACGACAAGCTTCACTTCGGCTGTCTTAGAAGCAACGGTGAAGGTCGGTCGAGCGAGGATTTCGGCAGCCGTGCCACCGACACCGCACCGCATGGCGTCCAGCACGTTACGCAGCGCAACAGAATTGGCAAAGGTGCCGATCCTAATTGTCTTCCACGTCGGAACATCGCGCGCGGACTTGAGCTGTTGGAGCGCATAGGATGGACGCGGCTTGTGCGCCTTCATCTCGTTTTGCAGGACATCGCGAGCTGCACATTGAGCCCACGCATCCTCTGCCAATGAAACGATGCAAGTGGCGCACACTATCGAAGCGATCAGGTGACGACGGTTGCGCCCTGCAGAACGCTGATTGACCGCGCCGCGATCGGCTCGACTTTCCAGAATGGACATGTCGAAAATCGATTTGTTGGTTACGCCTGACCTAAAATGCCCGCCTCCGAGTCAAGGGGAATGTCGGAGGGTAACGTGTCTAGAAACATTGCCCGGCCGACTTTGAAATGGGTCCGGAGGCGGGGCACCAGCTGAAGTATTCCAATTACAAATGGCAGGCGGCAGTCCGTAAGCCTGATCGCGCCCGCACCATCATACCAACGAGGAATGATGTCGTTCAACGATAGCACCGTCATTCCCTTGGTTCAATTCTGATTCAAGGGCACGCTGGCCATCCAGACTTGTTCGACGGCTTTGGGGCAAAGCGTCACTCGGACGATTGGCCGGCCGCTTCCGCTCGATCCCGATGGGCCGACAATTTGACGCTACGCTTGGAGTTCGTATTCGGGCCACAACCTGACCCTGCGCTATTCGATCACTTCGTCGGCCCGTCGAGCATTATGACGGCTTAAGGCCAGGGGCAAACGTGGTGATTTTGACCGGCACTGGGCTATAATCCCCACAGTCAGCTTATGCCGTCCTTTTCGTCAGCCCGTGCGTAGAGGATTTGATCAATGACCAACGGATAGGCGGCACTTTCTGCTTCGTCCCTCCCGTCTTGGCCGATCAGGATCAATCCAGCTACGCCATTCGCGACCGCGCCGCAATCGGTGATCGTCTCGCGATCCGGACAGGCGAATAGTCTACGAACAGCACACCCCGCTCGTTTGAATCGGGGGGCATGGAACGGTCCCGTAGGAACAGAAGACGCAGCAGTCGCCCGACTTGGGCTTTAGCCGTAGGCCGCACCTCCTGCAGTCGTAAAAGAACTGGCAGGCATCCGTCGGCATGGTCTCGATCTGTTGATGGCCACACGCCGGACACGTGAGGGTCGACTCTAGCTGCATTTGTTGCCTGCGGTTCAAGCGTTGTCCGAGATCCTCGCGTCATTCTGCCAGCCGCGCGCCGCAGCGGCAACGACGGCAAGCGTGGCCTTGGCGCCGTCGGCCTCGCCCTTCTCGAAGTCGCCCTCGGTCTGCGCCATCGAGTTCGTGACGTGGGCGAAGCAGACGATCGAGTTGCCGCTCGTCGTGCCGAAGGCGTAGAGCGCCGCAGCTTCCATCTCCACGGCGAGCGTCCCCAGCTCGCGCGCTCGCGAGATCGCCGCTTCGGTCTCGCGATAGGGAGCATCCGTCGTCCAGGTCGAACCGCGATGCAGTTTCTCCGGCAGCGATCGGCCCGCCCGCTCGACGCGATCCAGAAGCGACATGTCGGGTGCTGCCGCGAAAGTCGAGCCAGCCAGGTAGTGATAACTCGTCCCCTCGTCGCGCAGCGCGCGGTCGATCAGGACGAAATAGGGAGTAGGTCCGATGGGATTGATCTGGCCTGCCGAGGTGACGCTGACGAGCAGTCGGCAGTTCGACGCGAAGAGCTGCTCGGCGACCAGGACGGCGAAGGGTGCCCCGACCGCGCAGCCGACGATCCCGACCTCGCCGATGTCGTCGAGATCGAAGGCAAGAAGCTCGGTGTGGTAGCAGGCCCAACCTTTATGGATGCGGCCGACGCCGGTCCGCTTGAGGTGACGGACGACGTCACCATCCGGATCGAGCACGCAGATTTCGGGCACAGCTACGAGCGGCAACTGTCTCTGCCGGCGCGCCTCCCTCAACAGGGATTCAGGCCGGAACACCGAGGGCGCCTTGTGATCCTTTACGCCAACGATCGGCCACGCGGGTTCCGTGCGATGAGGCTTATCATCCATGATGCACCTGATCGACCTGTTTCAAGCAACGGATTCGACCGGCAGGCCGGCGGCCTTCCACTCCGGGTAACCGTCCTCAAGGCGGCGAATGCGATAGCCGCGCGCCCGCAGTGCCGCCACGGCTTCGAACGAAAGAACGCAATAGGGCCCGCGACAATACGCAATCACTTCACGGCCTTGCGGCAACTCGCCCAAACGTCTTTCCAGTTCAGCCAGAGGAATGTTGAGCGCCCCCGGCAGATGGCCCAGCGCGAACTCATCCTCGGGCCGCACATCGAGCAACGTAACCAGATCGTCTCGCAATCGCGCGACCAGGTCGTCGCGCGAGACGGGCTCAAGCGCATCACGGGCTTGGAAGTAATCGGTCACAACACGACCGATCTCGGCGACATTCCGTTCACCGACCCGACCCAGCGCCTTGATCAGCGTCACTACTTCGGCATCGCCAGCAAGGCGATAGAGAATGTGCTTGCCACGACGCTCCGTTTCGACGAGGCGCGCGCGCCTCAGTATCTGCAGATGCCGCGACGTGTTGGCGAATGTCAGATGTGCCCGAGCCGACAGCTCCTCGACGGTGCGTATCCCCTGCGCAAGGTGCTCCAGCAGCTCAAGCCGGTGAGCATGGCCGAGCGCCTGCGCCACCTCGGCAAGGTTTTCATAGATCTCCTGTTTCGGTCCTGAGCTTGACACGGCGGTCCTTCAATATATCATTCAGCAGATTGATTGAATGTATCTAGCGTTTCTCTCGAGGGAGTGCAAGTCCATGATTCTCCGCCAGTTCTTGCATAGCGATCCAGTCGGTATCTCCTACCTTTTCGGCTGCGGCGGCAAAGCTGCCGGCGCGGTCGTTGATCCGGTCGGCGATATTCAGCCCTACCTGCAGGCGGCCGACAATACCGGCATGCGGATCCATTTCGTCATAGACACTCATGTCCATGCCGATCACCTGTCAGTGGGCCGGGCGCTCGCCGCCGCAGCGGGAGCTGAGTACGTGCTCTCGACGGAGGCTGGTGTATCGTTTCCCTACAAGGGTGTGCACGACGGCGACGTTCTTCCCCTCGGCAACGTGTCGGCGACGGTGATGCACACGCCGGGTCACACGCCCGAGCACATCTGCATCCTTGTTACAGACCAAACACGCGCCAACGAACCCTGGTTCGTCTTCACCGGTCACACGCTCATGGTCGGCGATCTCGGCCGCACCGAACTTGCCGTGAGCGCGGAGGAAGGCGCCAGGCAACTGTTCCGAAGCGTGAGTCGGCTGAAGGAGCTTCCTGACTACGTCGAGGTGCTGCCGGGCGCCTATGCGGGCTCGGTTTGCGGTCGGCGCCTGAGCGGCAAGCCATCCTCCGCGATCGGCTTCGAGAAGCGGCACAATCAGGCGTTTACGATCGAGGACGAAGCCGAGTTTGTTCGGTTCATGGTCGCCGAGATTCCGCCGGCGCCGCCAGAGGCCGCGCGGATCAGGGCTGCAAACTCAGGCATGGCGGCGGCCGCGGCCTGAACTAATGACCGAAGCTGTAACTGGCCCACAGATTGCCTCGTCTGTCCAACTGGGGCTGAAAGAGAACTGGCCGCAGTTCGCATTGCTCGTCCTGATCAACGCCTTCGTCGGCGGGATGGTCGGGATCGAGCGCACGGTCGTGCCGTTGATCGGCTCCGAGGAATTCAGGATCAGTTCGACGACGCTCGTCGTTTCCTTCATCGTCAGCTTCGGCGTCGTGAAGGCTTGCGCCAATCTGATCTCCGGCCAGCTCGCCGACGCCTCGGGACGCAAACGTGTTCTGATCCTCGGCTGGCTCGTCGGCCTGCCGGTGCCGCTCATGATCATGTGGGCGCCGAGCTGGGGATGGGTCATCGCAGCAAACGCCCTTCTCGGCATCAACCAGGGTCTTGCCTGGTCGATGACGGTAATCATGAAAATCGATCTCGTCGGACCGAAGTCGCGGGGACTTGCCGTGGGCCTGAACGA
Source organism: Bradyrhizobium zhanjiangense (assembly GCF_004114935.1). Taxonomy (NCBI): domain Bacteria; kingdom Pseudomonadati; phylum Pseudomonadota; class Alphaproteobacteria; order Hyphomicrobiales; family Nitrobacteraceae; genus Bradyrhizobium; species Bradyrhizobium zhanjiangense. Next base: position 5,573,485 of record NZ_CP022221.1, read on the forward strand.
GTTCGCCGGTTATCTCGCGGTAGGCGTGACCGCTTTCCTCACTGGATATCTTGCCTCGAAATACGGACTGCGGCCGGCACCGATCTACCTCGGCGTTGCCTATGCGATCCTAGGCACAGTGCTCTCGATCCTGCTGGTGCGCGACACACGCGAGCACGTTCGGCTGGAGACCGCAGCGCATGCGCGTCAAGCGCCCCCGATCAGCTTCAGGGAGATATTCGTCCTCACGTCGTTCGGAGATCGCAATCTATTCGCCGCGTCGCAGGCTGGGCTCGTCAACAATCTGAATGATGGAATGAGCTGGGGCATCTTTCCGCTGTTCTTCGCCTCGTTCGGCCTCCCCGTCGACCGGATCGGCATACTGAAGGCCGTCTATCCGGCCACTTGGGGCATCCTGCAGATCGCCACGGGCCCTCTTTCTGATCGGTGGGGCCGCAAGGGCTTGATCGTGGCCGGCATGTGGGTCCAGGCCGCGGGTCTATTCCTGAGCGCTGCAACAAGCCATTTCGAATGGTGGCTGGTCGGCAGCCTGCTTCTCGGACTTGGTACGGCCATGGTGTACCCGAGCCTGATCGCTGCCGTGTCCGACGCTTCGCATCCCAGCTGGCGCGCACGCTCACTCAGCGTCTATCGCTTCTGGCGCGATCTCGGTTACGCGATCGGGGCGCTATCGGCCGGCATCATCGCCGACCTGTTCGGCATGGCCTGGGCGATCGGAGCGATCGGCGCGCTCACTTTCGTCTCGGGGGCGATAGTATTCGTCGCTATGGAGGTCAGGCCCGGAGCACGAACGTGAGCGAAACCTTTTCAGGACGTTGCGGGGCGGTGCGTTTCGAGGCGCGAGGCCGGCCGAAGGGAATCTTCTGGTGTCACTGCGATAGCTGCCGCCGCCATTCCGGCGCGCCCGTTAGCGTGTTCGTCGGGTTCGAGAACGACTCTGTCACGGTGACCGAAGGCGCCATCACCACGTTTAAATCATCGCCGGGAACGACGCGCGGTTTCTGTGCCCGCTGCGGCTCGACGCTGACCTGCGCTACCGTGCACTTTCCGACGGAGACGCACTATCACGTCGGTGCCTTCGACCGGGCGGCGGAGCTCCAGCCGAGCAAGCATTTTTTCGCCAACGAGCAATTGCCCTGGCTGAAGCTTAGCCACAACGAGCAAGGTAAATGACTGCGACGATGCGGCCGATCTATCCGGATTTCAACGCGAGCACACCGGTTGATCCAGCCGCGGCGCTGTGAGTAGACGCCCTACGCCCGCCGCATCAGCTTGAGCGAAGCTGCAAGGCGCAGTCTGCGCTTGCCGGCGAGCGCGGACGTCGTCGTCCAATTTACCTGCTTTGGGTCATCAGCGCCGATTGTGCCCTGCACTCGATTAAGCCCGGTCTGACCCTGCCATCACCGTCCAAGAACCGCGTAGAGTCAGAAGCGGTCCATCGATCGGCAGCGGCCAGGTGTTTCGGCAGCAACTTAGGGAGCAATGGATAGAGCCAGCCCGCTGCGGCAGATGGCGACTGCCGCAGCGATCGAGAGCAACATTCAATTAGGCCGGACTCTCGCGACTAAACTATTGCCGAAAGCTTTGCCGCCTCGAGAGCAGGATCAAGGTCGTCGTCACCATCGAGGACAAGGGCTCCGTCGTAGGTGACCCTGTCCTGCTCTATCTCAACGACCTTTTTGCCGAAGCTCAAGTAGCTGAACTTCCAGGGACGCTCATGGTAGTCCCGCCGGAGGTGATACAGGACGCTCGTCGCGATCCGCTGCCCTAGAAGCATGGACGCGCTGTAGTCGGTACGCCAGTGAACGCCCGCCATGTTGCGTCCGATTGCAATGTTGGACGCGACCTTGTCGAGTTCGCCTGCAATCGTTAGCTGGTCAGCATCTGGCACTCCGACAGTTGTCAGGTCTGTTCCTTGGGACGTCGGGATAACCGGCGTAATCCCAACATCCTTGAGCTTCTGTGTTCCTGCAAAATAAGCCTTCAGCGCGGTGACGCATGCGCCGGCGACAGTGGCATGGCCCGCACCGTAGGAGCCGTGCGCCGGTGAGCCGTCGGCGAAACACATCGGCAGCAAGTAGCTGTCGCTGTTGGCGCCGTGAGCGGCGTTCGCTTGCCTGATTCTTGCAACCGCGCCGCCCGAGGCGTTGGACGCCTGCAACACACCAAGCCCGCTTGATAGCGCCAATTGCGCCTCGGCGGCCTTCAAACCCGTGGGGTGCAGCGCACGATGGACCAAACCGCCATAGGCTTCCGGGCGCAGGCGCAGGTTTCCGATAAATTTCTGGTACCACACCGCCTTCAACGCACATGTCGCCACCTCGCAGACCAGCGAAAGTATGAACGGCGAGCCAAAGGTGCCGAAGCCCTCCTCATGCGGGAAGACCGGCGCATCCCGGTTGTAGGGATTTCCCGCATCCAGCTTAACGCCAGGGCTACCGAGCAAGATCAGGGCAGCGTTCAGGTAGGCTTCATACAGTGCGTCAAGATGGACGTATCGCGCGATGTCGCCCGCGTTCTGAATGTACCGCGGGGTGGCCGGGAGTTCGATCGATGACGGAAAGGCTTTTCCTCTCTGCACGTCGAGCCAATCGGCCCATGCGATCATGTGAGGGACGCCTCCAGACTGATAGTCGGTGTTTACAACCCGCCCTTCGGTTTGCTTGATCCGCAAAGACCCGTACGGCACGTCAAGCCAGAGAAATTGTGAAACGAGCGGCCCAAGATGCTCCTGGTTCGTTTGTCCCGCTGGCGTCCATTCGCCGCCTCGAAAAAGCGTTGCCGGCGTGACGGGCCGGGCAGTGTAGTTGGGATGATTACTCGAGTCGGGATGGGCATATAGCTTGAGAGCGCTCAGTTCGCTGGCTGCGGCTTGTGCCAGGGCGTTGCTCGGATAATCCAGAAAATTGACGTCACGGAGCAATGCCATCCAGTAAAGCTCGATCATCTCCGCGGCTGCAGTCTCATGCTTCCCGTCCTGCTCCGGTGGTTTCGGAATGCGGAAATGCCAACCAGCCGAGGTGAGTCGATCGGCGGCCAGACCTGCTTGCGGATTTACGAGCGGACGGAGGCCGGCTGACTCGATGTTCTGAAAATCCGTCGGGCGATGCTCATTCAGAGCTGCTAAAAATGATTTGAATGAGCTCGGGATCACTCGCCCGTCGTCGTCGTGCTTTAGCGACTTGTGAAAGTGCAACTCCGCCGCCTGGACAAGATCATTGGGTGGAGTGTGGACCAGCTTATGTACAGCAGTAATAGCTGGAGCAGGTGATGGTGGATGTGGCTTTGGATAAGAAATTGCCATTTGAATTTCTCCTGTAGCCATCCCGCCACAATTGACGAGACCGGGCATCGGTGCCCTTGCGGAGTCGTATCGTGAATACTACACAACCTTTGTGGGATACCTCACACGAGCACTTTTTCAATTGGATCGAATACGGCAGCCGGACTCACCAAGTTGTGCTGAGCACTCAGAAAAGAGTAACGGCTAGGCAAAATGGCCGCAGATTGTTTCTGCGGCCTTAGATTGTCGCGCGCCGCCTCAGTTCAGCGATCACCAGCAGCGAGCCTGGAATCTTTCGGAAAGCGGTAGCGCTAACGTTTGAGGCTGCGGGATCGAGACGGGCTCAACGTCTTAAATCGCGCCGTTATATTCTCCTCTGGCTGGATAGTCGTTCTTGATGACGAAATCCAACGCCTGGACCATTTCAGAGAAGTTGGGCCTGACGAACGGCATGGATTGGACGGAGAGATAGTAGATCGTTTGATCCGGCCTGATTAGAAACACGCCGGGTTCAGAGAACAAAGAAGGTTCTTCGATTCCGATCGAGGTCTTTCCCCGAGATGTCGATATATACAGACCCCAATTGCGAGCATCGCTCAGTCCTAGACCATATCCGACACGCAAATTCTTGGCTTGGATCTTGTCCGCCATCTGGCGAGCTCGCTCCTCCCCATCTGAACTAATAGCGACGGTGGTGACGCCGCGGATGGCAAATTCCGGCGTCAGGCGTTCTAATTCCTTCAGGTAGTTGGCACAGATCGGGCAATGCAAGCCGCGATAGAAGCAGACGAGCGACATGCGCTCTGGGCTCTCGGTTGCCAGGTCGAAGGGACCATGGTCGAGCGTGTTTACGACAAGGGGCGGCGCTTTCTGGCGAGGTATAAGCATTTGGATTCCTTTCACGGACCAAGGGGCAGCACAGGACCGGTTGCTCCCAGATCCAGCTCATGCCACACTGGAGAGCATGAATGGTCCCCGAAACATGATTGAGAGTCCTGTGACGGCCAAGCACGACAGGCTTTCCGCCTTCTTCGACGCCTTCCAAATGTCGGTTACGGTCGCTGCGAAAGATGCCCGAGACGCGGTCGCAAACCTTGTTGTTGTTGGAGAGGGTGGCTGCGCAAGGAGCGTCGTCTTCTGCCCCCACCGTGATGCGATGCCCGATCGCGGCGGCGATATCCTGGCTGCAGCGACCATCGAGTTCGGGGGCATCACAAACCCGCTCATGAATGCAATGCCCGAGCGGATCGTGATCCCCCTCGGCGAGTCCCCTACCCTACAAGCTCTGACTGCAGCCTTTGTAACCGAGGCCTCGGACATGCGATGCGGCAGGCAAGTCGCTCTCGACCGCTTGTGCGAGGTGATCATCTTGCTTGTGCTTCGGAGAGCAATCGATATCGGCTCAACGCGACCAGGACTTCTTGCCGGCCTATCCCATCCAGCGATCCATAAGGCTCTGGTCGCTATGCACGATCAACCCTCTCGCCCGTGGCACACCGAGGAGCTTGCGAGTATCAGCGGACTCTCGCGGAGCCGCTTCATGACTCTGTTTCCCAAAGTGACCGGCACTACACCGGCTGCCTATCTTAAGGCGTGGCGGCTGACACTTGGCCAGCGTGAGCTCCAGCGCGGCGAGCGCGTCAAGTCGGTCGCGAGGCGCGTGGGTTTTGGCAGCGCAGCGGCGTTCTCGCGCGCATACGCATTGGCATTCGGCCATTCACCGATCTCTTTGCGTAAGCCAGGTCCTGCGTCGCGGGATGTCGCTGCTGCCAATTAGCTGTTACCGCCGACAGATCGTCAAGCGTCAGGCGAAAAGGTCCGTCAAGCGGTCGTCTATGCGTGAAGGCGTAATCTCGAGGATCTCGGCAGTAACAACTTCCGCCGCGACAAATGGATCGAGAGCGACGCACTCCTCGACCTGCGAACGAGAGAGGCGACCGCTCAGGAGTATGGCTCCGCCAAGGTTCGGCTGAAGACTCCCTGCCATCAGGAATGCGCCGTCGTCGAAGCCGCGCTTGAGCCAATCGTTGTGGCCTTGCATGAACTGGCCGGCTTGTGCCTTGTTAGATCCAAATTTCAGAAGAGCAATAAACATCGCGGTCCCTTTTATGAGTGATGCATGGCACGCCGGCGCCCGAGCATACGCTGACGACCCGGCTGCGTTGCAGCGGTTTCTAGGTCGGTGAGCCACGCGGACATGGCCTGGATTTCATTTCGGACAAATCGTTCGTCGTGAAGGGCGTTGGCTAGGACGTTCTGAAAAAGACAAAAGCCGCAGTGTCACGGGAGCGCAGCGGAGCGTGCGTCGACTCGGGCGGTCGGAGATGGGGCGCTCGCTGACATTGCCCGGAGCGACGCGTAAAGCCTGCTTCACCCCAGCAGAGGACATCGGACATTTGTGAGTAGACGCCCTACGCCCGCCGCATCAGCTTGAGCGAGGCCGCAAGGCGCAGGCTGCGCTTGCCGGCGAGTGCGATGCCTTCGAGCTCACCGCTATCGGCCGTGCAGGTGCCGGAGAAGCCGATCCCGACCTCGAGGCCGCCAAACACGGGATTTTCGCCTTTCGCCGGCGTGTGCTCCTGGTTCAGCATCTCGCCCTTCCAGCGGCCGTCCGCGGAGGAATAGGAGCCGAGATAGTAGAAGAACGCATCGCCGCCGAGGATGCGGCCGTCGATCAGCAGCATCACGCCGGAGAGTCCGGCATCCACGCCATCGAGCGCGCGCAGGCTCATCCCATAGAGCCCGTTGGCGATCCCGCCCGGACCGACGGCTCCGCTCGGCGGCAGCGCCTCGTCGTCGAGCGGGGTGAGATTGGCCCAGAAATTGGCGCCCGGCATCGTGTCCGCGCTGCCCTGAAGGCGGATCTGGTTGCCGTACAGCCGGCCGCGTGCTCCGATCGAGGCGACGTCGGCGCCCATCAGCGGCTTGTAGTTGGGATCCTGGTTATGCCGCTCGGTGATGACCTCGGCGATGATCTCGCCGTCGCGCTCGACATAGGTGCCAAGATGCGCAAAGCCCGAATTGCCGCCCAGCATCTTGCCGTCGTGCAGGCACATGATGCTGCGGCCGAACGCATCGTTGACGCCGTATTCAACCTTGTACAGTCCGTCCAGCAACGTCTTGAACCTGCAAAATCGGAAAAAACTGGGGGCTACCTAGCACCGTCGCCGCATTGAAGCCACCCGGCTTTCGCGCAGGGCCGCTCACGGGGCGTTCGCTGTCATGATGCCATTATGCCCCTGTTTTGCCCGACGGGTCAATTTGAATTTCGATTAATCCGCAATGCGTGCGATTTCAAACCCTTGGCTACTGTGCATGGGGTTGTTTTCGCATGTTTTGTTTTGCCGGGCTCCTGGACGGCATTCGCCGTCCATCAGTGCCGCTTGAAGTACTGCACCTCGCGCTCGTGCTTCTCGGCCGCCGCGCGGCTCTTGAAGGTGCCGAGATTGCGGCGCTTGCCGGTCTTCGGATTCACCTTGCGTGAATAGAGGCGGTATTCGCCCGATGCCAGTTTGCGGATCATGATCGCGCTCCGTTGTGTCTTGATATCAACGGCGTAGGCGCGAGCCAGGTTCCGGCAGTGCGGGCTCAGAAGCACAGCGTGGTGACGAGCTTGCCCTGCTTGTCCTTGATGGCATAGGGGCAGCGAATGCGCTCCAGCGCCTTCTTGGCGTCATCGTCGCCGAGCGCTGCGGCGCGCTCGTAATAGGCTTTGGCGGCATCCTTGTCCTTCGGCCCGCCGCGGCCGCCTTCCGCGAAGGCGCCCATCCGCTCCAGCGCGCCGGGATGGTTTTGAGCCGCGGCCTTCTCGAACAGCGCGCGCGCCGCGGCGTCGTCCCTCTCCCCGCCATTGCCGCTCGCAAGCATCAGGCCGAGCTGGTACTGCGCCTCCGCATTGGTCTCGGCGGCCCTGCCGAGCAGCGCGCGCGCCTGCGCGGGATCGGCCGGCGCAGCGCCACCTGCGCCTCCGAGCGCGGCGAGATTGCTGACGCCGCGGGGATTGCCTGATTGCGCCGCCTTCTCGAACAGCTTGCGCGCTTGTGCTTCGTCCTTCGCAACGCCGGAGCCGGTGCCATAGGCGACGCCGAGCTCGACCATCGCAGAGCTCGATCCCTTGTCGGCAGCCTTGCGCCAGGCGGCGATCGCCTCGCTCGTCTGCCGGTTGGCGGCATAGGCGCGGCCGAGCGCGAACATCGCCCTGCGCGAGGAGGAGGCGGCCTGCCTGCAGAACTTGATGGCGGTCGCGACGTCGGAGGAAGCTATCTCCGTCACGCCCTTCACGTCGGCCGGCTTGTCGGGATCGCTGGGATCGGCCGCCACCCGGTCGCACAGGACGAGATCAGCCGATTGCGCCTGCGCCGCCAAGGGCGCGGCGAGCGCGAAGAGGATGGCAAGGAGGTAAGTCCGCATGGTCGTCACGTTGCGTCCCCGCCCCGGCAAATTCAAGGCTCGAGTCCCGATTGGCGCAGCACGGGCACGACCTCCGGCGAGGCCAGATAGCGCAGCAGCCTGTCGGCGGCCTCGGCGTGTGTCGCATTCGTCATGCGGCCGGCGGAGAACACGGCCGGCGTCTGCAAATCATGCGGGATCGGGCCGACGACCTCGATGCCGCCAACCTGCTTCAGCTCGCTGATCTGCTGTACGGCGAGATCAGCCTCGCCGTTGACGAGCCGCTCCGCCGTAAAGCCCTGCTGCACGATGGTGGCCTTGGCGTTGATCTCGACCGCGATGCCCAATCGCTGGATCAACTGGGCAAAGTAGATTCCGCTGGCGCCGAGCCGCGAATAGGCGACGGATCGCGCCGCAAGCAGCGTTGCGCGCAACGCGGCTTCGCTGGTGATGTCGGGATGCGCCTGCCCTGCCCGCACGGCAATGCCGACGTAGGAACGTGCGAGGTCAGCCGCGCTGTCGGCGACCACGCGGCCCTCACCGATCACCGCGTCGAGCCCCTCGCGGGTGAGGATGACGAGATCGGCCGCCTCGCCATCGCGGAGCCGTTTCAGCAGCGCCTGGGTCGGCGCGAAATCGGCGTCGATGCGCACGCCCGTCGCAGCTTCATACGCAGACGACAGGCTGCGCATCGCACCCATCAGGCCGAGCGTCGAGAGCATGCGAATGTTGTCCAAATGCAATTCCTGTCGCGATCAGGCGCGGTGCAGCAGCTTGAGCGCAGCGGTCAGGCGTAGGCTGCGCTTGCCGGCGAGCGCCGTTGCCTCCAGCACCGCCTCTTCCGCGTCATAGCGGCCGGAGAAACCGATGCCGACCTCGTGGCCGCCGAAGATCGGATCGTCTTTGGCCGGCGTGTGCTCCTGATTGAGGATCTGGCCTTTCCAGCGGCCCTTCGCGGCGGTGTAGCTGCCGAGATAGTAGAACGCCGCATCGCCGCCGAGGATGCGGCCCTGGTTGAGCAGCATCACGCCGGTGAGGCCGCCATCGAGGCCGTCGAGCATGCGCAGATGAATCGAATAGAGGCCATCGGCGATCCCGGCCTCACCAACGCCGCCGACGATCGGCACCTCGTCTTCGGTGATCGGCGTCATCAGCGACTGGAAGGGTACGCCCGGCAGCTCTTTCAGCTCGCCCTTGAAGCGATAGAGATCGCCATCGGCCCAGCCCTTCGCGATCAAGGTCGCATCGTCGGTGCCGGCCATGGCGCGGTAGTTGGGATCGGGGTTATGGCGGACGGTCTTGATCACGACGTCGACGCCGCTGTCGGTCTTGTCGTAGGTGCCGATATGGGCGAAGGCCGAATTGCCGCCGAGCATCTTGCCATTGCCGGCATGCATCACGCTCCGGCCGACCGCGTCGCCGAGCTGAAATCTCACCTTGTAGAAGCCTTCAAACACCCGCCGTGTCCCCGGCCCTGCGCGCATCCGGGGGCACTCTCCCGCATTCGAACGCAATCGACAAGCTTCGCGCGGGAAGAGGCCGGCGGGTCACAGGAACAGCTGCCATCAGAATGCAAAAATCCGCCGGAGCCTTGCAGCTCCGGCGGATTTGAGACCAACCCGGGCCAGCCCCCCAGGCCCGGGCCGGGAGGATCTTAGGCCGCGGCCTTCTTGTCGGTCGGCACGGACGCGATCGTCTTCAGGATCTGCGAAGCGATCTGGTAGGGGTCGCCTTGCGAGTTCGGACGGCGGTCTTCCAGATAGCCCTTGTAGCCGTTGTTGACGAAGGAGTGCGGAACGCGGATCGAAGCGCCGCGGTCGGCCACGCCGTAGCTGAACTTGTTCCAGGGCGCGGTCTCGTGCTTGCCGGTCAGACGCTTGTCGTTGTCCGGGCCGTAGACGGCGATGTGGTCCATCAGGTTCTTCTCGAAGGCCGCCATCAGCGCCTCGAAATACTCCTTGCCGCCGACTTCGCGCATATAGGCGGTCGAGAAGTTGGCATGCATGCCCGAGCCGTTCCAGTCGGTGTCGCCGAGCGGCTTGCAGTGGAACTCGATGTCGATGCCGTACTTCTCGGTGAGGCGCAGCATCAGGTAGCGAGCCATCCACATCTGGTCGGCAGCGGTCTTGGAGCCCTTGCCGAAGATCTGGAATTCCCACTGACCCTTGGCGACTTCCGCGTTGATGCCTTCATGGTTGATGCCGGCAGCGAGGCAGAGGTCGAGATGCTCTTCGACGATCTTGCGGGCGACGTCGCCGACATTCGAGTAGCCGACGCCGGTGTAGTACGGACCCTGCGGGGCCGGATAGCCGGCAGTCGGGAAGCCGAGCGGGCGGCCGTCCTTGTAGAAGAAGTATTCCTGCTCGAAGCCGAACCAGGCGCCGGCGTCGTCGAGGATGGTGGCGCGCTTGTTTGACGGATGCGGGGTCTTGCCATCGGGCATCATGACTTCGCACATCACAAGCACGCCATTGGTGCGCGCGGCGTCCGGGAAAACGGCGACCGGCTTCAGCACGCAATCGGAGCTATGACCTTCGGCCTGCTGGGTGGAGGAGCCATCGAAGCCCCAGAGCGGAAGCTGCTCGAGCGCCGGGAACGACGCGAATTCCTTGATCTGAGTTTTGCCGCGCAAATTCGGAGTCGGCGTATATCCGTCGAGCCAAATGTACTCGAGCTTATACTTGGTCATTGAGCCTCTCTGTAGATGATGCGAAAGGTTGGGGGCCCTGGGGTCCCCGCACGTTTGTACCCGGCCACCATCGGCCGGCCCTCTACAAGCATTTAACGTGCCAAAAGGCCGCACTGCGGGAGGTTTTCCACCGCGGCCGGCGTCGCCCTGGCGCTGGCTGACCGCCCCCAGCGTCGTGCGTCATAGCCGCGCACCTTCGCGTGAAGCTGCACCGCAAAAACTCCGCGGAAACCGCCCGATTCTGAAGCAGGCGGCGCAGTGCGGGATATTGCCGATGAAACGCGCATCAACGTCCAGCAACTTTCGTAAAGCCCCACAGCACTGACCAGCAACCTTTGGAATAGCCCAGGCGTTGATCACCGACACGCTGCCTTGGGAGATGCAGCAGGCGACCTGCCTATAAATTGGGCGGCAACTGATTTCCTTTTCAGCACTTTCCAATTCGGGGCGCGGGGCCGATATGGGGATTTCAGTAACCACAATCGAACGAGTCGGGCGCAGCATGGAGGCCAAGGCGCTTCGACCAAGGAGAAATCGTAATGATGAACAATGGTCTGAGTCACGGATCTGCGAAGATCTACCAATTCCCTGCCGGGGGCCGCGCAGCTCTTGGGGGACGCCGCTATGGCGAGACTAGCCTTCCCGCCGATCACGCTTCGCTTCCCACGAACGTCTCGATCTGCAGCGACAGCTGGTACCACCAGGACGCTGTGGACGAAGCCAAGCCGAAATGGGATCGCTGATGCCGGTGGCTGGTTTGATACCGCCGCGCGCTCGCGAATGCAGGCGGCAGTTTGAAAAAGGGTCGAAACCACGGTGTTTCGGCCCTTTTTGATTCAGTACAGAAAACGTTCAGATCACCGCGCAGGCCGTCACCGGCCGCTTCAGATGTCTGATCGTGGTGGTCCCGGTCCTGCCGATCGTCAGCGTGATCCCGGCCCTCGAATAGCGCGCGCCAGAGACCGTCAGCCGCTTGGCAAGCGTCACCGGCTCGCCGTCGATCTGGAGGAAGGCGCGCTTGTCGCCGTCATAAAACCCGATGATGAACTGCGTACCATCGGCACAGCGATAGGTCTGGAATGTCTGCGCATCGGCCGGTCGACTATGGAGAATTCCGGCCGACAGCATGGTGATAGCCAAAACAATGGCCTTGTGTCGGACCATGGTCGCCCCCTGTAATGGACTTTAAGGATGCCGCAGCGCATCCGGTGGAACCATAACCCAAGCTGATCTCATGTCCGACTCCCCTGCCCGCCACCTCGCCTTGCAAGGCGCCAGCAATTTTCGCGATCTCGGCGGCTATCCAACCACCGACGGCCGCATCACGCGCTGGCGGCACATCTTCCGCTCCAACCATCTCGGCCAACTCACCGCAGCCGACATCGAGATCGTCCGCGCGCTGGGGGTGCGAAGCGCATTCGATTTCCGTGGGCTGGAGGAGCGCGCGGCCGGCGTCTGCGTCATGAACGAGATCACCGTGCACTCGCTGCCGATCGAGCCGACGGTCGTCGCTGCGCTGCGCGCCGAGCTCGCGAGGGGCACGCTGACGGCACCGGTCGCGCTGGAGCTCATGCGCGAATCCTATCGCAACTACGTTCGCCACAACACGCACAGCTTTCGCGACCTGTTCGGCCATCTCCTGGAAGACCGCGCGCCGCTCGTGATCCACTGCACTGCAGGCAAGGACCGCACCGGCTTTGCCTGCGCGCTGATCCTGCATGCACTCGGCGTCCCCGATGACGTCATTGCCGAGGACTACCTGCTCACCAATCAGCATTACAAGCGCGATGCGACGGCTGCCACCGACCTGCCGGAGGACGTACGCAATGCCATCGGCAGCGTCGAAGCCTCTTACCTTGCTGCTGCGTTCGAAGCCGTCGGCAAGGAATACGGCGATATCGAAACCTATTTGCGCGACGGGCTCAAGCTCGGCGCAGCCGAACGGACTGCGCTGAAGGCGCGTTATCTGCAAGCGTGATCCGCGGCGGACGCCTCAGGCCGTCAGCCCTATGGCCTTGATCATCGCGCTCTTGAGGGCCAAGGAGATCTGCTGGGTGCTCCAATCGCTTTGGTGCAGCTTGTCAGGATCACCTGGGTCCAGCAATTGCTCGAACGAAACGTTGTTTTGCACGTGCCAATGCCGCATCAGTGCCCAACGCTGAAACAGATTCACCTCGGCCTCATTGGCAGCATCGCGGATCAGCCGGACCATCTTGTCCGAAAGCTCAGCACGGTCGTCCCAGAGCATCTTCGTCACATATTGCGGATCAATCAGCAGAACCTCGAAACCGCGAGCGCGCAATTGCGCCAGGCCCTTCCTGATATTCCCGGCAACAGCGTCCACGTCGTACTGGTCGTTGTGAAAGACCGCGTTCGTTCCAACCTGCCAGATGACCAGTGCCGGATCATCATGAAAGATATCGGCCTCAAAGCGTACGAGCTCTTCGTTTGCCTCTTCTCCGCCCTTGCCGCGGTTCAGCACATCAATCCGAATGTCCGGCCGGTGGACGACGTCCTTGAAGTATTGCCGTAGATACATCTCCAACCGATAGGGATACGGCACAACATCGGCTCGTCCGGCTGTTGATGACGACCCCATGGCTACGATGCGAACGGGACCCTTCCCGTCCAGAGCCTGCCGGAGCCGCATCAGCGGATATTTTAAGTCGACGATCGCAGCGGGAAATTCGATGGTTGGCAAATTGTCGGACATGAACAACCTCCTCACCGATCTAAAGTTGTAACTATAGCCCAGCCTTGAAGCTGCCGCCATTGCAAGTCCAATTCGCTGGACGCAATAGTCGCCGGCAAAGCGAAACCACGGAGAGCACCGTGCAAGGAAAAGTCATTGTCGTGACCGGCGCGCTTGGAGCGCTGGGCAAGGTGGTCGCCGAGACGGCGCGGGCACGCGGCGCGCGCGTGGCCGGCATCGATTACGCGCCATCGCAAGCCCCCGCAAAGCCTGAAAACATCGAGATTGGCGGCGTCGACCTGTCCGATGCGGCGCAGGCGAAGACGGCGATCGAGGCCGCGGCAAAGCACTTCGGCAAGCTCGATGCACTGATCAACATCGTGGGCGGCTTCGCCTTCGAGACCGTCGGCGACGGCGACACCGCGACGTGGCAGCGTCTGCATGCGCTGAATGTCCTGACCACACTCAACACCTCGCGGGCGGCGCTGCCGTATCTCGCCGCCTCCAAGGCCGGCCGCATCGTCAACATCGGCGCCATGGGTGCGCTCCAGGCCGGCTCCGGCATGGGCCCTTATGCGGCGTCGAAGGCAAGCGTGCATCGCCTCACCGAGGCGCTTGCCAACGAGTGGAAGGGCAAGGTGACCGTCAACGCCGTGCTGCCGTCGATCATCGACACCAGGGCCAACCGCGCCGACATGCCGAAAGCGGACTTCTCCAAATGGGTGACGCCGCAGGAGCTCGCCGAAGTCATCCTGTTTCTCGCCAGCGACGCCGCGAGCGGCGTCACCGGAGCGCTGATCCCGGTCGGCGGACGGGTGTAGGCGTATCGCGCTCCGAATCTCTGCCAGACAGCCCTGATTCAATCGGAGCCGAGAAGGCTCTAAACTGCCTGCAACTGATTCTCCGATCGGACATCACACTCGGAACTTGTCTTTGGAAACCGCGCTCTATCTGCCCGTCAAACGCTTCCTCGAAGAGCTCGGCTTCACCGTGAAGGGCGAGATCGGCGGCTGCGATCTCGTGGGCCTCAGCGCCGGCGATCCACCTGTCGTGGTGATCGGCGAGCTCAAGCTCGCCTTCAATCTCGAGCTGATCCTCCAGGCGGTCGACCGCGCGCCGGCCGGCGACGAGATCTGGATCGCCGCAAGAATGTCGGCCCGCGGCAAAGGGCGTGAGAGCGATGCGCGCTACCGCAATCTCTGCCGCCGGCTCGGCTTCGGCATGCTCGGGGTGACCGATCGCGGCCAGGTCGAGGTGCTGGTGAAGCCGCCGACGGCGGCGCCGCGCCGCGAGCCGAAGATTCGCTCGCGGCTCGTCGCCGAACATCAGCGCCGCCAAGGCGATCCCGTGCTCGGCGGCAGCACCCGTTCGCCGATCATGACGGCCTATCGGCAGCAGGCGCTGGCCTGCGCCTCGGCGCTCGCCGAAGGCCCGCGGCGAGTGAGCGAGTTGCGCGAACGCTGTCCCGATGCCGGTAAGATCTTGCTTAACAATGTGTACGGCTGGTTCGAGCGTGCTGAGCGGGGAATTTACGGGCTCACCGAAGCCGGGCACGCGGCACTGAAACGCTGGCCACAGCAAGGGATTGAAGTCGGTGCAGGTGTCGCGGCACCGCCCTGACACCCGACCGGTGCATAGCTGAGATGTCACACCGATTCCATATTGCAATGCAACATTGGCGGCACTAGGTATCCCGGCATCAAAACGAGGCCGTTATGAGCGCAGACTGGAATACCAAATATGGCACGCGGCGCGTGCGTCACGATCCGCCTACCCTGGACGAGGCGATCTTCGCCGCCGTCGGCATCACCGACGACCAGGAGCAGCAGGCCGAGATCGCGGCAGCGCTGATGGGCATGCCGCTCGATGTCGTGCAGGCCGAGGTCAAGAAGCAGGCCCGCACCAACAGCCGCATCACCGCAACCCGCGTGATTGCCGGCGAACAGGGCGCGCAGCGCTCCGTGGTGGTCGAGCGCCGCGTCGTCCGCCGCTTCGGCAACGACAAGCGCACCGGCACCTGAGCGCTCATTTCACTAACTAGAATACGAAAGCGGACCGGCCTTGCCGGTCCGCTTTTTTGTTTCAGGCGGCACGATTGCCGTACATGCTGGAGATGATCTTCCAGCAGGTCGAGTTGAAGCTGAGCAGGGCCCGGCCGGCCGTGAACGGCGAGGCCGCGAGATCGGCAAGCTCCGCCTCGGGCGTCTTGGCGAGATCGATCGTCCCGGTCGATTCGCCGTGGCGGAAAGCCAGATGCGCGCCGAACTTTCTGGCGAGCGCCCGCATGGCGTGGTTCTCGGCGCCGGTGGTGACGCGAAGGCGCTTATAGCCCTTCCAGCGCGCCTCCGCGATCAGACGGCGGAACAGCACGGTTCCGACGCCCTGACGGCGCGCGGAGGCCTCCACACTGAAGGCGACCTCGGGCAGCGAATCATCCTCCGGCGGATGCAACTCGGCCGCACCGCGGACCACGCCATCGACGATGTAGGCGACGATCACGGTGCCGTCTTCGGCGCAGCGGGCGGCGTAACGCTCGATGAAGCTGTCGTCGAGAAAACCGTTGAAACGGTCGTGCCGGCTTCCGGCATCAAGCCTCAGCAGGTGATCGCGCAGAAGCGGCAATTCTTCCTGCTGGATCAGGGTCCGCACGTAGCCCGGAGCGGTGCGGACGGTCTCTTCAAGTACCACGTCAAAACTCCTCTTGGTGTCCCTCGAGGAGGCGTTCGAATCCCTAGGCCGCCTATATTGTGCATCGCAGCAAGCTTTTCAAGACGGGAGCCTGCCCAAGTAAGCGGCACCAGACGCGATTATTTCGTTAACAAAATCAAGGCCCCCCGTTTCATACGAGGATGAGCTGCGTCTGGGTCACGATGGCCACCAGCTTGCCGTCCTCGGTTTCCAGCCGGGTGGTCCAGACCTGGGTCCGCCGGCCCCGGTGGACTGGGGTGGCGGTGGCGATGACCGTGGTTCCTTCCTTGGCCCCACCGATGAAGTTGGTCTTGCTCTCCAGCGTCGTGGTGCCTTTGGCATCGTCCGGCAGGTTGATCACGGTCGCCGCCGCTCCGACGGAATCGGCCAGCGCCATCAACGCGCCGCCATGGATGGTGTGATGAAGCGTGCAGAGGTCGGGCCGGACCGTCATCCGCGCCACCACGCGATCTTTCTCGGCCTCGACGAACTCGACGCCTTTGAGCTCGGCGAACGGCATCTTCATCACTTTAAGTTTCTCGAGCGGCGTCATCGGATCTGCTCCCAATTCATTGTTGTCTCAGCGTGAATTGCTTCGCGCGGCAAAGCAATGACGTCCGAGGTAATAGGCGGGCTGACATCGGCGCAGACATTGTGCATAGGCTCTTCGCATGCGCCACTTCCCACCCCACCGCATCGTCTGCCTGACCGAGGAGACGGTCGAAACGCTCTATCTGCTCGGCGAGCAAGACCGCATCGTCGGCGTCTCCGGCTACGCCGTGCGCCCGCCCCAGGTGCGACGCGAGAAGCCGCGGGTGTCGGCGTTCGTCTCGGCCGACATCCCGAAGATCCTGGCGCTGGAACCGGAGCTGGTACTGGCCTTTTCCGATCTGCAGGCCGGCATCGTCGCAGATCTCGTCCGCGCCGGTGTCGACGTCCATGTCTTCAACCAGCGCGACATCGCCGGAATCTTAGCGATGATCCGCACCCTCGGTGCGCTGGTCGGTGCGGCCGAGCGCGCGGAAGACCTCGCGCAAGGTTTCGAGCGGCGCCTCGCCGCGATCGCGGCAACGCCCCGCCCCTCGCCGCGACCAAGAATCTATTTCGAGGAGTGGGACGATCCGCTGATCTCGGGCATCGGCTGGGTCTCCGAGCTGATCGAAATCGCCGGTGGCGCGGATGTGTTCCCGGAGCTGCGGTCGCGGCAGGCCGCAAAGGACCGCATCGTCTCGGCGGAAATGGTGCGCGAGGCAGCGCCGGATGTGATCCTCGCGTCGTGGTGCGGCAAGAAGGTCGTCCCTGCCCGTATCCGCGCGCGCGACGGCTGGAGTGCGATTCCGGCGGTGCGCGATGATCGTATCGTCGAGATCAAGTCGACGATCATCTTGCAGCCAGGACCGGCGGCGCTGACGGATGGGCTCGATGCGATCCTGCAGGCGCTGTGGGGCGAGCGAAAATAGCCTGACTGCACACACTCTTGTGTCCCGGACGCGCTGCAACGCCTCAGCGTTGCTGCGCTGAGCCGGGACCCATCTTGCGATGGATTTCGGTGCGGCGTGGGCCCCGGCTCTGCAGCGCACCGCTGAAGAAGCGCTGCTCTGCGTCCGGGGCACGAGACCTTCCTCACGTCACGGCGTTCACGACCTGGTATTCCGGCCGGCGCCACACATCGCCCGCGATTACCTCCTCGATGATCTCGGCGGCGCGGACGATCTCATCCTCCCCGATATAGAGCGGCGTGATCCCGAACCGCATGATATCTGGTGCACGGAAATCACCGATGACGCCGCGGGCAATTAGCGCCTGCATGGCGGCGTAGCCGCCGCCGAAGGCGAAGGAGATTTGCGAGCCTCGATGCTCATGCGCGCGCGGGGTCACCAGCTTAAGGGATGGGCAGCGACGCTCGACTTCGGCGATCAGGAGATCACCGAGCGCCAGCGAACGTGCACGGACCTCGGCGATATCGATCCTGTCCCAGATGTCGAGCGAGGCCTCCAGCGCCGCCATCGCCAGCACCGGCGGTGTTCCGACACGCATGCGCTCGACGCCGCCCGCGGCTGCATAGGCAAGCTCGAACGCAAACGGCTTGGCATGGCCCATCCATCCCGACAGAGCGGCGCGAGCATTGTTTGCGTGGCGCGGCGCGACGTAGAGAAAGGCCGGCGCGCCAGGGCCGGCGTTGAGATATTTGTAGGTACAGCCCGCAGCAAAATCTGCTCCGCAACCGGAGAGATCGACCGGCAGCGCACCGGCGGAATGGGCAAGATCCCAGACGGTTACGATGCCGAGCGCATGCGCTTTCGCGGTCAGCTTCGCCATGTCGTGGCGACGGCCGGTACGGTAGTCGACCTCGGTGATGTAGAGCACCGCGATCTCCTCCGACAGCGCGGGCTCGATCTCCTCCGGCGCCACCAGACGCAATCGATGGCCGCGCCCGAGCGTTTCGATCAGGCCTTCGGCCATGTAGAGGTCGGTCGGGAAATTGCCGGTGTCCGACAGGATCACCTTGCGCGAGGCATTCATATCGATCGCGGCCGCGAGTGCCTGGTAAACCTTGAGCGATAACGTGTCTCCGACCATCACCGAGCCGGCTTCCGCGCCGATCAGTCGCGCAATGCGATCGCCGACATGACGCGGTTGGGCATACCAACCTGCGGTGTTCCAGGCACGGATCAGCTCGTTGCCCCACTCGGCCGTGATGACGCGATTGACGCGCTCGGCAACGCCAAGCGGCAGCGCGCCGAGCGAATTGCCGTCGAGATAAATCACGCCCTCGGGCAGATGGAACAAAGCCTTGGTGTCGTCATAGACGCGAAGCTTGGTCATCGACATCTCTACAGAATCGTACGCACGCGCCAGAGCTCGGGGAACAGCTCGATCTCCAGCATCCGTTTGAGATAGCTGACGCCGCCGGTACCACCGGTGCCGCGCTTGAAGCCGATGACGCGCTCGACCGTCGTCACATGGTTGAAGCGCCAGCGGCGGAAATAGTCTTCGAAATCGACCAGCTTCTCGGCGAGCTCGTAGAGCATCCAGTGCGTCTCCGGCGCCTCGTAGACGATACGCCAGGCCTGGAGCACGCCTTCGTTGAAGCTGTGGGTTTCGCGGACGTCGCGGGCCAGCACAGGCGCAGGCATCTTGAGCCCGTTGCGGTCGGCGAGCCGCAGCACCTCGTCATAGAGGCTTGGCGTCGCGAGCTCGGCTTCGAGCAGCTTCGTCGTCTCCGCATCGTGCGCGTGCGGCTTGAGCATGGCGTGGTTGCGGTTGCCGAGCAGGAATTCGATCAGCCTGTATTGACGCGACTGGAAGCCCGAGGACTGCCCGAGTTGCGAGCGGAAGCGCGTATACTCGCTCGGCGTCATCGTCCGCAGCACGTCCCAGGCGCCGTTGAGCTGCTCGAAGATGCGCGACACCCGCGCCAGCATCTTCATGGCCGGCTGCACCTCGTCCCTGGCGATCGCGCGGCGCGCGGCGCTGAGCTCGTGGATAGCAAGGCGCATCCACAGCTCCGTGGTCTGATGCTGGATGATGAACAGCATCTCGTCATGCGCTTCCGAGAGCGGATGCTGCGCCCCGAGGATCGCATCCAGCGCCAGGTAGTTGCCATAGGACATGCGCCGGGCGAAATCCGTCTCGGCGCCTTCGCTTGCAGGATCGTAATCGCTGGACGTCATTGACAGGCCCTCTCGATCGATCGTCCCTCGCCTCGTCAGTCGAGGCCGATCAGGCGCGCGGTGATCTGCGACGACGGATCCTTCAGCCCGTCGATCACGGTAAAATGGTTGAGGCCGGGATCGATCACGAGGTGCGTCGGCACGTCGAAACCGGTCCAGACATTGGCCATCAGGTCGGATTGGCGAATGAATTCAGGGCGCTCGTTGCCGCCGACCCAAGCCGTCACCGGCGAATGCCCCCGTGGCAGATGCAGCGCCGCGCTCTCGAGCGCCGCCTCCTCCATGGTCATGTGCAGCGTCTCGTTCATCTTTGTCTTCAAGAGCGGCCGCAGATCGTGCAGGCCGCTGATCGAGAGGGTACCGGCGACGCGATCGTAGACGGCGGGCTCGAGCCGGCTGTCGTCGCACAGCATGCGCGTGACGAGGTGGCCGCCGGCGGAATGACCGGCGAGCCGGATCGGCCCCGCCACCAGCGAGGCCGCCTTGGCGATCGCGGCGGTGATTTCCGCGGTGATGTCGGAGATGCGCGCAGCCGGCGTCAGCGTGTAACTCGGCAGCGCCACGGTCCAGCCATGATGCCGTGCGCCCTCGGCCAAATCGCTCCAGGCCGACTTGTCGAAGCGCATCCAGTAGCCGCCATGGACGAACACGACGAGGCCCTTGCTGTCGCCGTCGGGCAGGATCAGGTCGAGGCGCTGCCGCTCACCGGCGCCATAGGCGACGTCGGGACGAAAATCCTTCAACCCCGCACGGTAAGCCGCCGCCCGCTCGGCCCACAGCACCGGCATTTTGTCCGAGCCCGGGATATGGGCCGAATTGGCATAAGCATCATCCCAATCGCGCATCGTGATTTCCTCGGCGGACTCAGGCCCTGCGAGCCGGACGCCAGTCTGCCACCGGCAAGGCCGCCATCCTAGCTTTATTTTAAGCTTAAAGGATGTGTCTGCGCGTATTTCGGACAACAGATCCTGCCCCAACCGGAGCGCGTAGGGTGGGCAAAGCGATGCGTGCCCACCATTCGTTCGGAATTGAGGATGGATGGTGGCACGGCGCAAGGGCGCCTTTGCCCACCCTTGTAATAGCGCAATCAGATATTGTCGGCGTGTTCCGTGAGGAATGGCCTGCCGCGGCTGCAACCCGCGGCAGGCCGCTGGCGATCGGATCGCGCCCACCCTGAGCAGTTTGTGGCTGCCCCGTAGCAGGATCGCGCCAGCACCTTCATCGGACCCGGATGGTTGCCGGAACAATCAGGTTCGCTTCACAAGGCAGGGTCGACGAAGATGGCACAGACTAGCACGACGACAGCGGGAATCGATACGTCCAAGGCGAAGCTCGACATTGTAGTTCATGGTCGAGACGAGGGTTGGGAGGTCGCCAACGACCTTCCCGGTTGGCGGAAGCTGGTGCAACTGCTGACCAAAGCTGGCGTCAAGCGAGTCGGGATCGAAGCGACCGGCGGTTACGAGCGTGGGGTAGTGGAGCATTTGCGTGCGGCCGGCGTCATCGTGCTGGTGCTGCAGCCGATCCAGGTCAAGGCGTTCGGCCGCTCCCGATTGCGTCGCGCCAAGAACGATACGCTGGATGCCGCGCTGATTGCTGCCTGCGCGGCATCGCTCGAAGAGGTGAGGAGTGCGCCGGATCCGCGCTTGGCGGAGCTCGCCGAGCAGCTCACCTTCCTCGAGCAGATCGAGGACGACATCAAGCGCTTCAAGACCCGGCTCGAGCATCTCGAGAAGCCTCGGCTACGCCGCATCGTGCTGGATGACATTGCCCGGTTGAAGGCAAGGCGGCTCTCCCAAATCCGTCACCTCGCCAAGCAACTACGCGCTCACCACGATCTCGCTGTCCGCCTTGACCTCGTGATGAGCATTCCCGGGATCGGTGAGCGCACGGCACTGGCCCTCCTGGTCCGCATGCCTGAACTCGGCCGTGTCAGCCGGGAGGAAGTCGCAGCCCTTGCCGGGCTGGCTCCCTTCGACAACGATAGCGGGCAGTACAAGGGCCAACGCCGTATCGCCGGCGGCCGCGCTCGCCTGCGTCGCTCTCTGTTTGCGGCAGCCCTGCCTGCGGCCTTCCGCTGGAATAAGGCCGTCATGGCCCTCTATGCCCGCCTGACTGCGGCCGGAAAGGCTCACAATGCCGCTCTCATCGCATGCGCGCGCAAGCTGCTCATCTATGCCAACACCGTCGTGCAACGCGGAACGCCGTGGACTGAAAAACTCCTCGGCGTTTAATGGTTGCTACGGGCCCTCCTCCCGTCATTGCGAGCGCAGCGAAGCAATCCAGAGTCTTTACGCGGAGGGATTCTGGATTGCTTCGTCGCTTCGCTCCTCGCAATGACAGCGGAGAGAGCAAAGCCCGGTTGCTTACGCCTTCTCCACTCCGCACCACTCCGCGATGAACAGCGCCATCGCCTTGGTCGTCTTCTTCAGCGACTCCAGGTCGACGAACTCATTGAAGCCGTGCATCTCGCCGCCGCTCGCGCCGAAGCACAGGCTCGGGATGCCGTGATTGAGGCCGTAGAAGCGGGTATCGGTGAGCGCGGTGAACACGAGGTCCTCGACTGCGCCACCGTAGACCTTATTGAAGGCCTTGCCGAACGCGGCCTCGGGCGCGGCGGCGTCGGTCAGTTCATACCCCTCCGACAGGAAGCCCGACCATTCGACCTCCGGTGGATTGTTGGCGAGGAAGCGGTGGTTGCGCGCAGCGGCCGCGACGCAAGCCACAATCTCCTTCTGGTGATCGGCGATCGACCAGCCCGGCAACACGGCAATCCGGCAGTCGACGTCGCACCAGGCCGGCACGCTGGAAGCCCAGTCGCCGCCCATGATGATGCCAGGGTTGAAATTGATGGGATGGTTGAGCGTCTTGAAATGGCGATCGGCTTTCGCGCGCTCGTTCCACTCGTTCTCGAGCTTTTGCAGGGCCTGGATCAAATGATAGGCCGCCATGATCGCATTCGCCCCGGAGCCAGCAAAGGCGACATGGGTCGGGTGGCCTTTTACGCGCAGCCGAAACCAGATCACGCCGACCTGCGAACGCACCATCTTGCCGCCGGTCGGCTCCGGGATGAAGCAGGCATCGGCGCGGTAGCCGCGCTGAAGCGTCGACAGCGCGCCGACGCCGGTGCTCTCTTCCTCGATCACCGATTGGAAGTGGATCCGCGCCGTCGGCTTGAAACCCGCGGCGCTGATCGCATCCAGCGCATAGAGCGCACCGATCGTGCCCGACTTCATGTCGCAGGCGCCACGGCCGAACATCTTGCCGTCCTTGATGACGGGTGAGAAGGGCGGCGTGTCCCACAAATCCAGCGGCCCTGCGGGCACCACATCACAGTGGCCCTGGAGGATCAGCGATTTTCCAACGTTGGTTTGCGGACGGTAGGTGCCCACCACTGAACGCGCTTTCGAAAAATCATGCTCGATCGGGCCGAAGCCGCGCAGATCCTTGAGGTCGTCGACATTGATGTGCCAGTCGTCGACCTCATAGCCGCGTTCGCGCAGGAGGTCGCCGATCATGTCCTGGCATGGTCCCTCCGCTCCGCGGGTCGAGGGGATCGCGACGAAATCACGTGTGGTCGCAAGCTGGGCTTCGAAGCTGGCGTCGACGGCGTCAACAATCCTCTGTTGCGTTTCGGCATTCATCAGGCAACTCCAATCGGGCATTCAGATCATCGATGGAGCGCAAGCTAGCCGATTTCAGCCGTTCGGGTACTCTACAAAATAAGCATCCCGCAATGCATCGTCGAGCAGCCGGCCTTCGAAGTAGCCATTCAAACCCGCGGGCCGGCTGACGCCGTCGAGCAGGCGCGGACACGGCTCGGGCGCGCCGAGCACCGTGCGGACTGGGATGCGCTCGGCATAGATCGGCAGTTCGTAATCCTCATCGTCATCGGCCACGCCCTTGGCCCGGATCTTGGCCGAGGCCTCCTCGATCTCCATCGCGATGAAGGAGGTCGCCTTGGTCTCCTGCGCGGTGCTCTGACGCAGGCTCGCGGTGCGGCCCGGGAAGAAGCGGTCGACCATCGCGATCACCGCGCGCTCCTTCTCCTCGGCGTCGGTGACGAGATAGGCGGTGCCGAACGCCATCACCGCGCGGTAATCGGCGGAGTGGTTGAAGCCGCAGCGCGCCAGCACGAGACTGTCGAGATGGGCGACCGTCAGGCAGACGCGCTCGCCCCTGGTCTGGTTGCGCAGCATGCGGCTGGCGCTGCTCCCATGCCAGTACAGCTTCGTGCCTTCGCGCCAGAAGAAGGTTGGCGTGCAATAGGGCTGGCCGTCGATCACGTAGGACACGTGGCAAAGCATCGAGGAATCCAGGATGCGGTGAACGGTCGCGTGGTCGTAGAAGCCGCGATCGTGACGGCGCTTCACCTGGTTGCGCGCTGACGTCGGATAGGAATTTGAATTTTCAACCTGGCTCACGGCCGCACCTCGGGGATTGGAGCAATCCAGAATAGTTGTAGCTGCCGATTTGGTCTGCGATAGTGCCAATTCCATGCGAAAAATTCCGACCAATTCTCCCTCGCCGGCCAAGGCCGAGCTGCCGCTCGACCTCACCGGTCCGCACATCACGGTGAGCGCTTCTGCCGCGCACCGGCTCTACCAGGCACTGTGCGAGATGATCGTCTCCGGCCTCGTCAGGCCCGGCGAGCCGTTGCCGCCCTCACGGGCGCTGGCGCAGCAGACCGGCTTTGGCCGCAACGCCGTCGTCACTGCCTATGAACGGCTGATCGCCGACGGCTTTGCCGAGGCAACCGTCGGCTCCGGCACCTTCGTCGCAGCGCGCATCCCAGCGCGAGCGGCTGAGGCGAACAAACCCAAGGCGGTTGTCGAGGCGCCGCGGCAAGGCGCATTCGCGCTCGGCTGCACCCATATCGACGAGCGCGCCGTGCAGCGCTTCCGCGCCTTCGTCGGGCGTCGCATGCGCGCATTCGGACCCGAGCATCTGCATTATGGCGATCCCCGCGGCAGCCGCGAGCTGCGTGCGGCAATCGCTGATCACCTGTTGTCGGCGCGAGGCCTGCGCTGCGACCCCGACCAGATCATGCTCACATCAGGCACGCTGCATGCGCTGCGCATCGTGCTGAGCGCGATCCTGAAGGCGGGCGACCAGGTCTGGTGCGAGGACCCCGGCTATCCGATCGCGCGCCAGACGATCGGACAATGCGGATATCGCACCGTGCCCATTCCGGTCGACGCGCACGGCCTGCACGTGGCTAGGGGTCGTGCGGCGGCACCGTCTGCGCGCGCGGCCTATGTCACCCCGTCGCACCAGTTTCCGCTAGGCGTCCAGATGTCGATGCCGCGGCGGCTCGAATTGCTGGACTGGGCGAAGCAGGCCGGCGCCTTCGTGCTCGAGGACGATTACGACAGCGAGTTCCGCTACGACGGCGCGCCGCTGATGTCGCTCGCCGGCATCGATCACCTCCAGCGCGTGATCTACCTCGGCACCTTCGCCAAGACCTGGTTTCCGGGCCTGCGCATCGGGTATTGCGCCCTGCCCGAGCGCCTGATCGCGGACGTGACGGCTGCACGGGCTGCGCTCGATCGCTTTCCCGGCACGCTGATGGAAGGCGCGGTGGCCGACATGCTCAATTCCGGCGCCTTCGCCGCGAACCTGAAGCGGGTGCGCAAGCTCTATCGCGAGGCGCGTGATGCGCTGGCCGCGACGCTGGAAGCCAAATCAGACGGCGCGCTCTCCGTGCCGGTGCCGTCGCAAGGACTGCATCTTGTCGCCCGGTTCGATCCCTCGGTCGATCCGTCGCGGGCGGCCGAGGCCAAGCGGGCGGCTGGCGCGGAAGGCTGGCTCCTGGCCGACACCTATTCTCGCGCGCGTCCCCTGCCCGGTTTCGTGCTGGGATTTTCGGGGCATACGGTTCCGCAACTGGTGGCCTCGGCCGAACGGCTGGCACGGGAATCGCGCTCAGTCCTGCGCGCGAGGAGTTCAGCCCGACGGGCGTAACGAAGCTTCACTATCAGAATCGCCTGACGCTCCCTAGATTGCGGCATCGATGCCGGGACCTCACACTATGCTGCTGCGCCGCGCGACCTGCCTTTCGCTCCTGATTTCCCTCGCGCTTGCCTCGACGGCGCGTGCAGCAACAGTCGGTCGCGAACAGGACATCGTGGACCTCAAGCTAGGCCAACGTGTGCAAGTGGATGACGGAACCTGCCCTGCCGGACAGGTCAAGGAAGTGCGCGGCGCCAAGATGACCGACAAGGGCGTGGCGCGCACGAGCGCCTGCGTGCCGCGATACGGTCCGAAATCGAAGTAGCGGGCTAAGAGCCCTGCTTCGCAGGGTCGAACATGCACTGCAAGGTCGGCTTGGCGATCTTGGTGAAGGTCGAGCCGATCTCGCCCTGCTTGGACGTCGGCACCCAGTCGGTCTCGATCGTCGGCACGCCGGTCTCGCTGATGCCGCGCAGCAGCGCCTCGCGCAAATCGCGGTCCTCGACGACGGCTGCGGCATGGTCGTGCAGGCAGCCGCAGACCTCTTCTGGATGCTCCCAGCGCCCGAGCATGCGCGGCGCACACTGACGCACGAATTCGCTACGGGGATCGGGCAACCTGGAGGGAGCGCGCACCTGCGCCTGAGCGGCACTGAGCGTCAAAACGAATATGAACGCTGCGGCGCAGAAACGAACAATCATGATGGGCTTTGCCGGCTGCTTTTCTTGTTGGCGATCAGAAGCGCGTGGCGACCATGATCGGCTGAGGTGCCGTGATCGTCAGCGGTGAACCGCTGTACTGGAAGGTGCCAACACCGGGCAGACTGCCGTCCGGCGAGCCCGCGAACGAGGAGCCGGCGAGCAACGAAGCCGAAGGCAAGGATGAAGCTGAGCGCGCGCATGATCTTGTGTCCCGATTTCGTGGCCGGCGGTGTGCCGTCGTCGTTGTGAAGCTGATAACCATGGGCGGTTTCGCACGTGATGCGCCAAAAGCGGAAAATGGTTTCATCTTTCGTGAGAATTGTTTCGTCCTGCCCGAGACGACGAAACATTCGCCGGAAAATCCCAATCATTTCAGGTGAGCCGCGCCACGGCCCAAAGTGGCCTGACAGGTTCCCGCTCGAGCTTGGACCGGCCGCGGACGCGATCGCCGTCATGCTCTCGCCTTACGCGCTTCACACGCATTTTACGTTTTTCTGCTGAAGAGAAGCCGAAATCGAGACGCTGGGATCACCGGGCGCGTTCACGTGAGGGATGGCCATCATGATGGCGAGGGATCGCGCAGCGACGCGCGAGGCGGAGCAACGGACGGGCCGCGGAGATCAACGATCCGTCCGCGAGAGCGCCACATCACTTGGCAATACGTCACCTGGTGAAATGGCGCTGCAAGCGAACCGCGGCCTTGAAGCCACGCCGCAGACATTCGTGCGGCTGACCGGTTCGCATCTTGCAAAGCCGCGCTGTCGTCAGTGAGTGAAGAACTCGCCGCACTTCTGGACATTTGAGTCCGCCGGTCCCCATGGCATGATCGGTACCGTCGAGGTCGAGTTCTTCGGTGAGCCCTCGATCAGCTTGTCCGAATAGACCATGTAGACCAGCACGTTGCGCTTGGCGTCACAGCCGCGCACGATCTGCATCTTCTTGAAGAACAGTGAGCGACGCTGGCGGAACATGTCGTCGCCCTGCTCCATCTTGTTCTTGAACTTGATCGGGCCGACCTGGCGACAGGCCAGCGAGATGTCCGAAACCTCCTCGGCAAGGCCGAGCCAGCCCTTGAAGCCGCCCTTCTCCGGCACGGTGAAGTGACAGGCGACGCCCTCCACCTCGGGATCATCGAGACCGTAAGTCGCGAGCTTGTCGTTCGGGCTCATCCATTTGAATACGGTCGAGCGGCGGAAGATGAGATCCGGCTCGTCGGCGGCGGAGGCGGAAGCCACCGGCACGGCCAGAGCCAAGAGGAATAAAGCGAGGCCTTTCAAGCGGATGCCGAAAAGACCGGGGAAACGAGATGACATGAAGTTCTCCGGTAACAAGTCCCCGCAATGTAGGCATCAGGCGGCCGATCAGGAAGACGAGCGACCAGTCGCCACGGCCGCCGTTTACCGCTCTGTGAGGCTTTTTTGCTACGCGTTGAACAAAAGTAGCTGACGGCAGAACCGCCTTGGTGGTGAACGCGTATCCTCTTTGCGAGACTAACGTCTGATTTGGATTATGGATTCGAGGATGAACAGCGTGAATGAGTCCGGTTTTGCTGCCAAGCCAACGCGTTTTTGGCAGGTCGCCATTTTGACGGCTGCGGGTGCGATCGGGACGGCAAGCCAGGCTGACGCAGCGTTTTATTATTGGACGGATTATTCCGACGGCTCCTATTACGCCCGGCAGGATCGGTATCCCGAAATACCGCGCCAGAAGCCGCAGAAGCGCGGCGCGGCGGGCAAGAAGGAGATCGTCGCCGAGAAGGAAGCCGGCACCAAGCCGCAAGGCCCGCTCGTCATCGTCGTGTCGATCGACCGGCAGAAGGTGACGGTCTACGACAGCAAGGGCGTGTTCGCGGAATCCCCGGTGTCGACAGGCATGAAGGGCCATTCGACGCCGATGGGTGTGTTCAGCGTCATCCAGAAGCACAAATTCCACCATTCCAACATCTATAGCGGCGCCCCGATGCCGTACATGCAGCGGATCACCTGGTCCGGCGTTGCCATGCATGCCGGCGTGCTGCCGGGCTATCCGGCCTCGCATGGCTGCATCCGGATGCCGATGGCGTTCGCGGTGAAGATGTGGAACTGGACCAGGATGGGCGCGCGCGTCATCGTCGCGCCCGGCCAGATGTCGCCGCAAAGCTTCTCGCATCCCCTGCTTGCTGCGGTGCGCATGCCGCCGCAGCCCGCGGCCAGCCTCGCGCCGCAGATCAATGTCGGCGACAAAGCCGATAAGGGCGCGGCACAAACCAACGTCACTGAAGCCAAGCCGCCGGTCGAGACGAAGACCGCCAGTGCAGACAGCCTGTTCGAGCTGCGCGCCTCGGTCGGCCACACCGTGATGTCGGATGTGACCACCGGTAATGCGCCCGCCCGCGAGGAAGCGGCTGCGCCGACCGACAAGATCGAGACCAAGACCGCCGAGCCCGAAGAAACTGCCAAGCGCGCGAACACAGACGCGAAGCCCATTGAAGCCGCGGAAGCGCTCAAGGCCTCGACGGCGACCGACAACAAGCTCGACGCCGCCAAGACTGAAGCTGCCGAAACCGCGAAGAAGCCTGACGCCACGGCGTCGGCACTCGCCGCCTCGCCCGACGCGAAGAAAGACGACACCAGCGTTGCCGATCCCGCGCCGGCGGCGAAGCCGGACGCGCCGAAGCGGGCCGGCCAGATCGCCGTCTTCATCAGCCGCAAAGATTCCAAGCTTTACATGCGGCAGAACTTTGCGCCGCTGTTCGAGGTGCCCGTCACGATCGCCGCGAGCGACCGGCCGCTCGGTACGCATGTCTTCACAGCCGAAGTCGACAAGACCGACTCCAATGCGCTGCATTGGTCGGTGGTGTCGCTGCCGGTCTCCGTCCGCGCAGCTGCGCGCGAGGACGACAGTCGCGTAACACGTCGCCAGGGCGGCGCTGCCGTGATCCCCGTTGCTGCAAAGCCGGTGGTCACGCCGAACAGCCCGGCTGAGGCCCTCGACCGCATCGCGATCCCTGCCGACACCATGGCGAAGATCAACGAGATGCTGACATCGGGTGGCTCGATCATCGTCTCCGACCAGGGCATCAACCAGGGCGAGACCGGCGAAGGCACCGATTTCATCGTCCGCTTGTACTAGCGCTCCGCACCGTGTCCGATAACGCGGTGTTGAGCGGCCCGGTCGTTCCGGCGGAGTAACATGAGCCCCGGATCATTTCGGGGGACGCCGCATGATGAACCGCAGGACCATGCTCGCCGCGGCCCTTGCGGGCGCCATCGCGCCACCGACGCGCGCGTTTGCCGACGGCGGCATGAGCCGGATCTCGGCCTATGCCTTCTCCTTCCCCGCATTGTCCGGCGACGACATCCGCCTTGCCGCGTTCACGGGCAAACCGCTGCTGGTGGTGAACACCGCCTCGCTCTGTGGCTACACCCCGCAATATGCCGGCCTGCAAGAACTATGGGGCGAGTTTCGCGAGCGCGGGCTCACCGTGATCGGCGTGCCCTCCAACGATTTCGGCGGCCAGGAGCCCGGCGGTGCCAGCGAAATCTCCGATACGGCGCACCACCAATACGGCGTTACCTTCCCGGTGACGGCCAAGGCCGTGGTGGTCGGCGCGAAGGCTCATCCATTCTACAAATGGGCTGCCGACGCGCGGCCGAGGGAGGTTCCGAAGTGGAACTTCCACAAATATCTGATCGGCCGTGACGGCTACATCGCCGAGGTCTTTCCGTCCGCGGTGGCGCCGACCGATACGCGGGTCAAAACGGCCATTGCCAAGGCGCTGGCCGATAGTTGATGCGGCGCGGCCGATCCGGTTGGGCACAATTGTGGCGTGGCACCAAACAGCCGTTGCAATGGCGAGGGCCCACCATCTAGGCTAGGATCGTTTGGGGCAGGACGGTTTTGCCGCAGGCGAAAAGCCGCGGCGGAACAACGGGATCAATCTCGAGGACAACACCATGCGCGTGGCGGCAGGACTGATTTTAGCAAGCGCGATGTCTTTGGCCATGACGGGTGCGGCATGGTCGCAGACCGCGGCAAAACCCGCAGCAAGCACACAAGCCGCACCAGCGGCGACACCGGCCGCTTCAGCGCCGGCGGCCGCTCCCGCAGTGGCTGCCGCACCAGCGGGCTTCGTCAACCCGCCGCCACCGAAACAGGCGCCGCAGCCGGCGCGCGCAGCCTGCAACACGCCGGGCGCGCTCGGCGTCGCCCGCACCGTCGAGATCGACACCACCGGCGGCCCCGGCTTCGGCTTCGAGCATTTCAAGGAGCTCGACTTCCTGCGCGATCACGAGGTGGTGCTGACCTTCGACGATGGCCCCTGGCCCAAGAACACACCTGCGGTGCTGAAAGCGCTCGCCGACGAGTGCACCACCGGCATCTTCTTCTCCATCGGCAAGCACGCGACCTACGAGCCGGAGATCCTGAAGCAGGTCTATGCGGCCGGTCATACGATCGGCGCGCACACCTGGTCGCACGCCAACCTCAACAACAAGAAGCTCACGGAAGCGCAGCGCAAGGATGAGATCGAGAAGGGCTTCAGCGCCGTGAAATGGGCGCTCGGCGGCATCTCGCCGTCGCCGTTCTTCCGCTTCCCGGCGCTTCAGCATCCGCCGGAGATGGTCACCTATCTCGGCAACCGCAACGTCGGGATCTTCTCCTGCGACATCGACTCCTTCGACTTCAAGGCCTCCAAGCCGGAGAAGGTGATCGAGACCGTGATGAAGAAGCTCGAGACCAAGGGCAAGGGCATCATCCTGATGCACGACTTTCAGAAGCACACCGCCGAAGCCCTACCCGAATTGCTCAAGCGTCTGAAGGCCGGCGGCTACAAGGTGGTGGCGATGCGCGCAAAATTCCCGGCGTCGACGCTGCCCGAATACGACCAGGAGCTGCTCAAGAGCATCAAGCTGCCGACGGTAAGCCAGCGCCCGGTCAATTCCGTTGTGACGACCGTTTCCGAATAGAAGGCAATTGTCTTTCCGGTTCGAAGGCTACGTCATCGTCTCGGCGGACGGCATGCTCGCCGACGCGGCGCACGTCATGCCGGACAGTCTGAAGTTCGACGGCGACAAGCTGTTCTTTGAGCAGGCGCTCGATCGCGCCGCGCTGATCGTGCACGGCCGCAATTCGCACGAGCACCAGCCGAATTCGCCGAAGCGCAAGCGGCTGATCCTGACCCGCAAGATCAAGGCGTTGACCGTCGATCCTGAAATGCCGAACGCGACATTGTGGAATCCGGATCACGCGCGCTTCGAAGAGGCCTGCGCCTTTGCCGACGTCGCCTCCGGCATGGTCGCCGTCATCGGCGGCCCCGTGGTCTTCGACATGTTCATGGACCGCTACGACACGTTCTGGCTGTCGGAGGCGCCGCACGTTCGACTGCCCGGCGGCGAGGGCTGTTTTGTCGGCGTGCCCCAGCGGACCCCGCACGAGGTGCTCGCCTCGCACGGGATGAAGCCAGGGGCGCCGTACCTGCTCGACGCGGCGCATGAGGTGACTGTGACCCCGTGGCGCAGGACGTAGCGCTACACGTCGCCGTAGGCCGCCTCCGCCGGGCGCGTGGTGCGGCCGTAGCCGATGATCATGCACAGCGCGCCGATGATCGACAGATTCTTCAGCGCGTCGACCACCATCTTGGCGTTGTCGGGCGGCGCCTGGTTCCAGAAGTCATCGAACAGCACGGTCGCGACCGCGACGTAGATGATCAGCAGCATCGCGAACAATCGCGCGCCGAAATTCAGCGCGATCATCAGTCCGGCGATGATCTCGAGCCCGCCGACGGCGATCGCCAGGAGTTGCGGCGTGGTCATGGCAGTCGCCGTCTCGAGCTGCTTGGCGTAAGGCGCGACGACGTCGGGCACCACGAGCTTGGTGGCGATGAAGTCGGCGGTCGCCTGGATGGCAAAGAGCTTGGTCGCGCCCGTGTAGATGAACAGCACGGCGAACAGGATTCGCCCGAAAGTCACGAACGCTGGCATGATCGGCCTCTTGGCTCAGGCTTTTTGAAATCGGCGTCTTGACGCGAGTGCCGGGCGATTATGAAGAGTCGTGCGACGGTTTACAAACGGGGAAATCGCAAACCGTTTTGAAAAGATTGAAGCGCGGATGCGCCGGAGGTCTGCTCCCTCGCCCCGCTTGCGGGGAGAGGGTTGGGGTGAGGGGGAGCCTCTGCGGGGACGGTGAGAGTTGGACTCGCGGAAAGTCCCCCTCACCCGGATCGCATCTGTCGATGCGATCCGGCCTCTCCCCGCAAGCGGGGAGAGGCGAAGAGATCGCGCCTCAGGTAAACAACGTCGGCTGCTGCCGCGCTGCCCGTTCCTGCGCCTCCACGACTGCAACAGCCGTCATGTTGAGGATGCCGCGCGCGGTCACCGAGGGCGTCAGGATGTGCGCCGGGCGCGCCGGGCCGACCAGGATGGGGCCGACGGGGAGCGCGTCCGCCAGCGACTTGATCATCTGGTAGGCGACGTTGGCGGTGTCGAGGGTCGGCATGATCAGGATGTTGGCCTCGCCCTCCAGCTTGGAGTGCGGCAGCACCATTTTCCGCGCAGCAGCTGAAAGTGCGGTGTCGCCCTGCATCTCGCCGTCGGCCTCGATCTCCGGATGCCTTTCCTTCAGGAGCTGGGTCGCCCGGCGCATCTTGCGCGAGGAGTCCGTGTCGTAGCTGCCGAAATCCGAATGCGAGACGAAGGCGATCTTCGGCTTGATGTTGAAGCGCTGTACATGGACTGCCGCGAGCGACGCGATCTCGGCGAGCTCCTCCGCGCTCGGATTGGGCCGCACCTGCGTGTCCGCGATGAAGAAGGCGCCCTTGCTCGTGATCAGCAGGGCCAACGCAGCGTAATCGCTGATGCCGGCTGAGAAGCCGATGATCTCGCGGACATGGCGCAGATGGCTCATATACCGCCCCTCGACGCCGCACAGCATGGCATCGGCCTCCCCGCGCACCACGGCAAGCGCCGCGATGACCGTGTTGTTGGTGCGCACCACCGTGCGCGCCGCATCGGGCGTCGCGCCGCGGCGGCCGGCGACCTCAACATAGGTCTGCACATAGGAACGGTAGCGTGGATCGTCCTCGGGATTGACGAGGTCGAAGTCCTTGCCGGCCTTGATCGAGAGGCCGAAGCGCTTGATGCGCGCCTCCACCACCGAGGGACGGCCGACCAGGATCGGCGTCGCCAGCTTCTCCTCCAGCACCACCTGCGTCGCGCGCAGCACGCGCTCGTCCTCGCCTTCGGCGTAGATCACGCGCACCGGCTGGGTCTTGGCCTTGGCGAACATCGGCTTCATGACGAGGCCGGAGCGGAAGGCGAAGCGCTCGAGCAGCGCGCGATACTCGTCGAAATTGGTAATGGGGCGCGTCGCGACGCCGGATTCTATCGCCGCCTTGGCAACGGCCGGCGCGATGCGCAGGATCAGGCGAGGATCGAACGGACTCGGGATCAACGAGCCGGGCCCGAAGCCACCCGCCTCACCGGTGTCGAGGCTGCCTTGGGAGACCGCATCCGACGGCGCCTCGCGCGCGAGCTGCGCGATCGCCTCGACGGCGGCATGCTTCATCTCCTCGTTGATGGCGCTGGCGCCGACGTCGAGCGCGCCACGGAAGATGAAGGGGAAGCACAGGACGTTGTTGACCTGGTTCGGATAGTCGGAGCGGCCGGTGCAGATCATTGCGTCGGGGCGCACCTTGCGCGCATCCTCCGGCATGATCTCCGGTATGGGATTGGCGAGCGCCATGATCAGCGGCTTGTCGGCCATCGCCTTGGCCATCTCAGGCTTGAGCACGCCGGGCGCGGACAGGCCGATGAAGATGTCGGCGTCGCCGATGACGTCGGCGAGCGTCCGCTTGTCGGTCTTCTGCGCATAGATCGCCTTCCAGCGGTCCATGGAGGTGTTGCGGCCCTCGTGCACGAGGCCGTCGATGTCGCAAACCCAGATGTTCTTGCGCTGCGCGCCCATCGACACCAGCAGGTTCAGCGTCGCAAGTGCCGCGGCCCCTGCCCCCGACGCCACGATCTTGACGTCGGACAGTTTCTTGCCGTTGAGCCTGAGGCCGTTGGTGATGGCGGCGGCGACGATGATGGCGGTGCCGTGCTGGTCGTCGTGGAAGACCGGGATCTTCATGCGCTCCTTCAAGCGCGCCTCGATCTCGAAGCACTCCGGTCCACGGATGTCTTCCAGATTGATGCCGCCAAAGGTCGGCTCGAGCGCCGCCACGGTTTCGACCACGCGGTCGATGGTGTCGGCGGCGATCTCGATGTCGAACACGTCGATGCCGGCGAATTTCTTGAACAGGACCGCCTTACCCTCCATCACCGGCTTGGAGGCCAGCGGGCCGATATTGCCGAGGCCGAGCACGGCGGTGCCGTTCGAAACCACGGCGACCAGATTGGCGCGGGTGGTGAGCGAGGCGGCCTCGGCGGGATTCTTGGCGATCTCGGTGCAGGCGGCCGCGACGCCCGGCGAATAGGCCAGCGCGAGGTCGCGCTGGTTGGCAAGCGGCTTGCTTGCCTGGATCTCCAGCTTTCCGGGCCGCGGCAGACGGTGATAGGCGAGCGCCGCCTGGTGGAGATCATCAGAATAGGACGACATGCGGTGTCTCGCCTCGCGTTACCGGCCTCAAAATGTCTGAACCGGAGCGGCCGCCCGAGCGGACGGTATTTCCGGGCCGTGGAAACGGGATGAAGCACGGCAGCCGCCCCGGTGGCAACATCCGATTGCGACCCCATCAACAGGACGCGTGGTCAAATACTTGAAAACCATAGCTTTCCCTGGACCACCCGGCGTTTCGCGAATATGCCAGGTTGCACGGTGCAAAACGAGCAACTGGAGCAAGGGAATGAAGCGAATCCTGATCGGCCTGATCGTGGCAGCCGTGCTCGGAGCGGGCGGATGGTTCGGCCTCAATCTCTATGCCCAGCATCGCGCCACCGCGGAGGTCGAGGCGGCGTTCGAAAGGATCCGTTCGAGCGGCGGCAAGGCGAGCCATGGCAAGATTGATTTCGATCTGCCCACTCGCACGGTGACGATCGAGGACATCGCGATCGCTCCTGGCGAGCAGGCGCAGATCAAGATCGCCGGCATCAAAGGCACCGACGTCCGCCTGATCGACGATATCAGGTTCTCGGCCGACAGCATCGACGTCACGGGTTTCGAAGTCGCACTGAACCCGGTCGGCCCCACGAAGCTGAAGGCGTCCTACAAGATCCCGCAACTCGCCCTGCGCGACTATGCCGGCCCCCTGCACGCTGGGAATGTGCCGACAGGCGGCTCCCTGATCGACATCTATCGCTATGTGCTCGATCAGTACGCAAGCGTCACGGCATCGTCAGTCACGGCTCCGACGCTGACGATGAGCTTCGATGCGAGCGGCAGCGCCGCCGGCAGCGGCGAGGTCGCCTATTCCGGTCTGGCCATCCAGCATCTCAAGCACGGCAAGATCGATGCAATGAGGGCGGACCGGGCCGTCTTCACCATCGACGTGCCGCAGCCGGGCAAGCAGGACAAGCTGACCGGCGATCTCTCCAACATCATCGTCAACGATTTCGACGCGACCGCGATCGCCGCGGCGCTCGATCCGCAGAAGGCCGGCGATGCCAGCTACCACCGCGTCTACCGGCAGATGTCGGCCGGCCCCTATGTGCTCAAATCAACCCAGGGCATGCGGATCGACATCGACGGGATCACCTTCGAGGACATCGCGGTGCAGCCGTCAAAATTCCGGCCGGCCGAGATCGTTGCGCTCATGCCGACGGATCGGTCGGTCCTCCCGACACAAGCGCAATCGCGCGAGATGATGGGGAAGTTCGCCGGGTTCTATGAGGGCCTTCGCATCGGCAAGATCGAGGTCGGCAAGACCTCGATGGGCACGCCGCAAGGGACGGCCAGGATCAACGCCGTCAGATACCGCGAGGGCGAGTTCGCGGTCGAAGGCATCGATACGCCGTCCCCACAGGGGCAGTTCAAGATGGAGCGCTTCGCGTCGAAATCGTTCAGCGCGGCAAACCTGATGCGCTGGGCGGCAGGCCTCAGCGGTCACGGGCAGGCGCCCTCGCCCGATCAGTTGCTGGGCCTGTTCCGCGTGCTCGAAGGCGCCGAGATCAAGGGCGTGGTGGCGCCCTATAAGAACACGCGCCAGTTCGTCACCATCGACACGGTCAGCCTGAACTGGGGCCAGCTTGTCGGATCGATCCCGAGCAAGGCCAGCCTGGTCGTGAAAATGGTCACCCCGACCGATCCCGCCAATCCGGCGCAGCGGCCGCTGGTCATGGCGGGCGTCGACAAGCTCGCGATCGACCTCGATCTCGGCGCCGCCTGGACGGAGTCGTCAGGCGCATTCGCTCTGATGCCGGCCACGATCGATCTCGGCAACCTCGCCAAAGCGCAGGCCCGCTTCGCACTCGCCAATGTGCCGCGCGGCCTCTTCACGACTGATCCGGCGCAGGCGATGGGTCAGGCGGCGCAGGTGGAGGCCGGTGCGTTCGAACTCTCGCTGCGCGACAGCGGCGTCGTCGATCTCGTCGTCGCGCAGTTCTCACGCATGCAGAATGTCAGCCGCGACGCCGCGCGCCGCGCCATCGTCGAGATGATCAGGGCGCAAGGCGAGAAGATCGCGGCGTCCAATGCCGACGTTAGAATGGCGGTCGATGCGCTCGCCGGCTTCGTCGAGACATCCGGGCAGACGCTGACCGTCAAGCTGACGCCCCGCGCCAAGCTGCCGCTGATGCAATTGATGCAGCTCTCGCAAAGCGATCCGGAGAGCGCGCTGGCGCAGTTCAGGATCGAGGCGTCGACAGGGGTTGTAGGGCTTATCGCTGCGAATGAGATGACAGCTGACCTGGCGAAAATCCCTTCCCGTCATTGCGAGCGAAGCGAAGCAATCCAGGCTGCCTCCGCGGAAAGATTCTGGATTGCTTCGCTTCGCTCGCAATGACGGGTGGAGAGAGCGGACCCAAGATCAGCAGATCGAATCGCGGAGAGTACCCTCTCACCCGCCTCGCATCTTCGATGTGACGCGGCCTCTCCCCGCGTGCGGGGAGAGGCGAATAGCCACTCACTTCTGCGGCAGGTTCACCCGCACGTGCAGCTCGCGGAGCTGCTTGGTGGTGGCTTCCGACGGCGCGCCCATCAGGAGGTCCATGGCCTGCTGGTTCATCGGGAACAGCGAGATCTCGCGCAAATTCGTGGTGCCGCACAGCAGCATCACGATGCGGTCGACACCCGCGGCCATGCCGCCATGCGGCGGGGCGCCGTACTGGAAGGCGCGGTACATGCCGCCGAAGCGGTCGACCACTTCCTGCTCACCATAGCCGGCGATCTCGAACGCCTTCACCATCGCTTCCGGCACGTGGTTGCGGATGCCGCCCGAGGCGATCTCGTAGCCGTTGCAGGTGATGTCGTACTGGAACGCCTTGATGGTCAGCGGATCCTGTCCCTTTAGCGCCTCGAGGCCGCCCTGCGGCATCGAGAACGGGTTGTGCGAGAAGTCGACCTTCTTATCGTCCTCGTTGTACTCGTACATCGGGAAGTCGACGACCCAGGCGAGCTCGAACCGCTCCTTGTCGGTGAGGTTCAACTCCTCGCCGACCTTGTTGCGGGCCAAACCGGAGAACTTCCAGAACTTGTCGGGATCGCCGGCGACGAAGAAGGCGGCATCGCCCTCCTTCACGCCGAGCTGCGCGCGGATCGCGGCAGTGCGCTCAGGCCCGATGTTGTTCGCGAGCGGACCGGCACCCTCGCCGCCCTCACGCCACATGATGTAGCCGAGGCCGGGCTGGCCCTCTCCTTGCGCCCATGAGTTCATGCGGTCGCAGAACGCGCGGCTGCCGCCGCCCGGCGCCGGGATCGCCCAGACCTGCTTCTTGGGGTCTTCGAGCATGCGCGCAAAGACCTTGAAGCCGGAGCCGCGGAAATGCTCGGAGACGTCCTGCATCTCGATGGGATTGCGCAGGTCCGGCTTGTCGCTGCCGTATTTGCGCAGTGCCTCGGCGAAGGGAATCCGGCGCCAGCCCTTCGTCACCGGCTTTCCTCTCGCGAACTCCTCGAACACGCCGGTGATGACAGGCTCCATCGCCGCGAAGACGTCTTCCTGCGTGACAAAGCTCATCTCGACGTCGAGCTGATAGAACTCGCCGGGCAGACGGTCAGCGCGCGGATCCTCGTCGCGGAAGCACGGCGCGATCTGGAAATAGCGATCGAAGCCCGACATCATCAGCAGCTGCTTGTACTGCTGCGGTGCCTGCGGCAGCGCGTAGAATTTACCGGGATGGATGCGCGAGGGCACCAGGAAATCGCGCGCGCCTTCCGGCGAGGACGCGGTCAGGATCGGGGTGTTGAACTCGAAGAAGCCCTGCCCCTCCATGCGCCTGCGCATCGACTTGATAATTTCGATGCGGGTCATGATGTTCTGATGCAGCTTCTCGCGGCGCAGGTCGAGGAAGCGGTACTTCAGGCGGATGTCTTCGGGATATTCCTGGTCGCCGAACACCGGCAGCGGCAGGTCGCCGGCCGGACCCAGCACCTCGATCTCGCTGACATAGATCTCGACCTTGCCGGTCGGCAGATCGTCATTGTCGGTGCCTTCGGGGCGACGCCGGGCCTTGCCGTCCATCCGCACCACGAATTCCGAGCGCAGCTTCTCGGCCAGCGAGAAAGCCGGCGAGTCCGGGTCGACCACGCACTGGGTCAGGCCGTAATGGTCGCGCAGATCGATGAACAGCACGCCGCCATGGTCGCGAACGCGATGGACCCAGCCCGAGAGGCGAACCGTCTCGCCGATGTTGCTCTCGCGGAGCGCGCCGCATGTATGTGACCGGTAGCGATGCATGGTCGTCCCAAAATCAATGTCGGAGGAAGCGAATCGGACGGCCTGTAACGGCCGGTCCGAAGTTGCGGCAGGGTTTACCCGACGAGGCCCAAGGCGGCAACCAAGGGAACGCGCTGTTTTGGGCCAGATGCGTCCATTTTCAAGGGCCGAGCCTTTGCCATCACGCGTTCCAGCCCTATCTTGAGGCCATGACGGTCCATTTCCCCTTCCAGAACTCCTATTCGGCGCTGCCGGACAGCTTCTTCGCCCGCGTCGCGCCGACCCCTGTGGCGGCGCCCCGGCTGATCAAGCTGAACCGGCCGCTGGCGGTCCAGCTCGGGCTCGATCCGGATGCGCTGGAGACCCCGGAAGGCGCCGAAATTCTGGCCGGCAAGGCGGTTCCCGCCGGCGCCGATCCCATCGCCATGGCCTATGCCGGCCACCAGTTCGGGCATTTCGTGCCCCAGCTTGGCGACGGCCGCGCCATCCTGCTCGGCGAGGTCATCGACAAGGACGGCGTCCGCCGCGACATCCAGCTCAAGGGAAGCGGCCCCACCCCGTTCTCTCGCCGCGGCGATGGCCGCGCCGCGCTCGGGCCGGTCCTGCGGGAATACATCGTCAGTGAAGCCATGTTCGCGTTGGGCATCCCGACCACGCGCTCGCTCGCCGCCGTCGTCACCGGCGAGCACGTCATCCGCGAGACCGCGCTGCCCGGCGCGGTGCTGACGCGCATCGCCTCCAGCCATATCCGCGTCGGCACTTTCCAGTTCTTTGCCGTCCGCCGCGACACCGAGGCGATCCGCCGGCTCGCCGACCACGTGATCACCCGCCATTATCCCGAGCTGCTGCATGTCGAGCGGCCCTATCACGCCCTGCTCGCAAGCGTTGTCGCGCGCCAGGCCGATCTGGTCGCGCGCTGGCTTTTGGTCGGCTTCATCCACGGCGTGATGAACACCGACAACACGTCCATCTCCGGCGAGACCATCGATTATGGCCCCTGCGCCTTCATGGATGCCTATAACCCAGCGCAGGTGTTCTCCTCGATCGATGAGATGGGCCGCTACGCCTATGCCAACCAGCCGCGCATCGGCCTGTGGAATCTGACCCGGCTCGCCGAATGCCTGCTGCCGCTGTTCTCCGACGATCAGGAGAAAGCAGTCGCCGAAGCCCAGGACATTCTCGGCGCCTTCGCCGAGACCTTCAGTGCGGCCTATCAGGCCGGCCTGCGCAAGAAGGTCGGCCTGTTCACGGAGCGCGACAGCGACGACGCCCTGATCCAGGACCTGCTCGATGCCATGGCCAAGAACCAGGCCGACTTCACCCTCACCTTCCGCAAGCTCGGCGACGCCACAGGCGATGAGTCCGGCAACGCCGACGTCCGCGCGCAATTCATGGATCCCTCGGTTTTCGACGAGTGGGCCAAGCGCTGGCGCGAGCGCATTGCCCTGGAGCCGCAGACCGCGGCCGAACGGAAAGCCGCCATGCACGCCGTCAACCCGGTCTTCATCCCGCGCAACCATCGCGTCGAAGCCGTGATCCAGGCCGCAGTCAACGATGACAATTACGCGCCGTTCGAGGAGCTGGTGAAGGTACTGGCCAAGCCGTTCGACGACCAGCCGGACTACGCCGCCTACGCCGATCCCCCGCTGCCGGGTCAACGGGTGCTGCAGACGTTCTGCGGGACGTGAGAAATGCCGTTGGATGGGTAGAGCGCAGCGCACCCATCTTCCTCGGCGCCTCAACCATCCCTGCACTCGCGATGCTGATGGATTTACCTGCGTCGTCCCACTCTGCGCACTGCGACAGGCTCGATGCCGCAACGCGAGACGACCCCGTTGACCGCACTCGCCGTTCTGACCAACAATTTGCCGCGTCGGCAACCACTGTCATCAAACTGAAACACTCTCACTCTAACCGGCTGGCGGGCCGTCTTGCCGGAGGCGACCATCCTCCCAGAGACCTGACACGCGCGCCATGCCC
Source organism: Bradyrhizobium zhanjiangense (assembly GCF_004114935.1). Lineage (NCBI taxonomy): Bacteria > Pseudomonadati > Pseudomonadota > Alphaproteobacteria > Hyphomicrobiales > Nitrobacteraceae > Bradyrhizobium > Bradyrhizobium zhanjiangense. The sequence goes on from NZ_CP022221.1 coordinate 5,614,320, forward strand.
TTCAAATTCATCCACCTCACCGACACGCATCTCGCGAATCCCGGGCTGAAGCTCTATGGCCTCGACCCGCGCGCCCGTCTCGATGCCGCGATCGCCGACATCAACAAGCATCAGTCCGACGCGGCCTTCGCGGTCGTGACCGGCGACCTCACCCATTGGGGCGAGCCTGAATCATACGCCAATTTCGCAGACGCGATGGCCGCGCTGAAGATGCCTTACATCGCCATGGTCGGCAATCACGACAAGCGAGTGGCCTGCCTCGACGGTCTTCGGTCCGCGCCGCGCGATCAGAATGGCTTCGTTCAGGGGACGCGCACCACCGAGCACGGCCTGTTCGTCTTCCTCGACACGCTGGACGAGACCAGCCACGCCGGCGAGATGTGCGACAAGCGCTTCGGCTGGCTCGAAAGCACGCTGGCCGCAGCGCCCGCTGACATGCCGTTCGTCGTCTTCATGCATCATCCGCCCTTCCCGGTCGGCGTGCTCGCGATGGACGAGATCGCGCTGAAGCAGCGCGGCGAATTCGCCGAGGTGATCGCGCCCTATCGCAGCCGCATCCGCCACCTCTTCTTCGGCCATGTGCACCGGCCGATCTTCGGCAGCTACGGCAAGATCCCGTTCTCGACGCTACGCGGCACCAACCATCAGGTCTGGTTCGAGCTCAATGCCAACGCGCCGCATCTGGCGAGCCACGAACCGCCGGCCTATGGCGTGGTGCTGATCGACGATGAGAACCTGGTCGTGCACAGCCACGACTTCCTCGACACCAGTCTGCGCTTCCCCTTCGACCCGCCTGCGGGAATGGACGGCCGCGACTATGCGCTCAAGTTTGCGGCGCGGTGAGATGAGCCTCGCCGAACCCGCGGCTCTCCCGGTCGCGACCTCGGCGGCACCGCGCCTGCACGTCCTGAAGCGCTTCGCCGCCGGCTTCAAGGCATCGCTACCGGCCTATCTGCTGCTGCTGCCCTCGCTGATCTTCCTCGCGCTGTTCACCTATGGCGCGATGGGGCGCGTGTTCATCGATGCGCTCTATCAGCGCACGACGCCGAAAGCGCCCGTCCGCTTCGTCGGCCTCGACAATGTCAGCGCGGTGCTTGCCGACCCCGCCTTCACCGGCGCGGTCGTCAACAATCTCATCTATGCCGTCGGCACGGCGATCCCGAGCATCGGCCTCGCGCTCTTGTTCGCGCTGGCGCTCGCGCGCACCAACGCGGTGACCAGCGCACTTCGCGCCGCGCTGTTCCTGCCGGTGCTGATCCCGATGGTGGCAGCATCCGCGTTGTTCCTGTTCATCTTCCTGCCCAATGTCGGGTTGCTCGACTACAACATCGGCCGGTTGCTTCCGGTGCTGCCGAACTGGCTGGGTGACCCCGACATCGCGCTGTCAGCGATCATGGTGATCACGATCTGGAAGAACGCCGGCTATTACATGCTGTTCTTCCTCGCCGGCCTGCAGGCGGTGCCGGAGGACGTCATGGAGGCCGCCCATCTCGATGGCGCCGGTCCGTTCCAACGCCTGCGCTACATCATCCTGCCGGAGCTTAAGCCCACCTTCCTGTTCGTCACCGTGATCGCGACGCTCAATGCGGTGACGCAAGTCGACCACGTCTTCGTCCTGACCCAGGGTGGCCCGTCCAACTCGACCAATCTCGTGCTGTTCTACATCTACCAGCAGGCGGTCGAGCATTACGACGTCGGCAAGGCCTCGGCGGCGACGCTGCTGACGCTGGCCGCGTTGATGGGCCTCACCGCGCTTTCGTTCCGCACGCTAGCGAACCGCGAGGGCGGGCCATGAATCTGATCGACCGTCTGTTTAGGGATGCTCCGCTCGCCACGCGCCGCGAGATCACGCCAAAGCTCGGCTTCGTGCTGACCGTGCTGCTCGCGCTGGTCTGGCTGATCCCGTTCCTCTGGATGGGCGTGGCGACCCTGCGCCCGGCTTCCGACGGCATCAACCTGATGGCCGAGCTGATGCCGAGCCTGAAGCCGACGCTCGACAACATCAGGGATGCCTGGGAGATCGGCGACTTCCCGCGCTACACCCTCAACACCACCATCATCTGCACCGGCATCCTGCTGGTGCAGTTCGTCACGATCACGCTGGCGGGCTTTGCCTTCGCGCGGCTCGCCTTCGCCGGCAAGACGCTGATCTTCTACCTGTTTCTGATGCAGCTGATGCTGGTGCCGGTGCTGCTGATCGTGCCCAATTTGAGCCTGATCGCGCAGCTCGGCCTCTACGACACGCTCACCGGCGTGATGATGCCGTTCTTTGCCTCGGCCTTCGGCACCTTCCTGATGCGGCAAGCGTTCGAGGCCATTCCGACCGAGCTGGAGGACGCCGCGCTGATCGACGGCGCGGGTCTGTTTCAGCGCATCCGCCACATCTACGTGCCGCTGTCGCTGCCGAGCTTTTCGGCCTTCGCCATCATCTCCGTGACCAGCCATTGGAATGACTTCCTGTGGCCGCTGATGGTGATCAACTCGCCGGACAAGCGGCCGCTCACGGTCGGGCTCTCCGTCTTCACCAAGACGGCCGAGGGCACCCAGGCCTGGGGCACCATCGCCGCGGGCACGCTGATGGTGATCGCACCGCTGCTCGTCACCTTCCTGATCTTCCAGAAGCGCTTCATCAGCTCCTTCGTCACCTCAGGCATCAAATAGGAGATTTTCCGATGCTGTTATCCCGCAGGCTCATGCTTGGCCTTGCCATTGCCGGCACGATGGCCGGCGCCCTCGCCTTTCCGGCTCTCGCCGGCGAAGGCCCGACCGAGATCGATTTGTTCTTCCCCGTCCCCGTTGACGGCAAGCTCGCCCGCGACATGGGGACCTTGATCAAGGAGTTCAACGAGACCCACCCCGAGGTCAAGGCGACCGCGGTCTATACCGGCTCCTATGACGACACGCTGATCAAGACGCGCGCCGCGATCAAGGCCGGCAAGCCGCCGTCAGCCGTGATCATGTCGGCCAACTTCCTGCTCGACATGCAGATCGAGAACGAGCTCACCAATCTGGATTCTCTGATCGCCGCCGACGGCACCACCAAGGAAAAGTTCTTGGGCCAGTTCTTCCCGGCGCTGCAGGGCAACGCGGTGATCAACCGCTCGGTCTATGGCGTGCCCTTCCACAATTCGACGCCGCTGCTCTACATCAACGCCGACAAGGCCAAGGAAGCGGGCCTTGATCCGACCAAGCCGCCGCAGACCTGGGCCGAGCTCACCGACTGGGCCAAGAAGCTCACCAGGCGCGAGGGCGACAAGGTCACCCAATGGGGCATTGCGATCCCCTGCGCCTACGACTATTGCGGCTGGATGATGGAAACGCTCACCATGTCCAATGGCGGGCGCTACTACAACGAGGAGTTCGGCGGCGAGGTCTATTACGACACGCCCTCGATGCTCGGCGCGCTCTCCTGGTGGAACGACCTCATCGCCAAGCACAAGGTGCATCCGCCCGGCGCTACGCCTGGCCCCGCCGTCAGCACCTCCTTCATCTCCGGCAACGCCGCGATGATGATGCTGTCCACGGGCTCGCTCACCTATGTGCGCGACAACGCCAAATTCAACTACAAGGTCGCCTTCATCCCGCGCAACGTCCGCAACGCCGTGCCGATCGGCGGCGCCTCGCTGATCATTCCGGCCGGCCTCGAAGCCGACAAGCAGAAGGCCGCCTGGACCCTGATCAAGTGGATGACCTCGCCCGAGAAGAGCGCCTGGTGGAGCCGCGCCACCGGCTATTTCGCGCCCAACATGGCCGCCTACAAGACGCCCGACATGGTCGACTTCCTGAACAAGAACCCGGACGCCAAGACCGCCGTCGAGCAGCTCGACGTCGCAAAGCCCTGGTTCGCGACCTACAAGACCGTGCCGGTGCGCAAGAACCTCGAGGACGAGGTGATGCTGGTCCTCAACGGCAAGAAGCAGCCGAAGGATGCCCTCGCCGCCGCCCAGAAGGCCGCCGACGAGACGCTCAAGCCCTACAACGCGGAGACGTCGCTGAAACTGCCGTAACGCCGGCAACTCATCGCGCAAACAAACTTCGGCGCTCCGTCATGCGGGGCGCCGAATTCGTTTGGACGGCCGCTGCCCGTTAACCTGCCGTCCACCATTAGCCCGGCCCCGCCGCCGGTAACCATTGGAATTAACAGACCCTCAACGCACCCCAGACAAATTTAGCAATGTTTCTGAGGGGTTTCGCCGTGGATCTGTTGGTTTTCGAGTTCCTGGGACTGGCTCTGGTCGCCATGTGCGTGCTCGTGGTGGCGCTGCCGTGCGCCCGGAAATCCTCGCAGCGGGTCCGCTACGAATAGGATTCTTGTCGGAAAAATGCGATTTCGGCCCAAATGCAAGACTTGAATTCGCATCGAGCCCCTTGACATCACTGCACTTTCGGCAGAACGGCTGATGATCTCGTCATGGGCCGTTCATGGATTTGATTACCACCACTGCTGACCTCGCGGCTGCCTGCAGCCGGCTGGCCAAGCACCCCGTCATAACCGTCGATACCGAGTTTCTGCGCGAAACCACCTATTACCCGCTGTTGTGCGTGGTGCAGATGGCCAGCGCCGAGGAAGCCGTCGTCATCGACGCCCTGGCCGAGGGCATCGACCTCAAACCGTTCTTCGAGCTGATGGGCAACGAAGGCGTGCTGAAGGTCTTCCACGCCGCCCGCCAGGACATCGAGATCATCTGGCACCAGGCCGGCATCATCCCGCATCCGGTGTTCGACACCCAGGTCGCGGCCATGGTGCTCGGCTATGGCGACAGCATCGCCTATGACCAGTTGGTCGAGAAGGTCACCGGTCACCGCCCGGACAAGACTCACCGCTTCACCGACTGGTCGCGCCGGCCGCTCACCAAGGAGCAGATGCACTACGCGGTATCAGACGTCACCCACCTGCGCGACGTGTTCGCAGCGCTTGACGCCGACCTGAAGAAGCGCCGCCGCAGCGAATGGGTCTCCATCGAGATGGAGGTTTTGACCTCGCCCAGGACCTACGACTTCCACCCCGAGCGCGCCTGGGAGCGGCTGAAGACCCGGGTGCGCAAGCCGAAGGACCTCGCGGTACTGATGGAGGTCGCGGCCTGGCGCGAGCAGGAGGCGCAGAGCCGCGACGTGCCGCGCGGTCGCGTGCTGCGCGATGAAGCGATCAGCGACATCGCAACGCATGCGCCGACCACGCTGGAGAAGCTCGCCCATCTGCGCTCGGTGCCGAAGGGGTTTGAGAAATCCAAATGGGGCGCGGACATCGTCGCCGCGGTCGAGCGCGGGCTGGCGCGGGATTTCTCGACGCTGCCGAAGCTGGAGAAGCCGCGCAACAACTCTAATGGCGCCGCCATCGTCGAGCTGTTGAAGGTGCTGCTGCGCATGACCGCGGAGCGCCATGCAGTCGCCAGCAAGGTGATCGCCACCGTCGACCATCTCGAGGAGATTGCAGCCAGTGACGAGGCCGACGTGCCGGCCCTGCGCGGCTGGCGCCGCGAGCTGTTCGGCGATGCCGCGCTGAAGCTCAAGCGCGGCGAGCTGGCGCTCGCGATCGAAAAGGGCCGCGTGGTCGGGGTGCAGCGGGCGTAGGCCCGCGCCCTCCCCTCAGTGTCGTCCCGGCCTAGTGCGCAATTGCGCACGGGGGGCCGGGACCCATTACCCCTGGGAGGAGTTTGGCGAAGATTCGCCATTCGGTACTTCTACGAACCCCGATCGATAGATCACGCGGTATGGGTCCGGGCTTTCGCCAGGACGATACCGGTGGATGTGGCTGGCTGCTTCGGCCACACTGACAGACTCGATCCTACCCCGGCGTCAGCTTCGCCACCTCCCCCTTCATGTCCTCCAGCACACCCGAGATCGCCGCGACCAGCTCGTCGATCTGGGCCTTGGTGGCGATCAGCGGCGGGCAGATGGCGATGGCATCGAGCATGTTGCGGGAGATCACGCCGCGCTCCTGAAGCATGCGGCTTGCGATGCCGCCGACAGCGCCGGGCGTAGCGGCTGCCGTCTTGCGCCCCTTGTCGAGCACGAGCTCGAGGGCGGCGATCATGCCGACGCCGCGGACCTCGCCGACCAACGGATGGCTGGCGAGCTCGCGCAGCTTGCCCTGCATGTAGCTCCCCAGTTCGGCGGCATGCGCGACCAGACCGCGCTCCTCGATGATCTTCAAATTCTCCAGCGCAATCGCCGAGCCGACGGGATGGCCGCCCGCGGTGAAGCCGTGGCCGAGCACACCGATCTTGTTGCTCTCGTCAGCGATCGGCTCGAACATGCGGTCGTTCAGCATGATCGCCGACAGCGGGAAATAGCTCGAGGTGATCTGCTTGGAGACCACCATCGCGTCCGGCTTAATGCCATAGGTCTCGCAGCCGAACATCTTGCCGGTACGGCCGAAGCCGCAGATCACCTCGTCGGCGACCAGCAGAATGTCGTACTTCTTCAAGACCTTCTGGATCTTGTCCCAATAGGTCGCCGGCGGAACGATAACGCCGCCCGCCCCCATCACCGGCTCGCCGAAGAAGGCCGCGATCGTATCCGGGCCCTCCTTCTGGATCAGCGCGTCGAGCTCCTCGGCCCGGCGCGTCGCGAACGCCTCCTCGCTCTCGCCCGGCGCGCCGTCCTTGTAGAAATGCGGCGAGCCCGTGTGCAGGATGTTCGGCAGCGGCAGGTCGAACGAGCGGTGATTGTTCGGCAGGCCCGTGAGGCTGGCCGAGGCGATGGTGACGCCGTGATAGGCGCGCAGGCGGCTGATCACCTTCTTGCGCTGAGGCTGGCCAAGCGCGTTGGAGCGATAGGCGATCAGCTTCAGGACGGTATCGTTCGCTTCCGAGCCGGAATTGGTGAAGAACACCTTGCTCATCGGCACCGGCGCGAGTGCGACCAGCTTCTCGGCGAGGTCGATCGAGGGCCCGTGCGATTTGGCCGAGAACGTATGATAGAACGGCAGCGCCTGCATCTGCTTGTGTGCGGCATCGACGAGACGCTTCTCATTGAAGCCGAGCCCGACGCTCCACAAGCCTGCCATCGCCTCGAAATAGCGCTTGCCCGCGGCATCGAACACGTAGGGACCCTCGCCGCGCTCAATCACGAGGGGACCGGCCTGCTGATGGGTGCGCGCGTTGGTGTAGGGATGGAGCTGGTAGGCCACATCCCGGGCCTCTGGCGAATTCGGCAGCATGGACATTTGCAGGGATCCCTAAAGTCGTGACGTCGCCGGCACAGCCAGCGTCATCACTTGATGATCAAGCCACTTGGCTATTGCGATGAGACAAAGCTTGCAACGCCAATTCGTCGGCAGCAAGCGCTCAGCAGCGTTGCACAAAGCCGCATATCGGGGATCGGGCAGCTCTCAAGCCGCGTCGTCGTCATCCCCATCGTCAGCGGCGGCGGCCTCCCTCACCTCAACGAGCGCCATCGAGAGCAGATAGACCGTCGTGGGCAAGCCGACGCGGCGCGCCGTCTCGACGGCACGCGACAAATCGCTTGCCAGCTCCTTGAGCTGTTCTCCCCGTGACAATGTTTCGACCCCCACCCGCCGATCGCGGCCGCCTACACCGCAACGGCGCCGCTGGTTCTGATCAGTTCGGCGCTGGAATGGATCGTAGCAAAATTCCCGATGACATTCACTACTGCACGCTTGTAGGCGGCGGCATCGCCGGTGCCCGGCTGCCGGCAGGCCACGGCGTCGGCGACCACCTCGTAGCGATGGCTGCGGTGAAACCCGTCCACGGCGGTGGCCAGGATGGTCTCGTCCAGGGAAAACCCGGCCAGCACGCAGCGCACATTGTGGATATTGGACATGTAGTCCACAAACCGCGACGAGCTGTAGGCCGACGGCAGCGGATGCTCGAACGTCATTTCTCCCGGACGCGGCTTCGCCTCCCCGATCCAATCGGTCAGCCTGGATGCCGGATTGAACCAGGCCGCCTGCGCGATGCGCTTCAAATGCATCACCGGCCAGAGATTGCTGCGCCACAGCGTCAGCAGTTCCAGGCAGCGCTCGGTGGCGGCATCGCCGTCGAGGATGACGTGGCGGCGCCCAGGGGTCAGATATTCGACCTGGAGGTCCGCGCAGATCAGGATCGGCGGATCATCGTGGATGGAAACCGGCATTGTCTTGCGCGCAGCTGCACCTGTTTCAACGGTCGGCGAGCGCGAGATCCCGCAGCGGCGAAGTCACCGCCCGCCCCGCCGAGGCATCCAGCACGCCCGGCCGGTCCCAATCGCCTTCGGGCCGGATGATCACATAGGGATCGCTGTCCAGCGTGATGGCGTCCGGCCCCGGCTCGATCTCCAGCAGCATCTCCGTGTAGGAGAAATCCGAGAAGGTGATCTTGCGGTTGTAGCCGAGCGGCTTGGCGCCGAAATGCGCCCAGAAATCGACCAGCCGGTCCTGCGCCTGGCCGTAGATCTTGCGGAAGCCCTTGCGCTTCACATAGTCGACGCTTGCCTGCACCAGCTTGAACGAGACGCGCGAGCGCCGGTACTGGTGACGCACCGCAAGCCGCTCCACCTTGGCGAAATCGCCGAAGAAGCGCACCCGCAGGCAGCCCGCGGGCTCGTTGCCGACGAAGCCGATGAAATGCGCGGCGACCATGTCGTTGCCGTCAAACTCCTCCTCGAACGGACAATCCTGCTCGGCGAGATAGACCGCAGAGCGGATCGCGGTGACCAACATCAGATCGCTGGGATCGCGCGCAAGACGGATGGTGATGGCGCGGGAGTCGGGCTTGGCGAGAGGAATTCTAGTACCGTGCATCTGCAAAACTCCTTGCTTGGATGATCGCACCCGGCATGCGCATCGGCTGGCGATGCCAGGGGCGCTCGTAGCACCAGAGGTCGGGTTGGAAGCTTGGGACAGGCACAAAGCCGGTCGCCTTCATGATGTCGCGTCCGGCCACAGTTGACGGCTGCGCATAGCAATCGGCACCGCGAAACCTTAGCTGTCGCAGATGAGCCGCGGCCTTGCCGAGACCGGCGATACCGCGCCCTGTCGTCGCGATCGCCCAGATGTAGATGGCCGCGACGTCGTCTTTTGCGGACGCGAGATAGCGCGTCTCGGGCGCGGTGAGGCAGATCTCGTCGAGCAGCAGCGCATCGTGTCCGCGATCATTGAGGAACAGGAAGGCCATGCCGCCGAGCAGACGGCCCTTCCGGCTGAAAGTCAGGATGCTCTGAGGATCGAAGGTGAAATATCTTGCAAGCTCTGCTGAACCGATCTGCACGCCCGGCACCAGGCGATGCGCCATTTCCGAAAGCGCGGCGATTTCGGAAAATTGCGCGCAACGGACGTCCACGTCCGGGCTCAGCGGCAGCGCGTCCAAATCATGCCTTGCGGCAAACGAGCCTCTTTCCATACCGAGATCGCCCCTCTATCGTTTGCGACTTTCGTACCCCGCTATGAGGACGAGCTTAGCGGTTGGGGACCAAGAGTATGCAGCAGTTATTGCACCGGGGTGCTGCGATGATGCAGCACCGTGAAGAAGTCCTGGGTGCGTCCTGGGACGATTTGAAGCTGTTTTTAGCGTGCGCAAAATATAAAAGTTTTCGCAACGCGGCCGAAGAGCTCGGCCTCACGTCCACCACCTTGATGCGCCGGATCGACCGGCTCGAAGAGAGCATCGGCTGCAAGCTGTTCCTGCGCGACCAGAGCGGACTCACGCTCAGCGACGAAGGCGCCGCGATGATCGCCGACGTCGCGCATATGGAGCGTCACGCCTTCAACGTCTTCCGTCGCGCCGCGCGTTCGTCGAACGACACCGCTGGCACCGTGCGCGTCGCGGTGACGGAAGGACCCGGCAATTTCTGGGTCCTGCCGCGGTTGATCGATTTCCAGAAGACCTATCGCAGGATCACGGTCGATCTGCGCTGCGCGATGGAGCAGGCCGACGTCGCGCGGCTTGAATCCGACATCGCGATCCAGCTCGAGCCACCGACCAATCCGGATCTGATCGTCGCCAAGCTGGGCCGGCTGCACATCTATCCGTTCGTCTCCAAGGAGTACGAGGACCTCTACGGCGTGCCGGCAACGCTCGCCGACCTCAAGAACCACCGCATCATCAAGCAGAGCGCGCCGCAGGTCGATGATGGCGCCTACGCCCGCGTGCTCGGGCTGAAGTCGCTGGAAGGCGTCGTCGGGATCAAGACCAACTCCTCGGTCGGCGTGCTCTATGCCGTCGAGCGCGGCGCCGGCATCGGCTTCCTGCCGACGGTGTCGATCGCGCTCGGTGCGCCGCTCGTTGCCGTCGATCTTGGCGTCAGCCACCACGCCGATCTCTGGCTCACCTATCACAAGGAGTTCCGCACCTCCGAGCGGCACAAGATCGTGGTCGACTGGCTGAGGAAGATCTTCGATCCCAAGACCTATCCCTGCTTCCGCGACGAGTTCATCCATCCGAACGCGCTGGTGCCGATGATGACGGCCGCGCGCGAGGGTTTTGGGCTGACGGGCTATGCCGCGGCAACGCCGGCGTAAGTTTCAGCTCACCATTTGTATTCGAAGCCGACTGTGCCCTGGTGCGAGGTGAGCTCGTTGCGGAACTTGCCGTCGTAATTGACGTAGAGCCGCGCGACGCTGGTCAGGCTGAGCGAGGCCGAGGCGCCGGCATCCATGCCGTAGCGGCTCTCGCCGATGCCGGGGACGACGATGCTCTGGGTCCCCAGGCTGACCTGGACCGATCCGAGGTCCTGGTGGAAATTGTCGACGAACTTGCCGTAGGCGGACAGGTCGAGGATTTTCTGGTCGATGATGAAGTAGCGACCGATCTCGGCCCCGATCATGACGCGCGCGCGCGACAGCGCCGTCGCGCCGACGTTGAGCGGATCAAGGCCGCCGGCCTCCTGGAACGCCGCGCTGGTGGCGCGCACATATTCCAGCGCGCCCTTGGGCACGATGCGCATCTGGTCCTTGGTCCAGTAATAGCTGATCTCGGTCAGCGCACCGTCGACCGCGGCGCGATAGCCCGCGTTCGCAACGCCGAAGCCGGTGTCGCGGCTGGAACGGACCTTGCCGAATCCGTGCACCACCGCAAAGGCCCAAGTCCAGGGCCCCTTGTCGATGGAGCCGTTGAGGCCGACCTGGGTCAGGTCGAGTGTCGCCGACTGGAGCGCCAGCGGCACGTCGATGTCGGTGTGGCTCTGGTCGACCGAAAAGCCGATATTGACGCCGGGTGCGAGCCGCGCGCCGATGCCGGCGACACCGCCAAAGGTCTTGCGCTTGTCGCCGAGGAAGTCTCCTTGCGCATCGGTGCGGACCGAGATGCCATAGCCCTCGAACCAGGTGCGGTAGCGCGGATCTTCGGTGCTCGCCGATGCGCCGCCGCCGCCGGGATTGGTCCGGGATGCCCGGTTGATGCCGCTCGATGCTTGGTTGCCGAGGCGCTCCAGGAAACCTGAGCCGAGATTGAGCGTGCTGTTGCCGGCCGACTGGTCGTAGTTGGTCGAGGTCGGCATCGGGACCGGGGTCGGAGACGGCGTGGGTGTCGGGGTCGGCGTGGGCGTCGGCGTCGGACTTTGCGCGAGGACGGGCGTCGCCGCCGACAGCGTCACGATGAGCGCAAACGTCATAAGGGCAAAGGTCGTCGCGACCGCTGCCGCGACGCGGCGGACGCGGTTCAGCCCGATCGTCTGCCGTGTCCCTGGTGGCTGCGCGGTGCAGCGCATGACGACAAATCCCAAAGCAAATGGCGGCGCGCAAAAATGCAACAGGAGCGGCGCACGCATGAGGTGATTTGCGCCGAACTGTTACGGAGGGTCAACCAGCTGACGCCTCCCGACGGGGGGGATTGCTCCTGATTGTGGTTCCCCGGCCACAGGTCGAAAATTGCACTTGGGCGCGTCCGGTGCGATCTTGAAATTCGCGCCCTGCTTGCTAACGCGCGCTTTTCATGTTGCAATATTAGCCACAATCGGAATTGGCCGCTCGGCTGTGCGTTTCGCGACATTAAGACTCAAGACTCGAACAGACTTCCGGAAGCCCGTTTGTGGCGTGGCACGCGAAAAAGCGGCCGCGTCTTTTTTCTATCTAGTGGAGGAGACTAGCGATGCCGCAAAAGGGCACCGTCAAATGGTTCAACCCGACCAAGGGCTATGGGTTCATCAAGCCGAACGGCGGCGACAAGGACGTGTTCGTCCACATCTCCGCCGTCGAGCGCGCCGGACTCTCGACCCTCAACGAGAACCAGGTGGTTGAATACGACCTCGTGGAGAACCGCGGCAAATCATCCGCGGAGAACCTCAAGGTCTCCTGATTTCTCTCAAAGCTACGCGCGAGAGATCATGACGTTGCCCCCGGCTCTGCCGGGGGATTTTGTTTGGGAAGTCAAAAGCAACGTCGCTTCAGCTCACCACCGGCGAAACCAAAAAATTCTCCGACGGCCCGCTGCCCGCCGTCCTGCACACCTCGCCCTCGATCCGGACCTTGCCGGCCGCGAGCAGCCGCAGCGCCTCGGGATAGATGCGGTGCTCGACTTCGAGGATGCGCTCCGAGAGCGTGTCCGACGTATCGTTGTCGCTGACGGGCACGGCGCCTTGCATCACGATCGGGCCGGCATCGGTCTCAGGGATCACGAAGTGCACCGTCGCACCGGACAGCTTGACGCCGGCACGCAAGGCCTGGCCGTGCGGGTCGAGGCCCGGAAAGGACGGCAGCAGCGAGGGATGGATGTTGAGCATCCGTCCGTACCAGGCCTTGGTGAACTCCGCCGTGAACAGGCGCATGAAGCCGCCCAGACAAATCAGCTCGATGCCGTGCCGGTCCAGCGCGGCCTGCAGCACCTTCTCGAAACCTGCGCGGTCCTTGCCGAACGGCTTGCTCTCGATCACCTCAGTTGTCACGCCGCTCGCCCTGGCCCGTTCGAGCCCGAGTGCATCGGCCTTGTTCGAGATGACCAGCGAAATCTCTGCCGGAAAATCCGCGGCAGCCGCTGCCTTGATCAGCGCAGCCATGTTGGAGCCGCGGCCAGAGATCAGGATGGCGACGCGGCGCTTCATCACAGCGCCAGGTCGAGGTGGCCGTTATAGACGACGCGATGCTCGCCTTCGGCCGGGATCACGGTGCCGAGCTGCGCCACGGTCTCGCCGGCATCGGTCAAGACCTTGACCACCTTGTCGACTTGGTCAGGCTCGATGATCGCGATCATGCCGATGCCGCAATTGAAGGTGCGCAGCATTTCCAGCTCGGCGATGCCGGCCTGCGCGGCCAGCCATTTGAACACCGGCAGCACCGGCAGCTGTGCAAGGTCGATGCCGACGCCGAGGTGCTTCGGCAGCACCCGCGGAATGTTGTCGGTGAAACCGCCGCCGGTGATGTGGGCGAGCCCCTTCACCGCGCCAGTCTCGCGGATCGCGCGCAGGCAGGATTTGACGTAGAGCCGCGTCGGCGTCAGCAGCGCGCCGCCCAGCGTCATCACCGGCGCGAAAGGCGCTTGCGCCTCGAAGCCGAGACCGGATTGTTCCACGATCTTGCGCACCAGCGAGAAGCCGTTGGAGTGCACGCCCGACGAGGCGAGCCCGATCACGGCGTCGCCCGCCGCGATGTCCTTGCGCGGCAGCAGCGTGCCGCGCTCGGCGGCGCCGACGGCAAAGCCGCCGAGATCGTAGTCGCCGTCCTTGTAGAGGCCGGGCATCTCGGCCGTTTCGCCGCCGATCAGGGCGCAGCCGGATTCGCGGCAGCCCTCCGCAACGCCGGCGACGATCGCGGCGGTAGCCTCGGGATCGAGCTTGCCGCAGGCAAAATAGTCCAGGAAGAACAGTGGCTCGGCGCCCTGGACCACGAGGTCGTTAACGCTCATGGCGACGAGGTCGATGCCGATGCCGCCATGCAGGCCGGTCTCGATCGCGATCTTGACCTTGGTGCCGACGCCGTCGGTCGCGGCAACCAGCACGGGGTCCTTGAAACCGGCCGCCTTGAGGTCGAACAGGCCGCCGAAACCGCCGATCTCGGCGTCGGCGCCCGGCCGTGCGGTGGCGCGCACCATCGGCTTGATCAGGTCGACGAGGCGGTTGCCGGCGTCGATATTGACGCCTGAATCGGCGTAAGTGAGGCCGTTTTTGCGGTCGGTCATGCCCGATTTCCAGTGGGTTTGCGGCTGGTTACGTCGAATTCCGGGGACGCGCAATGGCTCGCATGGCGCCCCGCCCTATACTATGTAGATATCAACCGGTTCAGCCTCCGAGGGGGCCGGATCTGAGGTCAATCCGGGTGCCGGGAAGCGCCGCGTGAGTATTCCGAACATCATTACTCTGGGCCGCATCATGCTGGTCCCGATCATCGTCTGGGCCATCGTGTCGAGCCAAATGGAGGTGGCGTTCGCGGTCTTCCTGATCGCCGGTATCAGCGACGCCGTCGACGGCTTCCTGGCCAAGCGCTTCAACATGACGAGCGAGCTCGGCGCCCTGCTCGATCCGCTCGCCGACAAGGCGCTGCTGGTCTCGATCTACATGGCGCTCGGCATCTGGGGGGCGATTCCGCGCTGGATCGTCATCCTCGTGGTCTCGCGCGACATCATGATCGTCGCCGCCGTGATCGTATCCTGGCTGTTCGACCGGCCGGTCGAGATGAAGCCCTCGAAGGTGTCCAAGCTCAACACTGTGGCCCAAGTGGCGTTCGCGGCATTGGTGCTGGCCGCGCTTGCCTTCGGCTTCAAGCCGGCCCCCTATGATATGATCCTGATGGGCCTCGTCACGGTCTTCACGCTCTCGTCCGTGTCGCTCTATCTCGTCGAGTGGCTGCGGCACATGAGCACGATCGAGGCCAAATGAGTTGGGATGCGGCCCCGCAAAAGGCCAACTCCCGCTCGATCAAGTCGAATCTTTTCCAACGAGGCCGGCGCGCCGGCATGGAGCAAGGCAAGCGTGGCAGGCCGCGTTCATCCCCGACAATTGGCGTTTTCGCTTCCGCATGCGGAAAGCCTCAGTCGGGACAATTTCCTCGAGGGCCCCGCCAACGTGGCCGGCCTCGGCCTGATCGACGCCTGGCCGGAATGGCCGAACCGGATCATGTGGCTGGCCGGCCCCGAAGGCAGCGGCAAGAGCCACCTCGCCGCGATCTGGGCCGAGGAGGCTGGCGCCCGCTCGACCACGGCCAATGCCCTGACCGCCGCAGCGGTCCCGGGCGCGCTCGCCACCGGGGTGCTAGTGGTCGAGGATGTCAAGGCGAAAGAATTTGACGAGCGTGCCCTCTTCCACCTGATGAACCTCGCCCGTGAGGATGGCGCCTACGTCCTCTTCACCGGACGCGAGGTCCCGGCATCGCTCGAGATCGAGCTTCGCGACCTGCGCTCGCGCCTGCGCGCCGTGCCGGTGGTCGCGCTGCTGCCGCCCGACGACCAGCTTTTCCGTGGCCTGATCGTCAAATTCTGCGCCGACCGCCAGCTCACGGTGGATGAGAGCGTGGTCAGCTACCTCGCCACCCGCCTGGAGCGGTCCTCGGCCGCCGCCCGGCGGGCTGTGGAATTGCTCGACAGCGAGGCCCTGCGGCTTGGGCGTCCCGTCACCCGGGCGCTGGCCGCCGAGCTGCTTCGGGATGTCTGACCGGACCCCGCTCGCCTCCGAGGCCGCTTGACGCGGCGGAGCGGCGGAACATCAATGTCATCGAAACGTCATCGCTCTAACACATGCTCCCGCCGGTTTTGCGCGTAAGTCGCAAATTGGGGTGAACTGGATGGATCGACTTCTCATGGACTCTGCGCAAGCCCTTGAAATCAAAGAAAAAGCTCCGGAAACCGAGGGCCTGCCGGCGATCGCTTCCAGCCCCGAGCGATTCATCAACCGCGAGCTGTCCTGGCTGCATTTCAATCGCCGCGTCTTGGAGGAATCGGTCAATCCCAGCCACCCCATGCTGGAGCGGGTGCGATTCCTGTCGATTTCAGCGAATAACCTCGACGAGTTCTTCATGGTCCGCGTGGCCGGCATCAAGGCCCAGGTGCGCGAGGGCATTGCCGAGCGCGCCCCCGATGGCCTGACGCCGTCGGAGCAGCTCGCGCTGATCAACCGCACCGTCTCCGAGCTTGCCTCCGACCAGCAGGCGATCTGGCGCGACCTGCGCGGCACGCTCGCCGATGTCGGCATCGTGCTGGTTGAGGGCAAGGACGTCACCAAGGCGGAGCGGACCTGGATCGAGGACTACTTCCTCAACAACGTGTTCCCGCTGCTGACGCCGCTCGCAATCGATCCGGCCCACCCCTTCCCGTTCATTCCAAGCCTCGGCTTCACCATCGCGCTCCAGCTCACGCGCGCCGCCGACGGCAAGCAGATGAACGCGCTGATCCGCATGCCCGGCAAGATCGATCGCTTCATCCGCCTACCAGCCGAGGGCAAGGCCGTCCGGCTGATTTCGCTGGAACAGGCGACCGCCCTGTTCATCAACCGCCTCTTCCCCGGATACAATTTGCACGGCCAGGGCGCCTTCCGAATCATCCGCGACTCCGAGCTCGAAATCGAGGAAGAGGCGGAAGACTTGGTCCGCCTGTTCGAGACCGCGCTGAAGCGTCGCCGCCGCGGCTCGGTGATCCGGCTCGAGATCGACGCCAAAATGCCCGAGGAATTGCGGAGCTTCGTGCAGCACGCATTGTCGGCCGCCGATGACGAGGTGTTCCTGGTCGACGGCGTGCTCGCCATGAACGAGCTTTCGCAGCTCACCCGCATCGACCGTCCCGACCTCGAATTCACCCCTTACGTGCCGCGCCATCCCGAGCGGGTGCGCGAGCATGCCGGCGACATCTTCGCTGCGATCCGGCAGAAGGACCTCATCGTCCATCACCCCTACGAATCCTTCGACGTGGTGGTGCAGTTCCTGCAGCAGGCCGCGCGCGACCCAGATGTTGTCGCGATCAAGCAGACGCTCTACCGCACCTCGCAGAACTCACCGATCGTGCGTGCACTGGCCGAGGCCGCCGAGGCCGGCAAGTCGGTCACCGCGCTGATCGAGCTGAAGGCGCGATTCGACGAAGAGGCCAACATCCGCTGGGCACGCGACCTCGAACGCGCCGGCGTGCAAGTCGTCTACGGCTTCCTCGAACTGAAGACGCATGCAAAGCTCTCGATGGTGGTGCGCCGCGAGGGCGGCAGCCTCACGACCTACGTCCATACCGGCACCGGCAACTATCACTCGGTGACCGCGCGCATCTACACCGACCTCTCCTACTTCACCTCGGATCCGACCATCGGCCGAGACGCGGCGCGCGTGTTCAATTTCATCACTGGCTATGCCGCGCCGAGCGATCTGGAGAAGATGGCGGTGTCGCCATTGACCTTGCGCAAGCGCATCATCGAGCACATCCAGGGCGAGACCGCGCATGCACGGCACGGCCGGCACGGCGCGGTCTGGATGAAGATGAATGCGCTTGTCGACCCCGACATCATCGACGCGCTCTACGAGGCCTCGCAGGCCGGCGTCCAGGTCGAGTTGGTGGTGCGCGGCATCTGCTGCCTCAGGCCCGGAATTCCCGGCCTGTCGGAGAACATCCGCGTCAAGTCGATCATCGGACGCTTCCTGGAACACGGCCGAATCTACTGCTTCGGCATGGGCCAAGGCCTGCCGAGTGCGAAAGCGGCTGTGTATATCTCCTCGGCCGATATGATGCCGCGCAACCTCGACCGCCGCGTCGAGGTGCTGTGTCCGCTGCAAAATCCCACGGTGCATCAGCAGGTTCTCGAACAGATCATGGTCGCGAATCTGAAGGACAATGAGCAGAGTTGGCAATTGTTGCCGGACGGGTCCTCAACGCGTATGAAGGCCGCGAAGGGCGAGGAGCCTTTCAACGTCCACAACTACTTCATGACAAATCCGAGTCTGTCTGGCCGTGGAAAGTCGCTCAAAGAATCCTCGCCGCGCCGTCTCACGCGCCGGAACGAACGTCACCAATCCTGATCCCGGATTCTCGACGTGAAGCAGCCGCGCAAGCGCGGCGCGAGCGTCGCGGTCATCGACATCGGTTCCAACTCGGTCCGCCTCGTCGTCTACGAGGCGCTGGCGCGCAGCCTCATTCCAATCTTCAACGAGAAGACGCTGTGCGGCCTCGGACGCGAGGTGCAGAGCACGGGCCTGCTCGCGCCCGACGCCGTCGACAAGGCGCTGACCTCCCTCAAGCGTTTTCGCGCGCTGTGCCGCGTGATGCAGGTCGGGCGCGTGTTCGCGATTGCGACCGCCGCCTGCCGCGACGCCTCCAACGGCCCCGACTTCATCGCGAAGGCCGAGCGCATCTGCGCCGTGAAGATCGAGATCCTGTCGGGCCAGCGCGAAGCGCGGCTGTCGGCGCTCGGCGTGATCTCCGGCATCCATCATCCCGACGGCATCGTCGGCGATCTCGGCGGCGGCTCGCTCGAGCTGATCGACGTGCGCGGAAACAGCGTGCGCAGCGGCGTGACGCTGCCGCTCGGTGGCCTCGCGCTCCAGGACCTCGCGCACAAATCGCTCAAGCGCGCCGACCGCATCGTGCGCGATGCGCTCGACGAGGTGCCGCAGCTTTCCGCGGGCAGCGGCCGCACCTTCTACGCGGTCGGCGGCACCTGGCGCGCGCTCGCGCGCATCCACATCATCCAGAGCGGCTATCCGCTCCAGGTGATGCACGGCTATTCGATTCCGGCGGCCGAGGCGCTCGACTTCTCGCGGCGCCTGCGCCGGCTTGCGGCCGCCGACATGCTTGCCGACATCGAGATCGTCGCTGATGCACGCCGCCCGCTCCTCACCTATGCGGCACTGGTGCTCGAGCACATCATTCGGGTGGCGAAGCCGAAAACCATCGTGTTCTCGACCTTCGGCGTGCGCGAGGGCCTGCTACACGAGAAGCTGCCGGATTCCGAACGCAACGAGGACGGGCTGATCTGCGCCGCGGAGGAGCTAAACCAGCTGCTGTCGCGTTCGGCGAAGCACGCCCGCGAGCTGATCGCCTGGACCGACCGCCTCGCCCGTGTCGTGAAGCTGCGCGAGACCGAAGCGGACCGCCGCCTGCGCCACACCGCGTGCTTGCTCTCCGACATCGGCTGGCGCGTGCATCCTGATCATCGTGGCGAGCAGACGCTGAGCCTCGTCGTCAACGGCAATTTCGGCGCAATCACTCATACCGAGCGCGCCTTCGTCGGCCTGTCGGTGTTCTATCGCTACGCGGGCCTGAGCGAGGAAAACCAGCCGCCGGCCACCATGCAGAGCCTGCTGACGCCGGCGCAGCTCGAACGTGCACGCCTCTTGGGAGCAGCGTTCCGCGTCGCGCACCTGATCTCGGCGGCGCGGCCGGGTGTGCTGCCCGCCACGCATTTCCGCAATCAAGGCCGCAAGCTGATGCTGGTGTTCGAGCACCGCCTCGTCGATCTCGTCGCCGACCGCGTCGGCAGCCGCTTCCGCCAACTCGCCCGCCTGATCAACCGCGCCGGCTCGATCGTGCGGCGGTGACCCTCACCCCTCCGGGACGTCTTTTGAGCCACATGATCAGGCCGCTGACGAACAGGGCGAGAGGCGCGAATCCGGCGGCGAAGACCAACAGGCGTCCTGCGAGTCCGAACGCCGCGCCGTTGTGAAGCCAGAGCTGTTCGGCCAGATAGCGGTCCCCCATCGACATGGCGACCGGACTGCGGTCGTGCACGACTGCGCCGCTCCATGGATCGAGCCAGATCGCCCCCCATGCCCGCACGGCGGGATCAGCACCGTCTGGACGGAACTGCACGCGCCAGGTGTTGCGCGTTGCGGTCGGCGGATTGAACATAGCGATTGCAACGCCGGGCTTGGCCGCCTGCGCTAGTCGCGCGATCGCATCGGCTGGGAGCAACTGCGTCTCTGCCGAAGGCGGCATTTCGACCCGTGGCGAGCGATCAGGCGTCGTTTGCGACAGAAGACCAACGATGGGGCGCATCATGTCGGGGAAAACGATGCCAACGCCGGTGATTGAGATCACCAAGAGCACAAGCAGCGCCCAAAAGCCGGCCGCACTATGAATGTCCAGAACAAATCGAAGCAGCGAGACATTCTTGCGCACCGAGACCGATCGCCAGAAAAGACCCGGCCTCGGCCACCACAGGACGAGGCCCGATATGGCCAAACCGAGCAGCATGAACCCGGCCGTGCCAACGAGCTCCTTGCCCCACCACTCATAGAGCAGCAGCGTGTAGTGGAGACGATAGACCTTGAGGGCGAACGCGTTGACGTAGTCACGCCGCCCGAGCACCTTCCCATTCGAAGGATCGACCATGGTCGTCCAACGGTTCGGGTAGCGGCCAGGCGCGGTTTCGTGCGTATGTATCACGATCCAGACCGGCCAGGTCCGATCCGGCGCCAGGATCGTGGCAATCGGCGCTGGATCCGCCGCCGCGGCGGCGCGCATCACTTCCGATAAAGTGACCTTTTGCTCCGGACTAGCGGGAGCATAGAACGCTGGATTCAGCGCAACATCGATCTCCCGGTAGAAGGCAATAAAGCTTCCGGTGAGGCCTATCAGCACCACGACGAGGCCGCCGATCAATCCGAGCCATCGGTGAGTCCACAGCAGCGCGTACCGCATGCGTCCGGGCAGCATTCGGAAACGGGCGGGCGCGGAGCCGTCTTGTCTTGGCGCCCTGATTCTTTCGTCCATTCAGAGCACCCGTCGTCTGCGCCTGATCATGGCTCCGCGTCTGACCTCGGTGATGTTCGGAACGCGCATCGTCGTTGCGCGCATCAAAACAGACCCGGTTCAAAAATCCGTCGACATCGACAATAGCAGGGTTCGCGGCGTGCCTTGCGCCAACGCGGAGAAGCTCGCCACGCCAGCCCAGTAATTGGTCTCGAACACGTTCTGGACCAGGGCCCGGAGCGTGACGGGTCGGTTGTTGATGCGCGTGGTATAGCGCGCACCTAGATCGAGCCTGGTCCAGGCCGGAATAACTTGCGTGTTTGCCCCATCCAGATATTGGTGCCCGGTATAGATGGTGTTTGCGACCAGCGTCAGTCCGGGTGCGAACGGCGTGTCCCATTCGGCGGACAGATTGGCTTGCACCTGAGGCACACCGATCGGCGTCTTGCCGAGATTGGCTAACGTGCTCGTCTTTGTCAGCTCCGCGTCGATCAACGTCACGCCGCCAAGCACGCGAATGCCCGGCTGCACTTCTCCGAACACGGTGAATTCCACGCCGCGATTGCGCTGTTCGGCGTCGGCCCGAAAGACGTTGTCGGCCCCCAGCTGTGCCGACGGCTTGGTGATCTCGAACAGGCTGATCGTGGTCGCGAGCATGCCGAAATCGATCTTGACGCCTGCTTCCTTCTGCTTGCTGAAATACGGCGCAAGGACTTCTCCTTCATTGCTCGTCTTCGCCGGTGCGATGTCGCCTTTGCTGAGCCCTTCGATGTAGTTGGCGTACAGCGAAACGTTGCTCCAGGGCCTGACGACCACGCCGACCATCGGCGTGAGCGCCGTCTGGTCGTAGGCGGACGTAACGGCGCCCGTGCTGGTGTTGTAGTTGTTCGACTTGACGCCCTGTTGCCTGACGCCCACGGTCAGCTGAAGGCGCTCCTGGAAAATCGACATGGTGTCGGCCAGCGCAAGGCCGGTCAGCTCGGTATCCGACAGCTTCGGTACAGTCGCGGGAGCCGGAACGAGCTGCTCGGGACGAGCGATCGGCGCATAGATGTTGGACAACACCGGCGTCCCGGACACAGAGCCGCGCGAGATCTGATCCGTGTAGTAGCTGCCCTGGAAGGTCACGGCGTGACTGATCGCGGCTGTTTCGAGCCGGGCACGCACACCGGCATCGGCCACGTTCCTGTCGATATCAAATTTGAAATGCCCCGGCGCCGAAGTGGTGTTGCCTGCCGCGTTCAGGATCGTCGGCGTCCCAAACAGACGATCGACCTGGGTCCTGCCGCCACCGCCGTCGGCGAACACCGTCACGGAGTCCGTCACATCGTATTCGGCGCGCCCCAGCAGCGAGTTGTCGTGAACTTTGGCCCATTCCCAAGACTGCGTGACATTGCGCCGCCCGACCGGCGCTGTCGGAACCGCGACGCCTGTTGCGACCAGAAACGGCCTCGTGGGCGCGTCGAACTTTTCCTCCTGATCGATGAAGTCGAGCGAAGCTCTGAACTTCTCGCCGCGATAGTCGAACGCCGCGGCGCCGACATGCGCCTCCCGGGTCTGGTTGTCCAGCGGTGTATCGCCATTGTGATAGCTGCCGTTGACGCGAATGCCGAATTCGCGGTTCTCGCCGAACCGGCGGCTTACGTCGAGATGCGTGCCGAGCTGGGTATTTGTCGCGTAGTCGGTCGTGACCCGCGTGAGATCGATATCCCCAGCACGCTTTGGAACGATGTTGATGGTGCCCCCGACGCTGCTGTTTGGCGCCATGCCGTAAAGCAGCGCCGTCGGGCCTTTGATGATTTCGATGCGCTCGACGTAATCGGTGAACACGCGATAGTTCGGTGCAACGCCATAGACGCCGTTGAAGGCAATTTCTCCGACATTCCCCTCCCCGATCGGAAAGCCGCGGATGAAGAAGGAGTCGAGAATGCCACCGGTCTGACCGGTAAAACGGACCGAAGGGTCGTTGCTGACGACGTCGGCGACCGTGGTGGCCTGTTGATCTTCAATCTTCTTCGCCGTGTAGCTCGTGATGTTGAACGGCGTATCCATGAAATCCTTGTTGCCCAGCAAGCCGACCTGGCCGCCGCGGGCGACTTGCCCGCCCGCGTAGGACGGCGGAAGTGCGCCCGGCCTCGCAGCCGTGGGGGTTGCTTCCGCTTGCAACTTGGCCCGCTCGTTCGCAGGCGCGCTACGGCCAGCCCTTCGGCCTGGATTGGAGCGTGGACGTGCGCGCGGCTTCGGCGCATCTGCGGTGACGGTCACCGCCGGCAACGTGCTGCCCCGCTCCGTCTCCGGCACAGCGCTTTGCGCGTCGGTGCCGTGCAGAATGCCGTCGCTGAACAAGGCGATGGAGACCACGGAGACCGCGAAGGCTCTCGGGCTGGAGCACATCAGAAATGTTTTGATGCTAGCCGCAAGAACAGCAACAGGACGGCAAATCACTCTCGACGGCATCGCACCAGCTTCCGATTTCATGAACATGAACGTCGGAGGGACGTGCCGTGGGAACCTTCGTTAAGTCAACGAAAGCCCCCTTTATTTTCAATAGTTTATAATAAGATAAGCTCTAGATCGCGCGTCGGCTGCGAAGGATGAGTCACCGCACGCAACGCCCAAGCGCGCTGCGTACTACCGCGCAGCGTAAGCGAACACAATGCGCGCGGTTGTAGGAATGCGATGATGGGAGATTTCGGCTCTTGCGCTAAGCCCATGGCCGGTGATCGCTCGCGTACCGCGGCCAACGCTGCGAGCACATCAGTGACGTGCTCGCCTCTCATCGCTGGAGGGAAAAGCAAGACCGATCAGAGCGTCGAAGTTACTTTGCCGAGGCCTTGGCGTGCCCCTCGGAGGATTCGAGCGCGGCCGCGCTCAGGCTGCGCCGGCGCCAGATGGTGCCGACGACCAGCACGACAACGACGCCGAGCGCGGCGCAGAAATATTCGCCGCCTCCGCCGCCATGGGCGAACTGCGGCGGGATGCGAAGTGCGCCGAGCACGCTGTCCAGCGAGGCGCCGAGCGGGCCGTCGAACAGCATGTGCAGCTTCGGTGCGACGCCGGGATCGGTCGCAATCACCTCGCCCGCGATCCAGCCGAGCAGCGCCGCGCCGGCCCAGACCAGGACCGGCAGCTTTGCGAGCAGCGCCATGATCAGCGCGGCACCAGCGACGATCAGCGGCACGCTGATGGCGAGGCCAAGGATCAACAGCGGTACGCTGCCATTGGCGGCAGCAGCCACCGCAATGACGTTGTCCAGGCTCATGACGATGTCGGCGACCACGACGATCTGGACAGCCTGCAACAGATGCGAGGCGGACTCGACGTCGTCCTCGTCCTCGTTTTCGGGCACCAGCAGTTTTGCCGCGATCACGATCAGCGCGAGACCGCCGACGAGCTTGAGGTAGGGCAGCCCCATCAGGCTCGCGACGATGCCGGTGAAGATGATCCGCAGTATCACTGCGGCGCCCGCGCCGAAGATCATGCCCCACAGCCGGTGCCGCGGCTTGAGGCCGCGGCAGGCGAGCGCAATCACCAGCGCGTTGTCGCCGGAGAGCAGGATGTTGATCCAGATGATCTTGCCAACCGCGATCCAGAAGGTCGGTTCAGCCATCTCGTTGCGAAACTGGGTGAAGAACGCCCCGATCGTCGCGGGATCGAAGATCTGCCAGAGCCAGTTCACAATACGTCCTTTCGCCCCGTCGTCCTAACTTATCGGCTGATGGATCAGCCGACGATCTCGTTGCCCGAGAAGAACTGCGCGATCTCGATTACAGCCGTCTCCGGCGCATCCGAGCCGTGCACCGAATTCTCGCCGATCGATTTGGCGTAGAGCTTGCGGACGGTGCCCTCGGCAGCCTTGGCCGGATCGGTCGCACCCATCACCTCGCGGTACTTGGCGATCGCGCCCTCGCCTTCCAGCACCTGCACCACGACCGGACCCGAGGTCATGAAGTCGACGAGCTCGCCGAAGAACGGCCGCGCCTTGTGGACGGCATAGAAGGTCTCGGCTTGGTCCTTGGTCATGCGGATGCGCTTCTGCGCGACGATGCGCAGGCCCGCCTTCTCGATCACGGCGTTGACCGCGCCGGTCAGGTTACGCTCGGTCGCGTCGGGCTTGATGATCGAGAAAGTGCGTTCGATGGCCATAAGTCTTGTCCTTGGAAGGAATGCGGTGGTTCGGAGTTGCGGGGCTTATATCGGCGCCTTTGCCGGACGGCAAGCGACCGCCGAGGCGGCCGCATGGGCGCTTCGCCGCAGGCGTCGTAACCCGCGATTTCAGCTGATTACAACGATTTCACCCAGATGAACCGATCCTGAAACCCCCGTCAGGGTTCGGTTCAGCTTCGCGGGCGTAAGGTCAGGCCCATCGAAACCCAAGCCTGATTGTGAGGCAGACCGTTTCGGCGGCCTTTCCATCGACGCGACAGGCCCGCGCCGGCAGTTTTGAGGAGATCACCATGTTGAGGAAACTTTCGCTTGCCGCCGTTGCCGCGGTTGCGCTCGGTGCCGCGCTGGCGCCGACCTCCGCCTCCGCTCACTGGCATGGCGGCTGGCACGGCGGAGGCTGGCACGGCGGCGGCTGGCACCACGGCTGGGGCGGACCGCGCTTCTATGTCGGCGGCCCCGTCTCCTATGGTTATGGCGGCTGCTACGTGCGCCGGCTGGTCCCGACCCCCTGGGGACCCCGCTGGCGGCTGATCAACCGCTGCTACTGAGCCCGACAAAGCACCTTCCTGACAAAAGGGGTCCTATGCCCCCCAAGGCCCCCTTCAGGAGAGGCCCCGGCGTTCCCCCCGCCGGGGCCTCTGTTTGGGCGGACATGGGGCGATTCATACAACTTTGACGAGAATTTCAGACATTCCCCGCGAGTTGCGAAACCATTTTGTGGGCAATGACTTGGTACCGTGTCTTTACTTTAAGAGCATGGAACCTCGCGATGGCT
Organism: Bradyrhizobium zhanjiangense; assembly: GCF_004114935.1. Classification (NCBI taxonomy): domain Bacteria; kingdom Pseudomonadati; phylum Pseudomonadota; class Alphaproteobacteria; order Hyphomicrobiales; family Nitrobacteraceae; genus Bradyrhizobium; species Bradyrhizobium zhanjiangense. The sequence goes on from NZ_CP022221.1 coordinate 5,639,787, forward strand.
GGGCCTTTTGCCAATGACAGCGTACAGATCGACCGGCGCACCAGCCGCTCGATTTGCGATGCCGTGGGCGAACGGCTTCAGCAGAATCTGCGCCCCGATCCTCACCTCCCGACGCACCTCGAGCAGCTGCTCAACGAATTGAAGCAGCGCGAGCGCGAATCGCACTGACCGGCGCATGAGCCCGAAAAGTGTGCAGCGGTTTTCCGACAGGATCATGCTCAAGCGATAACCACGGAAAAACGGGTTGCGTTCGTCGCGCCTTGCGGTGACAAGGCCGCATGCTGTCCATCACCGATCTCTCCATCCGCCTCGCCGGACGCCTTCTGATTGACCAGAGTTCCGTGCAGATCACGCCCGGCTCGCGCGTTGGTCTGGTCGGACGCAACGGCACCGGCAAGTCGACCCTGTTCAAGGTGATCCGCGGCGAGCTCGCGGCCGAGCACGGTTCGGTGACGCTGCCGCCGCGCTGGCGCGTCGGCAGTCTCGCGCAAGAGGCCCCGAACGGCCCCGAAAGCCTGATCTCCGTCGTGCTCAAGGCCGACCTCGAACGCGAGGCGCTGCTCGCCGAGGCCGAGCACGCGACCGATCCGCACCGGATCGCCGAGATCCAGACCCGCCTCGTCGACATCGACGCGCATTCGGCGCCGAGCCGTGCGGCCGCGATCCTCTCCGGCCTCGGCTTCTCCGCCGCCGATCAGCTCCGCCCCTGTGCCGAATTCTCCGGCGGCTGGCGCATGCGCGTCGCGCTCGCCGCGACGCTGTTCGCAGCTCCCGACCTGTTGCTGCTCGACGAGCCCACCAACTATCTCGATCTCGAAGGCACGCTGTGGCTGGAGGATCACCTCGCGCATTATCCGCGCACGGTGATCGTGATCAGCCACGACCGCGACCTCCTGGAAAGCTCGGTCGACCAGATCCTGCATCTGGAGCGCGGCAAGCTCACGCTCTACAAGGGCACCTATTCCTCCTTCGAGGAGCAGCGCGCCGCGCGCGAATTGCTCGATGCCAAGCAGGTCAAGCGCCAGGAGGCCGAACGCGCGCGGCTGCAGGCCTTCGTCGATCGCTTCAAGGCCAAGGCCTCCAAGGCGCGCCAGGCGCAATCCCGCGTCAAGATGCTGGAGCGGCTGAAGCCGATCACCGCGCTGGTCACCGAGGACGTGCGCGAGATCAGCTTTCCGGCACCGGAAAAAATCCTGTCGCCGCCGATCATCGCCGTCGACAACGCTTCGGTCGGCTACGATCCGGCAACGCCTGTGCTGAACCGCGTCACCCTGCGCATCGACAATGACGACCGCATCGCGCTACTCGGCGCCAACGGCAACGGCAAGTCGACGCTGGTCAAGCTGCTGGCCGGACGCCTCGCGTCGTTCTCCGGCAAGGTGACCCGCGCGGACAAGCTGTCGATCGCCTATTTCGCCCAGCACCAGCTCGACGAGCTGAACGAGGACGCGTCCGCCTACGATCACGTGCGCAAGCTGATGGGCGATGCGCCCGAAGCCAAGGTGCGGGCCCGCGCCGGAGCGATCGGTTTCTCCGGCAAGGCCGCCGATACCAAAGCCGGAAAACTGTCGGGCGGCGAGAAGGCTAGGCTGCTGTTGGGCCTTGCGACCTTCTTCGGCCCCAACATGATCATTTTGGACGAGCCGACCAACCATCTCGACATCGACAGCCGCGCCGCGCTTGCCGAGGCGATCAACGAATTTCCCGGCGCGGTGATCATGGTCTCGCATGACCGCTACCTGATCGAGGCCTGCGCCGAACGGCTCTGGATCGTCGCCGACCGCACCGTGACCAATTACGACGGCGACCTCGACGAGTACCGCCGCCTGGTGCTGTCCGCGCGCAACGCCGAAGCCCCACGCGAGCGCAGTCCCGCAAACGAAAAGCCGCAGCGCCCGAAGTCGGACAATCGCGGCTCGCTGAAGAAGCGCATCGCGGAAGCCGAAGCCGAGATCGCCCGCGTCAGCGAGATCATCACCAAGATCGACACGGCCCTCGCCCTGCCCGACATCTTCACCCGCGATCCCAAGCAGGCCGCGCAACTGTCAAAGGCGCGCGCCAATGCCGCCGATGCGCTGGCGCGTGCGGAAGAGCAATGGCTGGAGGCGAGCACGCAGTTCGACGAGGCGGCGGGTTGACCCTCCCGACGCGATTGGCTGCATCAAAACCTGCAAAACAACCCCATGCACAGGACCGGTATTAAAGCACCTTGCCCTTAGCGATTGAATTAAATTTCCTTTTGTGAGGTCGATTGGCAGGCCCGTCGCGGCATTGCCGGCGCAAATGCCGGCAGGGCTTCGACCCGCAAGCACCTTCCTGAAGAGGACCAGCGCCTCCGGGAAAGCGGCACTCAGAGGACTCGCCGGGCAGCGAGCCCCCAGCATCATGAGCGTGAGATAGACCGGCGAGCGATCCTGGAGACCGCTGCCGAGACGCCTCGCCGTCGTTACGCCAAGAAGGCATTGAGCTGCTCGAGGAGCAACTCAGGTGCTTCTTCCGGCAGATAATGGCCGCAAGGCAGGCTTCCGCCTCGCACGTCCTTGGCCTTGGCGCGCCATGTGTCGAGTACATCGTAGCTCGACCCGACAACTCCCTTGCCGCCCCACAGCACGAGCAGCGGGCAACCGATTCTCTTGTCGGAATCCGCCTCATCGTGGATCAGGTCGATGCCGGCAGCGGCGCGATAATCCTCGCAGACGGCATGCAGCGTCTCGCGGGTGTAGCACCGGCGATACTCTTCGAGTGCAACCGGGTCGATGGCGCCCGGCGTCTTGTTCTGCTTGTTGATATGGGTCTGCAGATAGAATTCGAGATTGTTGCCGATCAAGGTTTCCGGAAGCGGCGCCGGCTGAATCAGAAAGAACCACCACATATATCGCGTAGCGAACTCCTTGTTCACCTTGGCGTACATCGTCGCGGTTGGCGCGATGTCGAGCAGGACCGCCCTGGAGACGGTGTCCGGATGATCAAGCATCAAACGATGCAGAACGCGCCCGCCGCGATCGTGGCCGACAGCCTGGAAGCGGTCAAAACCGAGCGCGCGCATCACTTCGACCTGATCCCGCGCCATCTCCCGCTTGGAATAGGCGATACTGTCCTTGCCGCCGTCGGGCTTGCTCGAGTCGCCGTAGCCGCGCAGATCGGTCAGCACCACGGTAAAGCGCTCCGCGAGCTTGGGGGCGATCTTGTGCCAGCACGCCAATGTCTGCGGGTGTCCGTGCAGCAACAGCAGCGGCGGCCCCTCGCCCTTCACGAGCGCGTTGATCTCGGCCCCGCTGGTCTTGAGGCGCTTCTGTCGAAACCCCGGTAGCAACTTTTGCAGCGCGCTGGTCGTCACGGCATTATTCTCCTGAGCGAAAGTACCCGGCGCCAATATGGCCGAACCGAGGGCACCGGTTGTCAACGCGATCGACATCAGATGGCGGCGCGTCAACCCGGTCTCTGATCGATCGGAGCATGATTCAATCTGTTCGAATTCGAGCATTGAGATCTCCCCTGGAACATTCGTCCTGCGCGAAGGCCGCGGCCCGTATCAGGACAGCGACTTCATCAAGAGTGTCGCGATCACGATCATGATCGCGCCGCCGACGCGGGTGGCGATCTGGGCGAACGCCATCAGGCCCATGCGATCCGCGGCGCCAAGAATGGCGACGTCGCCGGTGCCCCCGAGGCCCGAGTGGCAGGCGGTCACGATCGCTGCCTCCACCGGATACATGTTCAGCCACTTGCCGACGAAGAAACCTGACACGATCATCGCCAGCACCGTGGTCGTGCAGATCATGATGTAGCCTGGATTGAAGGAGGCAACGAGCTGCTGCCATGAAACCAGCAATGTCCCCATCGCCACCAGGATCGCGAAAGTAAGGTTGGTCGACATGAACTTGTTGATCTGATAGGCGCCGAGCTCCATCTCGGCCGGTAGCAACCTGGTCAGCTTCAATGCCACTGCGGCGATGATCATCATGATCGGCCCGGGGATGCCGGTGAGCGGCGCCAAAATCATGCCGAGCACGAATAAGCCGCACGACAGCACTATGCCGGCACCGAGCAGTCCGAGATCGATCGGCTGGTCCGGCCGCGCTTCGCCGAGAATGTCGTCGTCTCCGGTTTTGACCAGCATCCCTCTGCCATTGAGGTCCGCCCGCGTCTCGCCAAGGCGCGCCAGCAGGCCTGCGCTGACGATCGCGACGACGTTGCCGAGCAGCGCCGCTGGGACCATCTGCGCCACAAGCTCGGCTTGCGACCGATGCAACATCTCGGAATAGGCGATAGACAGTGGCAGGACACCTTCCGCAAGACCGCCGCCGACGATGGGGATGATGACAAAGAAGAACGTGTCCTTCGGGCTGTGGCCGAACAGAAGCCCGACGGCGATGCCGGCGGTGACGGCCGCGATCGTGCCGATCAGGAGCGGAACGAACATGCGAATGAAGCCCTGAACCAGGACCCGATAGGGCATGCCGAGGATCGAGCCTGCGACAAGGCAGGCGATGAAGAAATACTGAAAGTTGGCGGTTCGGAACGTGGTCGTGATCGCCTTCAAGGCGGCTTCTGGCATCAGGCCGTAGCTCACCAGGGCCGACGGCACGAATAGACACAGGATCGCGGTGCCGCCGATCTGCTTCAGCACCGGAATGGTCTGGCCGAGCTTGCCCAGCAGGAAGCCGAGCAGCATCAGGACCGAAAGGCCGCCGATCACGTCGTTCGGCAGCTTGCCGGAATAGACGGCGGCGGCGCAGACGAGCGCGGCCGCGACGTAGATGCCGATCGGCAACGGGCCGACCTTGAGACGGGCCAGATGTGCTGCAGCAACGGCGCCAGGCGCTTCGGCCGGGCGATATGTTGTGTCTACCAAAGCTTCCTCCGCTGTTTGTCGTTTTGTCGTTGGCGCGCGGATTCGAGCCGCGCAAGGTCGTGCAGGTCAGACGATCCAGGGGTTCTCCGCCCGATGCCGCGCCTCGAAGGCGCGTATGTCGTCGGCGAAGACAAGCGTGGAGGCGATGAAATCGCGGCCGGTCAGGAAGGCCTCTTTCCTGTCCGGCTCGATGTCGAACCCGATCGAGCGGCGACCGCGATCGAACCGGACCGATTGCGCAGCAAGGTCGATCGTGACGTCATTGCGCGAGCTGTCGGCCACGACGCGGGCGAGCTCCGCCACCACATCGGCATCGAGCGAGATCGTCAGCAGACCGTTGTTGGCGCAATTGTCGTTGAAGATGCCGGCGAAGCTGGTGCCGATCAGCGCGCGAATGCCGAGCTGCTGGAGTCCCCAGACCGCGTGCTCGCGGCTCGACCCGCAGCCGAAATTCGGGCCGACGACGAGAAAGTTGGCGTCGCGATAGCCTTCCCGATTGAGGATGAAGTCGGCGTTGGGCTTACCGCCGCTGAAGCGCAGCAGGTTGAAGGCGCCCTCGCCCAAGCCGCTGCGGTCCACGCCCTTGAGGAACATTTTTGGCATGATGACGTCGGTGTCGACATTGGGCGCCATCATGGGCGCAGCCACGCCCGTGACCTGACCGAACGGAATCATTGGCGTGCTCCTGCCAGGAGAGAACGCACATCCGTGATGCGTCCGGTGACGGCTGCCGCGGCCACCATGGCCGGGCTCATCAGGTGCGTGCGCGCGCCAGGACCCTGGCGGCCTTCGAAGTTGCGGTTGGTCGAGGACGCGCAACGCTGTCCGGGCTTGAGCACATCGTCGTTCATCGCAAGGCACATCGAGCAGCCGGACTGCCGCCATTCGACGCCGGCCTCGGTGAACATCTTTGCGAGGCCCTCCGCCTCGGCCTGGGCCCTGACCTGGGTCGAGCCCGGCACCACGATCGCACGCACGCCATCGGCGACCCGGCGGCCGCGAAAGATCTCGGCCGCATCGCGCAGATCCTCGATCCGCGCGTTCGTGCAGGACCCGATGAAAGCGAAGTCGATCGGAACGGATTGAATGGGCAGGCCGGGCGTGAGGCCCATATAGTCCAGGGCGCGCCTCGCGGCCGCCTCGCGCTCGGGCGCAGCCTGCTGTCCAGGATCGGGAATGGTCTCAGTGACGGCGATCGCCTGGTCGGGACTGGTGCCCCAGGTCACGAGCGGCGCGACTTCGGAAACCTCGAGCGCGATCTCGCGATCGAACCGAGCGTCGGGATCCGAAGCCAGGATCAGCCAGCTCCTGGCCGCCTGCTCCCACATCTCGCCCTTCGGCGCGCGCGGACGTCCCTTCAGATAATCCAGCACCTTTTGATCCGGCGCGATCACGACGCCGCGCGCACCCGCCTCGACGATCATGATCGAGATCACGATCCTGCCCTCGACGCTCATGTTGGAGACGACGGGACCGCTGAACTCCACGGCATATCCGGTCGCACCATCGGCACCGATCCGCCGGATCACCTCCATTACAATGTCCTTGGGCGTCACGCCGAGCGGCGCCTCCCCCGTCAGGTGGATGCGCATCGTCTTGAGCCGGCGATAGCGTACCGTCGACGTCGCGAGATAGTGCTCGATGTCGGATGTCCCGATACCGTAGCCGAGGGCACCGAACGCGCCATAGGCGGTGCTGTGACTGTCGCCGGCCGCGATCACCATGCCTGGCATGACGAGCCCCTGCTCCGGAGCAACAACATGCTCGATGCCCTGCCGGGGGTCGAGGATATCAAAATATTCGATGCCGAAATCCCTGGCGTTCTCGGCGAAGTAATCGACCTGCCGCGCCGCGCCTCGGTCCGGCATCGCTCGGGTGCGCTGAGCCGCGGTCGGGTTGACGTGGTCGACGACCATCAGCGCGGCCTTCGGATTCCAGACCTTGCGCCCAGCCGCGCGCAGCCCGGCGAAGGCTTGAGGACTGGTGTATTCGTTGAGCACGGTGCGGTCGACATAGAGCAACACGAGACCGCTATCATCGAGATTGCGGACGACATGGGTGTCGACCAGCTTGTCGTACAGCGTGCGCGCGGCCATCGCGCTTTCCTCCCAGAGAAGTCTTGCTGCACCGTGCCGCCCATGACACTGGAAATCCAATGTCGTGTTCTGATATCGTTATGCAAAGTATGCATAAGCACACCTAATACATTCAGGAGACCTGCGATGGAGATCAACTGGCTGCACGATTTCATCGCGGTGGCGACCACGCGCAGCTTCTCGCGCGCCGCGGAGCAGCGGAATTGCTCGCAGCCTGCGCTGAGCCGCAGGATCCAGGCGCTGGAAGTGTGGACCGGGGCGCCGCTGCTGGATCGCACGACCCACAGCGTCAATCTCACACCGGCCGGCGAAGGCTTTCGCGAGACGGCCGAGGACGTTCTGCGCCGGCTTGCGGCCGGCCGGCTCGACGCCCAGGAACGGGCTCGCGGCGCCTCCGACGTGCTGAAGTTCGCCTCGACCAACGCGCTGTCGCTGACCTTCTTTCCCGATTGGCTGCGCGGGATCGAGACCAAGCTGGCGTTCGTTCCGAACGTGCAGCTGGTCGCCAACCACATGGAGGCCTGTGAGCGGATATTGCTCGCGGGCGATGCGCACTTCCTGCTCTGTCATTACCACCCGGCAGCGACCACGGCGCTGGCGCCGTCGCATTTCCGCTCGCTGCATGTCGGGGACGACAGGCTGATTCCGGCATCGGTGCCGGTTTCAAGTCGAAGCCGCAAGCCCCGCTTCAAGCTCCCGGGAACGCAAGCCGCGCCGGTCCCGTTCCTGAGCTTCCGTCCTGAATCTGGCATGGGACGAATTCTCGAAGCCGTGCGCGCGACGTCGCCGTTGGACGCGCATCTGCGCACAACCTTTACCTCTCATCTCGCAAAGCTGCTGGTGACGATGGTCCAGGCCGGCCGCGGCATGGCCTGGCTGCCGGAGAGCCTGATCAGCGATCAGCTCGCCTCGGGCGAGATCGTCGCAGCAGGCGGGGCGGAATGGTTCGTGCCGATCGAGATCCACGTGTTCCGGCCGAAGCTTCGTCTGGCGCAGGCCGCGGAGGCGTTTTGGCAGCATATCGCGAGGAGCGGCCGTCAGATCTAAAGGAGCTGCGTCAAGAGACGGAAAACCGCTTCAAACTTTTCCGGATCATGCTCCAATGCACTCTCGTGTCTCGGACGCGCTGCTGCACTCTTTGCACTGCTGCGCAGAGCCGGGACCCAGCGTGCCACGAGTCTGGGCCCCGGCTCAGCGGCGCATCACTGTGGTGCTGCGCGGCGTCCGGGGCACGCGACCTCAACGGCAAGCGTTACGCTTACGCCGACTTCTTCTTCGGCTTCGGCTTGGTGGCCTTCGGCACCGGCTGCGGCTCGGGGTTGCCCTCGATCGAGGACAAGCGTCCGGCCGTGAATGTGTAGATGCCCGCGCGCGGACCGGTCGTCCAGGTCACGACGGCGACGCGGCGGCCGATGGCGTCGTTGGAGAGGTTGACGGACGAAGGCGCGCCGATGCCACGCACCACGTCGCATTCGGTGTGGCCGAGCGCGACCGTGCCGCCCATCGGCGCCGGTGCCGTGGTCGATGCATTGGCATCGGCCGGCCCGGGCGGCGGCGCCATGCCGGGACAGGCGCCGTCGGCGCTGACGAGATCCTCGGCTCCCACCGGTTTGTCAGGCGTGAGTGGCGGCGACTCGATCGAGATATTCTTGATGAAGAGACGGCCGGGCTTCTGGAACCATTCTGCGTCCTTCGACAGCAGATCGCTCGCGCCCGAGCAGCCCGCGACCAGCGGCGCTACGGCAGCCAACGCAATCATGAGCGAGCCGGGAAGCTTTTGATGTCGCACGATAAACTCATTCCCCGCGTGAAGGACCAGCCCTAAACGATTGTCCCAACATCCCTTTGCGGCACGAAGGTGGCCGAAGCCAGCATCGTTCGAAAAGTGCAAATTATCATTAATTGCGAACGGCGCTAATTCCGCTTCTGCCACCGGCCCCGCTCGTCGGCCTGCCAATAGGTGACATCAAATCCCCGCGCCTTGCAATCCGTCCAGGCGCTCCGCGCGAGCGCAAGCGCGTCCGGGTCGTCGCCGTTGAACAATAGCACCATGCGCTCGTAGCCCTCCGCGTCCTGCGGCAGCGCGGCGCTGTCGACCAGGAATCGCACATTGGCGCCGTTCGGGTTGTCCGCCTCGATCGCCAGCACGATCGGCTGGTCCGCGGCATCGTTCACGCGCCATGTCGCGTGCGGCAGGAAGGAATCGTCGCGATAGGTCCACAAATGCGCGTCCAGCGCATCGGCGCGCTCTTCCGACGTCGACTGCACCACGACGCGCCAGCCGCGCTCGAGCGATTTCTCGAGAAGCGGCGGCAACACGTTCTCCACCGTCATGTTTTGCAGATGGTAGAACAGCACTTCGGTCATTTGCGCTCGTAATGATCTGCCACCAGGCGATCCAGGAGACGGACGCCATAGCCGCTTCCCCAGCTCTGGTTGATGTCGGACTTTGGCGCACCCATGGCGGTGCCGGCGATATCGAGATGCGCCCAGGGCGTGCCGTCGACGAAGCGCTGGAGGAACTGCGCCGCGGTAATCGAGCCGCCGTGACGGCCGCCGGTGTTCTTCATGTCGGCGAACTGGGAATCGATCAGCTTGTCGTATTCGGGGCCGAGCGGCATGCGCCAGACCTTTTCCCCGCTCTCGATGCCGGCCGCGATCAGCCGGTCGGCGAGTTCGTCATTGTTGGAGAACATGCCGGCATGCTCGGTGCCGAGCGCGACCATGATGGCGCCGGTCAGCGTCGCCAGGTCCACCATGAATTTCGGCTTCACCTTCTTCGCCACGTACCAGAGCACGTCGGCGAGCACGAGGCGGCCCTCGGCGTCGGTGTTGATGATCTCGATGGTCTGGCCCGACATCGAGGTGACGATGTCGCCCGGCCGCTGCGCATTGCCGTCGGGCATGTTCTCGACGAGGCCGATGGCGCCGACCACGTTGACTTTGGCTTTACGCGCCGCCAGCGCGTGCATCAGGCCGACGACGCAGGCGGCTCCCCCCATATCGCCCTTCATGTCCTCCATGCTGCCGGCCGGCTTGATCGAAATGCCGCCGGTGTCGAAGCAGACGCCCTTGCCGACGAAGGCGACGGGCGCCTCGCCTTTCTTGGCCCCGTCCCAGCGCATGATCACGGTGCGGCTCGGCCGCATCGAGCCCTGGCCGACGCCGAGCAGCGCGCCCATGCCGAGTTTCTGCATCGCCTTGACGTCGAGCACCTCGACCTTGACGCCGAGCTTGCGGAGTTGGCCGGCGCGGCGCGCGAATTCCTCGGGGAAAAGCACGTTCGGCGGCTCGTTGACGAGGTCGCGCGCGATGACAACGCCGTCGACGACGTGGCCGGCCGCGGCGAACGCCTTTTTCGCAGCGGTGACATCGCCGACCGCAAGCGAGACATCGGCACGCGAGCCGCCCTCCTCGCCGTCCTTCTTCTTGGTCTTGTAGCGGTCGAACTTGTAGGCGCGCAGCCGCAGGCCCGCGGCGACCGCGACCGCCTGCTCGCTCGTCATGGCGCCATCGGGCAGCTCCGCCATCATGGTCATGGCGGCGGTCCCGGCCGGAAGCTTGCTCGCTGCCACGCCGCCGAATTTGAGGAAATCATTCGCCTTCAGGCTGGCCGCCTTGCCAGCGCCAATCACGATCAGGCGAGTGGCCTTCACCCCCTCCGGCGCCAGGATGTCCAGTGCGGCCCCGCTCTTGCCCTTGAAGGCGGCGGCGGAGGCCGCCCGCTTCACCAGGTCAGCGGCGCCGCCGAGCGCCTTGGCCGTCGCCGGGCCGAGCTTCAGACCGTCGTCGCAGAACACGACCAGGATGCCACGGGGCGCGGCAGACAACGGGACAAAGCCGACCTTGACGGCATCGGACATGGGTAACTTCTCCAAAAAATGGGACTTTTCGCCGTCCGGCGATCCCGGCCGCGGGCCGGAGCTGAACTGCGATTCACTGAGGTTTTCGTACTATGGGCCAGCGGCCCGCCAGATGCCAAGCACCGCCGTGGCCGCCGGGCCACAACGCGCGAAATATTAACCATATATTGAGGGTGCCATGGGGCAGCCATTTTGTTGACGGATCAAAGGGATGGTAGAGAGAGTCAGCTGGCGGAACCGATGGCTGGCCGTCCCTTGGGGATCCCGTTGCGGGATTGGGGCGGGCAGCCGGATTCCCGCTGGCATTGGGGTCTTGGTGGGATTCGTGCAGTAGCGCATGGGGTCGATCGATAGGTATATCTTCCGCACGACGCTGGCGTCGTTTGCGCTGGTCCTGGTCAGCCTCACCGGCGTGATCTGGATTACGCAGGCGTTGCGCGGCATCGACCTGATGACGAGCCAAGGTCAGACCATCCTCACCTTCCTCGGCATCACCAGCCTCGTCATCCCGGCCCTGGTCCTGATCATCTCGCCGATCGCGTTGATGATCGCGATCTCGCACACGCTGAACAAGCTGGCGACCGATTCCGAGATCATCGTGATGAATGCGGCGGGCTTCTCGCCATTCCGTCTGTTCTATCCGTTCTTCTATGCCACCTGCGTGGTGGCGCTGCTGGTCGCCTTCATCGCGGCCTATCTTGCCCCCGACGGCATGCGGCGGATCAAGCAGTGGGACGCCGAGATCACTGCCGACGTGCTCACCAACATCCTGCAGCCCGGCCGCTTCGCCCAGCTCGACAAGAACCTGACGATCCGGATCCGCGAGCGCCAGCCCGGCGGCATCCTCGCCGGCATCTTCATCGACGACCGCCGCGATCCGAACGAGCGCGTCTCGATCGTCGCCGAGCACGGCGAGGTCGTCAAGAACGACACCGGATCGTTCCTGGTACTGGAGACGGGCAATCTCCAGCGCTTCGAGGCCGGTAAGCGCGATCCGGCGCTGGTGGCGTTCGGCCGTTACGGCTTCGACATGTCGAAATTCTCCGGCCAGGGCCGCGACGTCACCCTCGGCATCCGCGAACGCTATCTCTGGGAGCTGTTCTCGCCGTCCGAGGACGATCCCGTCTACAAGCAGATTCCCGGCCAGTTCCGCTCGGCCCTGCACGACAGCATCTTGGCGCCGATCTATCCGTTCGCTTTTGCCGTGCTGACCTTCGCGTTCCTGGGTGCGCCCCGCACCACCCGCCAGAGCCGCAATTTCTCGATCGGCTCCTCGATCCTCGCGGTGTTCGGCCTGCGCATGGCCGGCTTCGCCTGCTCCGTGATGGCGGTGAAATCGCCGGGCGCGGTACTGGTGCAATACGCGATGGTCATGGGCGCGATCGGCGTCGGGCTCTGGATGATCATCGGCGGCGTCGTGGTCGAGCCGCCCCCCGGCCTGATGGAGGCCATCAACAGATCGAACGCGCGGATCGCGCGGCTGTTCGGACGGCCGGCCACCGCATGAGCATGCTCACCAACACACTCGGGCGCTATTTCGCCGGCCGCTTCGTGGTCGCCGCGCTCGGCGTGTTCGCCAGCATCTTCCTGCTGCTGGTGCTGGTCGACTATATCGAGATGGTGCGCAAGACCTCCGGCCTCGCATCCGCCTCGGCGATCATGGTGGCCGAGACCTCGCTATTCCGGGTGCCGCAGTTGCTGGAGAAGCTGACGCCGTTCTGCATGCTGATCGGCGCCATGACCTGCTATCTCGCGCTCTCCCGCCGGCTCGAGCTCGTGGTCGCGCGCGCCGCCGGCATCTCGGCCTGGCAGTTCATCTCGCCGGCGCTCGGCAGCGCCCTGCTGATCGGAGTGATCGCCACCGTCGCCTACAATCCGATGTCGGCCAATTTGCGCGAACTCTCCAAGCGCATGGAGGCGGAGCTGTTCGGCTCGGCGCCCGGCGGCGGCATCCAGGATGCGTCCGGCTTCTGGCTCAATCAGGTGACCAACGACGGCCAGACCATCATCAATGCCGCGCGCAGCGAGCAGCAGGGCATCCGGCTCACTGGCCTCACGCTGTTCCGGTTTGACACAGAGCAGCACTTCAAGGAACGCATCGAGGCGCGCGAGGCGACGCTGGAGGCCGGCCATTGGCTGTTCAAGGACGTCCGACGCTTCTCGCTGGACTCCCCGCCGGTCGATCAGGCCCGCCTCGAGATTCCGACGACGCTGACCGAGGCGCAGGTCCGCAACAGCTTTTCCACACCCGAGACTGTGTCCTTTTGGCAACTACCGAGCTACATCCGCTCATCCGAAAGCTCGGGCTTCGCGACAGCAGGATACCGACTCCAGTATCAGAAGCTTCTGGCACAGCCGTTTTTGCTGGCGGCCATGGTGATGCTGGCGGCCTCCGTGTCGTTGCGCTTCTTCCGGATGGGCGGCGTGCAGAAGATGGTTTTGAGTGGCGTGGGCGCGGGCTTTCTGCTCTACGTCCTGTCGAAAGTAACTGAGGACTTGAGCAAGGCTGAGTTGATGCATCCGATCGCTGCGGCGTGGTTGCCCGTTGTGGTGGGCGGCCTCACCGGCTTTTTGGCCTTGCTCTATCAGGAGGACGGATAGTGACTGCCGTCCACCGAGGGCTCGTGTCTCGTTCGACGCGGCGCATATTGGTGCGCGCGAACGGGTGCGGCTGGTCCGTCCGCAGGCTTCTGCTCGCTGTCGCCGCTGCCGCCTCGCTCGGCGCGCTGATCGACGTTGCCGCAGTGGTGCCCGCCTCCGCCCAGTACACCTATAATCCGCTGCCGCCGCGTCCGAAGCCGCAGAGGGCTCCCAACGACAACCAGATGCTGGTGCAGGCGACCGAGGTCGACTACGACTACAACAACTCGCGCGTCTCCGCGGTCGGTAACGTCCAGCTGTTCTACAACGGCACCAGCGTCGAGGCCGACAGGGTCATCTACGACCAGAAGACCAAGCGGCTTCATGCCGAAGGCAACATCCGCATGACGGATGCCGACGGCAAGATCACCTATGCCGAGATCATGGATCTCTCCGACGATTACCGCGACGGTTTCGTCGATTCGCTGCGCGTGGATACCGCCGACCAGACCCGCATGGCCGCGAGCCGCGCCGACCGCTCCAGCGGCAATTACACGGTGTTCGAGAACGGCGTCTACACCGCCTGCGCGCCGTGTAAGGACGATCCGAAGAAGCCGCCGCTGTGGCAGGTCAAGGGTGCGCGCATCATCCACGACCAGCAGGAGAAGATGCTGTATTTCGAGACGGCACAGCTCGAATTCTTCGGCGTGCCGCTCGCCTACATGCCCTATTTCTCGACGCCCGACCCGACCGTGAAGCGCAAGTCCGGCTTCCTGATGCCGGGCTATTTCCCGGGCACGACGAACACCGGATTTGGCGCCGAAATTCCCTACTATTGGGCGATCGCGCCCGACATGGACGCAACCATCACGCCCCGCTTCATGTCGCGGCAAGGCGTGATGCTGCAGGGCGAATTCCGGCAGCGCCTGATCGACGGCGCCTACCAGATCCGCGCTTATGGCATCGACCAGCTCGATCCGGGAGCGTTCGCCGGGCAGCCCGGTGACCGCCAATTCCGCGGCGCCGTCGACACCAAGGGTCAGTTCGCGCTGAACGACAAATGGGTCTGGGGTTGGGACGGCGTCCTGATGTCCGACTACTATTTCTTCTCGGACTATCGGCTCTATCAGTACCGCGATCCGCTCGGCTCGTTCCTGCTGCTGCCGACGGAAGCGCTGTCGCAGCTCTATCTGACCGGCGTCGGCAATCGCAGCTTCTTCGATGCGCGCACGATGTACTGGCTGAGCTATTCGGGCAATCAGAGCCAGGTGCCGATCGTCTATCCGGTGATCGACTACTCGAACGTGCTCAACTATCCCGTCTTCGGCGGCGAGTTCAGCTACAAGACCAATTTCGTGAACTTGTCGCGTGACGGGTCGGTGTTCGATCCGATCACGACGACCGCCAACACCAACAGCCTGTGCACGACGGCGTCGGCCGATCCGCTGGCTCGTCTGCCTTCGCAGTGCCTGCTGCGCGGCTTCCCCGGCACCTACACCCGCCTCACCGCGGAAGCGCAGTGGCGCAAGTCCTTCACCGATCCGTTCGGCCAGATCTGGACGCCGTTCGCCAGTCTGCGCGCCGACGCGATCAATTCCTCGGTCTCCAACCAGCCGGGCGTGTCGAACTTCCTGCCCGTCGGCGATACCCAGGCGTTCCGCCTGATGCCGACCGTGGGCCTGGAATACCGCTACCCCTTCATCAACATTCAGCCCTGGGGCTCGACCACCGTCGAGCCGATCGCGCAGATCATCATCCGGCCGAACGAGACCTATGCCGGCAAGCTCCCGAACGAGGACGCCCAGAGCATGGTGTTCGACGCTTCGAACCTGTTCAGCGTCGACAAGTTCTCCGGCTACGACCGCGTCGAGGGCGGCGGCCGCGCCAATGTCGGCGTGCAGTCCACCACGCAATTCGACAAGGGCGGCGCCGTCAAGGTGCTGTTCGGCCAGTCCTACCACCTGTTCGGCCTGAACTCCTTCGCGGTCCAGGACACCATCAATACCGGCCTCAATTCCGGTCTCGACAAGCCGCGTTCCGATTACGTCACGAGCGCCAGCTACTCACCCAACAGCACTTATACATTCAGCGTCCGCTCCCGCATGGACGAGCAGACCTGGAACGTCCAGCGTTTCGAGGCGGAAGGCCGCGCCAATTTCAATCGCTGGTCGGTCGCCGTGCTCTACGGCAATTACGCAGCGCAGCCGGAACTCGGCTATCTGACCCGCCGCGAGGGCATCCTGACGACAGGCTCGCTCAAGGTCGCCTCCAACTGGGTGGTGTCGGGCTCGGCCCGCTGGGATCTGGAGGCCAACAAGATCAACCAGTATGTGCTCGGCGCCGGCTATGTCGACGATTGCTTCGTGCTGGCGGCGAACTATGTAACTTCCTATAGCTATTCCGCGGGCAGTGCACCGCCCGTGCTGAGCCACGCGTTCATGTTCCAGATCGGCCTGCGCACGCTGGCGACCTCGTCGACGACCAGCGGTTCCTCGGGCCTCCAGTGAGCGGTTTGAAGTGCTGGCCGCGCTTGCCTCACCACAGGCTCGACGCAGCTGACATGCGAGCGATAACCATGACGATTCCGTTGCCTATCTTCCGCCCCCTTCTCGTCCTCGCCGTCCTGTTCCTGGTCGGTGCGCCGGCGCGGGCGCAGAACATCGTCGTCATGGTCAACGGCGATCCGATCACCGATTTCGACATCGAGCAGCGCTCGAAGCTCGACCAGCTCACGACGCAGAAGGCGCCGAGCCGCGAGCAGGTCATCAACGAGCTGATCGACGACAAGGTGAAGATGAAGGAAGGCAAGAAGTACGGGGTCGATCCTGGCGTCTCCGACATCAACCAATCCTATGAGGGCATGGCGCAGCGCATGCGCATCACGCCGGAGCAGCTCACCAAGTCGCTCGAATCCAAGGGCGTGCGCCCCGAGACGCTGAAGAGCCGCATGAAGTCCGAGATGGTCTGGACCAGCCTCGTACGCGGCCGCTACAAGGAGAAGCTGCTCGTCGGCGAGCGTGACGTCGCGCAGGCCGTGCAGGCGCAGAGCGGCGAGAAGCTCCAGATCGAGGGCACCGAATACAAGATGCAGCCGATCGTGCTGATCGTGCCGCGCGGCTCGTCCGCGGCGTTCCTTGAAACACGCAAGAAGGAAGCCGACAGCTATCGCGCGCGCGTCGGAAGCTGCGAGGAAGCCAACTCGCTGTTCCGCTCGACGCCGAACGCCACCATCCGCGACAGCATCACCAAGACCACCGCGGAACTACCCGAGGCGCTGCGCAAGGTGCTCGACGACACGCCGATCGGCCATCTGACCGCGCCCGAAGTAACCAAGGCCGGCATCGAGATGGTGGTGCTGTGCTCGCGCAAGCCGACCATGATCGACACGCCGAAGAAACGCGAGGTCCGCGAGAAGATGTATCAGGAGAAGTACGAGAAGACCCAGAAGGCCTATCTCGAAGAGCTCCGCAAGGCGGCGATGATCGAATATCGCAACCGCTGATGGCCGAGCCTTCCGCAGCGCGCCCGGCAAAACCCCTCGCCCTGACCCTGGGAGAGCCCGCCGGCATCGGCCCCGACATCACCATCGCTGCCTGGCTCAGGCGCCGTGAGCTGAACCTGCGCGCCTTCTACCTGCTCGGCGACGAGGCGCTGATCGCCCGACGCGCCAAGGCGCTCGGCGCCGACATCAGGATCGCCGCGGTGAGCCCAGGCGAGGCCGAGGCCGCCTTCACCGAGGCTCTGCCCGTGGTTGCCACCGGCGAGCATGCCACGGCCGAGCCTGGCAAGCCCGACGCATCGAGCGCGCCGGCCGCGCTCGCCTCGATCCGCCAGGCGGTCGCTGACGTGCGCGAGGGCCGCGCCGGCGCCGTCGTCACCAATCCGATCGCCAAGAGCGTGCTCTACCGCGCAGGCTTCCGTCATCCCGGCCACACCGAATACCTCGCCGAGCTCGCCGCGATGGACGGCCACGTCCCGCAGCCGGTGATGATGCTGTGGTCGCCGCAGCTCGCCGTGGTGCCGGTGACCATTCACGTCTCGCTGCGCGAGGCGCTGGCCCAGCTCACGAGCGAGCTGATCGTCTCGACTGTTCGCATCGTCGCAACCGAGCTCAAATCCCGCTTCGGCATCACGGCGCCGCGCATCGCGGTCTCCGGCCTCAATCCGCACGCCGGCGAGGACGGCTCGCTCGGCCACGAGGAGCAGACCATCATCGCGCCGGCGCTGAAAGCGCTGCGCAACGACGGCATCGAGGCCAGGGGCCCGCTGCCTGCCGACACCATGTTCCACGAGGCTGCGCGACAGACCTATGACTGCGCGGTCTGCATGTATCACGACCAAGCGCTGATCCCGATCAAGACGGTCGCTTTCGACGACGCGGTCAACGTCACGCTCGGCCTGCCCTTCATCCGCACCTCGCCCGATCATGGCACCGCCTTCGACATCGCCGGCACCGGCAAGGCCAATCCGGCGAGCCTGATCGCGGCGCTTCGGCTCGCCAGCCGCATGGCGGCTGAAGAAGACCTCTGATGAGCGCGATCGACGACCTCCCGCCGCTGCGCGAGGTCATCCGCCAGCATGCGCTGTCGGCCCGCAAATCACTTGGCCAAAACTTTCTGCTCGACCTCAATCTCACCGCGCGCATCGCGCGCGCCGCCGCGCCGCTCGAGGATGCCACCATCGTCGAGATCGGCCCCGGCCCGGGCGGGCTGACGCGCGCTTTGCTCGCGCTCGGCGCGAGGCGCGTCATCGCCATCGAGCATGACGATCGCGCGATCCCGGCGCTACGGGATATCGCCGCGCGTTATCCCGGCCGGCTGGAGATCGTACATGGCGATGCCATGACCCTCGACCCGCGTCCGTTGCTCGATGGCGAAAGAGCAAAGATCGTCGCCAACCTTCCCTACAACATCGCGACCCAGCTGCTGATCAATTGGCTCACGATCGAGCCCTGGCCGCCCTGGTACGAGATGATGGTGCTGATGTTCCAGCGCGAGGTCGGCGAGCGCATCGTCGCGCATGAGGACGAGGAGGCCTATGGCCGGCTCGGCGTGCTCGCCAACTGGCGCTGCGAGACCAAGATCCTGTTCGACATTTCGCCCTCCGCCTTCGTGCCGCCGCCGAAGGTCACCTCCTCCGTGGTGCGGCTGAAGCCGCGCGCAGAACCTCTGGCCTGCGATCGCAGGCTGCTCGAGCAGGTCGCAGCCGCAGCTTTCGGCCAGCGCCGCAAGATGCTGCGGCAAAGCCTGAAGTCGCTGGGCGTCGATCCCGCGCAGCTCGCGCAAGCTGCCGGCGTCGATGCGACCCGTCGCGCGGAGACCATTCCGATTGCGGGCTTTGTTGCCATGGCCTGTGAATTGGCCAATATACGAAGCGAAGAAGCATGATCCGGAAAAGTGTGAAGCGGTTTTCCGAAACAGATCATGCTCAAACAATGAGATAATTTCGGAGGAAAGAATATGGCGCTGATGCGCAGGCAGTCCCTGGTCAAGTTCGACGCGCCCTTGTGCGAGACCATCGTCGACACGCCCAAGCCGCAAGGTCGCGAGGTGCTGGTGCGCATCGAGCGCTGCGGCCTCTGCCACTCCGACCTGCATATCCAGGACGGCTACGCCGATCTCGGCGGCGGCAAGAAGCTCGACACCACGCGCGGCATGACGCTGCCCTTCACGCTCGGCCATGAGATCGCCGGCGTCGTCGATGAAGTCGGCCCCGACGTTCCCGCCGGACTCGTCGGCGCGAAGAAGGCGGTGTTTCCGTGGATCGGCTGCGGCCAGTGCCGCGACTGCCAGAACGGCGACGAGAATCTCTGCGTCAAGCAGCGCTTCCTCGGCGTCTCCATCGACGGCGGCTTTGCCACCCATGTGCTGGTGCCCGACGCCAAATATCTGCTCGATTACGATCCCCTGCCCGTCAATCAGGCCGCGACCTTGATGTGCTCCGGCGTGACCGCCTACGGCGCGCTCAAGCGTCTGGTCGACCGTCCGCGCCAGCGCAACCTCCTGCTGATCGGGCTCGGCGGCGTCGGCATGATGGGCCTGTCGTTCGCCCAGGCGATGTTCAAGCAGCCGATTACGGTCGCCGACCTCTCACCGGCCGCGCGCGAGACCGCGCTGAAGAACGGCGCCGCGACCGCCTACGATCCGGCCGAGCCTGACGTGATCAAGCGCATCCTCAAGGAGACCGAGGGCGGCTTCGACGAGATCGTCGATTTCGCCGGCAACGAGAAGTCGATGGCGTTTGCCGTCGCGGTCGCCGCACGCGGCGGCAAGATCGTGGTCTCCGGCCTGATGGGCGGCCAGTTCACGCTGCCGATGGTGCAATGGGTCTACAAGCGCATGACCATCGAGGGCTTCATGGTCGGCACGCTCGCGGAAGCCCAGGAGCTGATGGCGCTGGCACGCGCCGGCAAGATCAAGCCAACGCCGATGCGCGAGGAGCCGATGGGCGACGTCCAGAAATGGATCGATGAGTTGCGCGCCGGCAAGGTGGTCGGTCGCATCGTGCTCAAGAACTGAGATGCGCTGAAACCCGCGAATCAAGCGCCGGCGTAACCAACGCCGTCGCCGCCGCGTCCGTGGCGCGATCAACGGCCGGGGTTCCGCTGACACGTATTGGTCCGGGATACGACCCCGCGTGCGGAACGGGCGCGGCTGCACGGCGTTGGCAGCGCATGACCATTCGCTGCACCGTCGAGAACGCATTCTTCATTGCCTGGAGCTTCCTGGAGAAGAGCGGCGAGCTCGGTCCGCCGGATGAGTCCGCAAACGTCATCCTCGATGCCATCGAGGCGCAGCTCAAGACCGGCGAGCGCCGGCCGTTGATGCTCGCCAACAGGGCGATCGCCCGCTACCGCGAGCACGCCGCGCGTAGCTGCTCGCCGGACGAACGCGAAGCACGGCTTGGATAGACGCACGGCTTGGACAATGGTCTTCGCTCGGCATCTGCGGCGCCGATCGCCGTCGCAGATGTGTTCGCTCCTGAACAGGCCGCCACGTGCAGCCGGCGCCCGATGCCCGTAGTTCTCCGGCCAAGAACAGAGTTCAATCGTGTTTAGAACGCTTTAGAACGTAACAGCACCATTTGGAACGTCGCGAACGTTCATTGCGTTGATCTCACATCAGGCAACGATGGAGTCGATGCGCATGACGAAGCCGTTGACGAAAACGGTGCGCCCCGTT
The DNA here is from genome assembly GCF_004114935.1 of Bradyrhizobium zhanjiangense. Classification (NCBI taxonomy): domain Bacteria; kingdom Pseudomonadati; phylum Pseudomonadota; class Alphaproteobacteria; order Hyphomicrobiales; family Nitrobacteraceae; genus Bradyrhizobium; species Bradyrhizobium zhanjiangense. Next base: position 5,660,362 of record NZ_CP022221.1, read on the forward strand.
CCCGAGCAGAACCGGAGTCCCAAGGGCGCCGGCAGCGCGCCGTCAGTTCCCGTCGACACCACCAAGGGTCGCCGCGACGACGAGAAGCAGAACATTCGTGAGCAGGCTGCGCATGGCAACCTCACCCAGAACACCAGCAACAGGCGCATGGGGTAGACGATGAAGGTGTTGGACGTGACGACTCCCGGCCGATGGTACGATCCCATTTCGGAGCGCTGGATTGAGCCGCGCGACACGCGGACCGCAACGCCGCCTCGCGCGGAGGACGATGCCGTCTTCGAACGTCAAAGGACCTTGCAGATCGAACGCATCTGGCGCGCGCTGGTCGATTGCTGCGCGCGCGAATGAGACAGGTGATACAATTGCAAGACCGGCTTGGATGGCGTTGGCCACGCCTGCACCCTTATTTCTTCTTGCCGTCGGTCCTGTTCTCTCCCTTGGACATATCCTTCATGCCGGGCCGCTTTGCGTGATTTGCATTCATGCCGGTGGTATCCATCGCCCCTTTCTCGGTGGCGCCGTTGGTGTTCTCCGGCCTTTCCATGCCGCTCTGCGGAGCGGGCCCGGTATTCTGAGCGATCACGGCCCCGGTCATGGCGGCAAACGCGATCGCTGCGATGAGCGCTTTCATGGGCATCTCCCTCGTTTCATGAATGACGTGCCCGGGAGAGAGTTGTTCCCAGCCCGAGCTGGACCGCGCACTGGCGCACACGCCGTCACAGTGCCGATTGACGCTTCAGATGCAGATACGCCGGGATGAAATCGCCGAGCCGCTGCAATTCGCGCCATTTCAGCACGATCAGCTCACCGTCGCGCAGGTCCATGGCTTCGCTTCGCCTGAGATCGGCAAGCGTCCGGTTCACGGTCGCAATCGCCATGCCCAGCGTCTCGCCGAGCTGGGCCAAGCTGATCGGCATCCGGCAGCGATTGCCGCGGACCAGCTGCGCGGCGCGGGCGCGATAGAACAGCTCGCAGAACAGGTGCGCCATGCGCGCCTGCATGGGACGGGCGCTGTTGTTGGTGATGGCCTCGCGAAAGATCGCGGCATCGAGCAGCGTCTCGCGCCAGACGGCAAACCCGAGAGTGGGCCGCCGTCGGAAGGCGGCGAACAATTCGCGATGCGGGATGAAGGCGATCGAAGCCGGCCCCAGCGCACTCAGCCCATGATCCATCTCATCGATGAACAGGCCCTGCGCGTCCGGAAGATCGCCGGTGAGATGGAACGCGAGATATTGCCGCCGCCCGCTGCCGAGCAGATGGTAGCGCGCGACCATGCCGGAGACGACCAGCGCCGAATGTTCAGGTTCATCGCCCTGACGGATGAAATCCTCGTTCGGCGCAAAGTCGCGAACCGTGAAGGTGAGCGCCCGGATTTCGGCGACATCCTCCTCCGCCAGCGCGGTGTGCTCCCACAGGTTCCGGATCAGCACGTCGTGGGCTTTATCCATGCGGCCGCCAAAAATCGCACCGGTTCGATCAAATGATACATCTGGCCGGTATTCAGCGAACTAGAACGCAAGTCGGAAGCACAGGTTGCTAACCGGTTTGCAACGGCACCGGATCGCTTCCTCCCCTCCATCACCCAGCGAACCGAGCCGCCCATCTCATGAGCCCTACTGCGATCCTTAAGCGCATCCGCCGCCTGTTCGCGTCGGAGCGAAGCGAGCATCTGGACAGCATCAACGACGCCTTCCTGAAGGGAACGTTGAACGAGCCGGTGCGGCCGATGTCGGATCAGGAGCTCGCCCGCGCCATCCGCGAGTTCCGCGCCGCGCCCGTCTCCGACCGAACCCTCGCAAAGCTCTCCCGGCGCTTTGTCGAAGCGCCTCGCGACGGCTGAGGCGCGCACCGAGTCTCATGCCGCATCGAAAAGGCCCCGGCTTGGTGGCCGGAGCCTCGAACGTGATATGTTCTGGACGCGATCGAACCTGGTCAGCGACAATGCCGCCGGCGATGCCGTGATTCATCTGTCGGCGAGCGACGCCATCACGCTCGACGGCGTCCACACGGCGAGCCTGAACCCGACCGACTTCCTCATCTGAGTTGCTCTGGGAGCAACGATCTCGCCCCGCCTCCAGCGGGGCGAGACGCGGATAGGGCTCAGTCGTCAGGTCCGGCTCTCCTCCGAGACCGGCCTTTGCGACGGCTTATAGACAGTTCGGCCGAGAGGCCAATAAGCGACGTCATGGTGCCTATTCGATCACGACATCGGCCCACGTCAGCACGGTCGGTGGCATGTTGATGCCGAGTGCTTTGGCGGTCTGGAGGTTTATAACAAGTTCGTACTTGGTCGGCCGTTCGACTGGCAATTCGCCAGGTTTCGCACCCCTAAAAATCTTGTCGACAAAGGTCGCAGACCGGCGAAACTGATCTGGTAAGTCAATCCCGTAGCTCAAGAGGAAGCCCGCTTCGGCGTATTCTCTCACGGCAGAGATTGCGGGCAGCCGATTTCTGACGGCCATGACGCCGATCAGGCCGCGATGGTTGAACAGCACCCCATCGCTCAGCACGAGAAGCACCTGCGCGCGTTCTCCCACCATTGTCGCGAACGCTTGTTCAAGTATGTCCGGCCCGCGCGCCTCGGCCGGGACAAGAGTCAATGCCAGCGCTTGGGCAACTTCCCGCAGCGACGTCAGCCGGTCCTGATTGGGCGCAAAGTCCGGATTCCAGAGAATGCCCACACGCGAGAGGTTCGGCAGAATGTCCTTCAGAAATTCGAGCCGCTTGCCGTTGATCTCATCGCCGGGCTCCGAGCTGAACCCGGTGACGTTGCCACCCGGGCGCGCCAGACTGGCAACAAGTCCGGCACTGACCGGCTCGGCACTGTTGGCCATCACGATCGGGATCGTCCTGGTTGCCTTCATGGCGGCAACCGTGGTGGCATTGGTTCCGGAAACGATGACATCCACGCCGAGCCCGGCCACCTCTGTGGCAAGCGCCGCCAGCCGCCCCATGTCTCCGTCGGCAAAACGGTACTCGATGACGACATTCTCGCCGACGCGGTAGCCAAGGCTCCGCAGGCCCGCTTCGAAGGCTCCAACATTACGAAGTGTTTGCTCCCGCGACGCGCTCGCGAGATACCCTACCCGGTAGACCGACCTTGCCGGTTGCTGCGCACGCGCGCCGAGCGGCCACGTCGCTGCCGCGCCGCCGATCAGCCCCATGAACTCGCGCCGTCTCATTGAGCACCACGGAGGAAACGCCCGTCGTGTCCAAAGCCTAGCACTTTGCGGCGAGACAGCGAGTGAGAATGAGCAAATAATCGGATCTCCGAAGCTGCGTCCCAATGTCCGAGATGGGTCTTGGCCGTGTAAAAACGGCCTTACAGGACCATCAGTCTTGCCAAAACTGGTCCGGTCTCAGGCCGCGATCGCGGCGATCAGCGGCCTGATCCCGAGGATATTCATTGCTCGGGTCAGATTGTAGGCCAGAACCGAGAGGGCCATCTCGGCGGCTACCTTTGGGAGGGTTTTGGTCAGGAAGTGCGTTGCTCCCATGCGTGCCTTCATCGTGCCGAACGGGTGCTCGACAGTCTCGCGACGAAGGCGCATAGCGAGCGGGTTCGCATCGAGCCGCTGCTGCACGGCGTCGAGCAGATCCTCGTGCTCCCATCGCGTGATCCGTCGCTCTGACCCGGGCGTACACTGGGGTTTGATCGAGCAATTCTTACAGGCGCTGGTCCAGTATCGCCGCAGCATCTTGTCGGCTTCTTCGTTTGTATAGCGATACGGCAATCGCTCCCCGGCCGGACAACGATAGGCGTCTTCCTCCGGCAAATAGACAAAGTCCTGCTTACCGAAGCGTCCGTCCGACTTGGCGCCCGAAGTCATCGGCTTAGGCAGAGTTACCGTGATGCCGGCCTCGTGGCAGGCGAGGATCTCCGGGCTGCTGAAGTAGCCGCGATCGGCAACGGCCTCGAGCGTCTCAGCCTTCAGAACAGCCTTCGCCTGCCTGGCCATATTGGCAAGTTGTGCCCGATCTGAGCCGCTGTTCGTCACCTCATGCGTGATGATCAGGTGATTGTCGGTATCGACGGCGACTTGGACATTGTAGCCGACAACGCCGGATCCGCGGCCACTGGTTGCCATCGAACGGCTATCCGGATCGGTCAGGGAGATTTGCTGATCCGGCGAAGCAAGCATCTGCTTCTCATAGGCAGCAAGCTTGCCCATCTCCCCCTTCAGCTTCGTCAGCTTCTCGGTAAGCCTCGTCACCTTCGCCGCCAGCGCCTCGCTCGGCTGCTGTCGGTCGGCCGTGTCAAGTTGGCTCAAATAGCGCGCGACGCTCTCCTCCAACTGAGCACGCCGCCGCTCCACCTTCGCGCGCGTGAAGTTCCTGTCCCGGTTGTTCACGGCCTTGAACTTGCTCCCATCGATGGCGACGCTCGCCGTCGTGAGAAGACCCATCCGCGGCAGAGCTCGACAAAACGCGCACAGACCTTACGCAGCCCGACGCTGTTGTCCTTGCGGAAGTCCGCGATCGTCTTGTGATCAGGAGCAAGCCGACCCAGCAGCCACATCACCTCGATGTTCCGTCCAGCCTCTCGTTCCAGCCGCCGGCTTGACTGTACCCGGTTCAGATAGCCGTAGATGTAAAGCTTCAGGAGAACCGAGGGGTGATACGACGGCCGGCCAGTCGCCGCCGGCGCAACTCCGCCGAAGCACATCTCGGCCAGATCAAGCGCATCGACAAACTCGTCGATCGCGCGAACAGGGTTGTTCTCGTCAATGAAATCATCGAGGCATTCAGGCAACAGCGTCCGCTGCCCACGATCCGCCTCTTCAACGAAGCGCCTCATCGATTCCCCCATAGAATCACAGGAGAATCATAACAGCAGCCCAGCGTTTTCACACAGCCAGGGTCAAGGTCGGCGGTCTACCTTTCTGAAAGCCGCATCCGGTCTACGTTCGTCAGCCGAGGTTTGCACGGGCTTCGAGCGAGGCAGCATCGGCCAGAATCGAACGTCAACCGTCAGCACTTATTGCAAAATCAAAGGCCATCCAGAGGCGGCTTCGCAACTTCAATCTGGTGTTAGTGACTAGTCCGCATGCTGGCTATACAAGCGCGGAACGGCCCGTATCTCATAGGGAATCGTTTAACCGCCTGTGCGAGGAGGATGCATGACCAATGTAAAGGGTCCGATCATATCATTTGCGGACCTGCCATCCATCGAAGCCTATCTGTCTGCACACGAGGGAAGCGAGAGCGGCTTTTGGCTTAAGCTCGCTAAAGCCGGCGCACCAGAAGCAACCATCACCAAGGCGCAGGCCATCGAAGCCGCTTTATGTCACGGATGGATCGATGGTCAGCTTGGGAAGTTTGATGAGCATTACTATTTAGTGAGAATGACGCCGCGGCGAAGTGCGAGCCGATGGTCCTCAATCAATCGGGACACGGCGGAGCGTCTTGTTCGCGAAGGGCGCATGCAACCTGCCGGGTTGAGCGAGATCCAGAAAGCCAAGGCCGATGGTCGCTGGAGCGCGGCGTATCAATCCCAGGGCAAAGCCGAACCTCCGTCCGATTTCCTGGCTGCGCTGGCTGCAAATTCGGAAGCAGAACGGGCGTTTGCGACGCTCGACCGTGCCAACAGGTTCGCCTTCGTCTATCGCGTGAACGATGCCAAGCGCCCCGAAACGCGGAATAAGCGAATTCGCGAGTTTGTAGAAATGCTCGCTCGGGGCGAAACCATTCACCCAACCAAAAGCAAGCGGGCTCCAGGGGCCTGACCGAGCAGCGGAGCAGAGAATGAACGCATTGGAGGTTGGCGCAGGTCCGCTCGGGGTCAATCGCGTCGGTTGCCCCGCGCCGCTGGGGTTTCCGGTCGGCGCTGTTTAGCGGACGTTATCAGCGCAAATCCGAAAGTCTCAAACGGGCCAATTGAGGAAGTCGAAGTCTGGCTTCGGACATCCTTGGAAGGCTACCTTGATCGCGCACTCAGAATGAAGCTCGAGTTCGGGCTGACCGTCTGACAAAATTGAACTGAGAATTTTACCACAAGATCTCTCTGGCCCGCCAAGGGTCAGGAGCGCCCATCAGCGCAACCATCGTGCAACGTCCGGTCTCCCGCAGGCAGCCGACATTGCGGCGGCCCTTTCGTTGTTCAGCTGAGGGGCCAATTCCCGACTAATGCACACAGCAAGCAGGTCCTCTATTCGATCACCTTGTCGGCCGCGGCGAGCAGCGTCGGCGGGACTTCGAGACCGAGCGTGCTTGCGGTCCTAAGATTGATCGCCAACTCGAACTTGGTAGGCTGTTGCACCGGCAAATCGCCTGGCTTTGCGCCGTTGAAGATCTTGTCGATGAAGGCTGCGAGCTGGAAGTAGAGGTCAGGATAGTTTACAGCGTAGGCGATCAGTCCCCCGGCTTCAACGAACTCGCGGGCTGGGAAGACGGTGGGCACACGGTTGCGGGCTACCCATTCAACGATCATTTGTTGATGCATTTGGGTGAGACCGTCTGCCCCAACGACGAGGCCGTCGATATGCCGTCGCACCACCAGTTCGAATGCGTGGCTCAGGTCACCCTCGCTCCGCACGTCAAGAAGCTCAGCCTCGAGACCCAGCAAGCGTGCCGCTATCTTTGTCTCTTCCCATTCGGCTGGGACAGCTGGATTGCCCATGTTGTGAAGCAACGCAACTCGCGTGAGGCCAGGAACCAGTTCTTTGAGAACCTGAACCCGTTTCGCTGTCAGTTCGGTGCTGAAAGTAATCACCCCCGTGATGTTGCCGGTCGGCCGCGCGAAGCTCGGTACGATCGCACCGGGGCCGCCCATTGTCATCATGACTACTGGAATCGTTCCGGTCGCGTTCTGAACCGCCGTGGTGGCAGGAGTGCCTCTCGCCAGGATCAGGTCGACTTTGAGGCCAACCAATTCGGATGCGAGATCCGGAAACCGCTCGGCCCGACCGTCGGCCGACCGATACTCGATGATCAAGTTGCTTCCTTCGAAGTAACCGAAATCGCGCAGACCTTTGCGCAGAGCCTCGAGGTTGGCGGCGTTCCGTGCCGCCGGTATTGGTTCCAGAATCCCGACGCGATAGACCTTCCCGCCTCGCTGCGCACGCGCTGCGAGCGGCCAAGCCGCCGCGCCGCCGAGCAGCATGATGCATGAGCGCCGGTTCACTCCCGGTCCCTCCGTGCTTCCGACTGGAAGCATAACACACCTCGGCTACAGCAGGGGACTGCTGTGCTGCGGGATTTCGATGCTGCCTCGATTGGGGCGCGTTCTCGGCACGTCCGGTCTGGCCTCAACGGCTGACATGCCGAGCGCGATCCAGTCCCTAGACCATCAGCTTCCATGACCAGTAGATACCTATCGCCATCTGGACGGCGAACGCGGTGAAGCGGAGACTTACTGCTATCGGACTGTTCGACGCGAGATGGATAATCGACTGTACAATTCTTGCGCCGAGAAACCAAAACGCTAGAGGGTCTGTAACATCCGTTCTTGATACCATGATCGCAATCGCCAACAAGCCGCCGAAAATCGGTAGACCTTCGATGCAATTCGCGTGAGCCCGTGCGAGGCGCTGCATGAAGGGCGATAGTCCGGAGTTATCCGGCGTGAAGGCGTTGGCCGCAACTTTTCCAGTCACGACGAGATACGTTCGGATGGTTTCCATCACGACCAGCAGAAGGAGCGCCCACGAGACGAAGCCTGCCAGTGCGTAGCCCGTGTTGGACATGTCCCCTCCCAAGTCATTCCTGCCCTTTGTTCATTTGTAGCCGATCCTCTCCGAACAGGACAAACAGGGCTCCTCCCCTCCTGTCCGCTTCGGGTCCACCTGCCGACAAAGTGTCGTGCGGCCGCCCCGAGGTCTATTGTTATAGATTTGTGATGCTATGGCGCCGCGCTTGATTTACCATCGTTCAACGGGCGGAGAACGCTCGGGGACCTCATGAGTAATCTCCGATCCAAGGACCGATCATGGGTGGAATAGGAGGACATCATGCAGGACATGGCCACCGAAACCTTCATCGGCAACATGCGCGGCCCGGTTATCAGGCGAATGGATGCCGATTATGACGCTGTGCGGAGCCTCTACAACGGGATGATCGATAAGTGTCCCGTGATGATTGCGCGCTGCGCCGACGTCGCCGACGTCGTGGCAGCAGTCAATTTCGCAATGGAGAACGAACTCCAGGTAGCGATCCGCGGAGGCGGGCACAATGGGCCAGGCCTCAGCAGTATCGAGGACGGGCTGATGATCGACATGTCAATGATGAAAGGCGTGCGGGTCGATCCCGCCGCGCGCACTGTCCGCGTCGGTCCCGGCTGCACGCAAGGCGATGTTGACCACGCCACGCATATCTACGGGCTCGCCGTGCCGGCCGGAATTGTGTCGACCACCGGGATCGCCGGGCTGACCCTCGGCGGCGGCACCGGATATCTCACCCGCAAGCATGGCCTCACCATCGACAATCTCCTCGAGGCGGATGTCGTACTCGCCGACGGTCGCATCGTCACGGCCAACGGGTCGGAGAACGCTGACCTTTACTGGGGCCTGCGGGGCGGCGGCGGAAATTTCGGCATTGTGACGAGCTTCCTGTTCCAGGCTCATCCGGTGCACAGGGTCTTTGCCGGTCCGATCTTCTGGGATCTCGAAAATGCCCGGAGCGTTCTGCGGAAATACAGGGATTTCCTGCCTAGCGCTCCCGAGGAACTTGGGGCCTTCGTCGGCTTGAAGACCGTTCCACCGGTGGATCCATTCCCGGCGGAGCATCAGGGCAAGCGCGCCTGTGCCATCATTGGCTGCTACAACGGTCCGACAGAAGATGGCCAGGCAGTCTTGGCCAGGTTGCTCGGTGAGCTGCCCCCGCCGCTCTTCAACTGGATGGGCGAAATGCCCTATCCGGCGCTCCAATCCATGTTCGACCCGTTCTTCCCGAAAGGCCTGCAATGGTACTGGCGCGGCGATTTCGTGAAAGAGCTGACCGACGAAGCAATTGACGCGCATATCGAGCAGGCCCGGAATGCACCGAGCGCGCTTTCGCTCATGCATCTTTATCCGATCGATGGCGCTGTCCATCGCGTTGGCAAGAACGACACCGCCTGGAATACGCGCGAAGCGAACTGGTCAATGGTCATCGCCGGCATCGATCCCAACCCGCAAAAAGCGGGCGAGATCACGCGCTGGACCAAGGGCTATTGGGAGGCCGTGCATCCTTACTCGGCCGAGGGCGGCTATG